>JAGOVA010000010.1 GCA_018061005.1 Sterolibacterium sp. | reverse complement strand
GGTTTTGGTGTGAGTGTCTGGGTTGGGGTTGGCGTCGGCGTTGGTGTGGGCGTCGGTGTTGGTGTGGGTGTCGGCGTCGGCGTCGGTGTCGGTGTCGGTGTTGGCGTTGGTGTCGGCGTCGGCGTCGGCGTTGGCGTTGGCGTTGGCGTTGGCGTTGGCGTCGGCGTCGGCGTCGGCGCAGCGTCGATGGTCAGCTCACCATTGGCGAAGCTCAGTATGTAGTTTGAACTGCTCAGCCCCTGCGGCGTGATTGTGTAGCTGCCCGCATTTGTGGCACCCTGGGAGGTGCCCGCATAGCCCAGGGTGCCGCCGAGCACCGCGTGGGTCTCGCCGTTAACGAAGCCACTGTAGGCGACACCATTGCCGCCCGAATAGGCAGTGCCATCATAGGTCTTGCTGGCGGCATTGGCGGTCACGGTCAGCGGGGCCTGGCTGATCGTCAGCGTGCCGTTGCTAAAGCTCAGCGTGTAGTTTGAACTCGTCAGCCCCTGCGGCGTGATTGTGTAGCTGCCTGCGTTTTTGGCTGTCTGGGAATCTCCCGCATAGCCCAGGGTGCCGCCGAGTACCGTGCTGGTCTCGCCGTTGACGAGGCCACTGTAAGCGACACCATTGCCGCCCGAATAGGTGAGGCCGTCGTAGGTTTTGCTGGCGGCATTGGCGGTCACGGTCAGCGGTGCCTTGCTGATCGTTCCGATTGCGCCACTGATCGTCGTGGGCAGGGTGTAATTCGACATCACGGTACCGCCTGTTGCCGTGTAGTCGCCGCTCGCCAGACTGACGGTGACGGTCTTGCCACTGCCCACGTTGGGGGTGTCAAAAGTGCCGGTCGTCTTGCTAACGTTAGCACCTTCGCCAGCGAGGAAGCCGCTCAACTGGTAGTTGCCGGTGCTAAACGTGGCCGTCGTGGTGCCATCGTAGATCTTGCTGGTAGTGCCCGTCAGACCGCCGGAGCTGATCGTTACCGGATTGACGGTCAGCGTGCCATCGTTAAAGCTCAGCGTGTAGTTTGAACTCGTCAGCCCCTGCGGTGTAATCGTGTAGCTGCCCGCATTTGTAGCACCCTGTGAATCTCCAACATAGCCAAGCGTACCGCCGAGTACCGCGTGGGTCTCGCCGTTAACGAAGCCACTGTAGGCGACACCATTGCCGCCCGAATAGGTGAGGCCATCATAGGTCTTGCTGGCGGCATTGGCGGTCACGGTCAGCGGTGCCTTGCTGATGGTCAGCGTGCCATCGCTAAAGCTCAGCGTGTAGTTTGAACTCGTCAGCCCCTGCGGCGTGATCGTGTAGCTGCCCGCGTTTTTGGCTGTCTGGGAATCTCCCGCATACCCCAGCGTGCCGCCGAGTACCGTACTGGTCTCGCTGTTGACGAAGCCACTGTAAGCGACACCATTGCCGCCCGAATAGGTGAGGCCGTCGTAGGTCTTGCTGGCGGCATTGGCGGTCACGGTCAGCGGTGCCTTGCTGATCGTTCCGATTGCGCCACTGATCGTCGTGGGCAGGGTGTAATTCGACATCACGGTACCGCCTGTTGCCGTGTAGTCGCCGCTCGCCAGACTGACGGTGACGGTCTTGCCGACACCGACGTCGGGGGTGTCAAAAGTGCCGGTCGTCTTGCTGACACTAGCACCATCGCCACCGAGGAAACCGTTCAACTGGTAGTTGCCGGCGCTAAGCGTGGCCGTCGTGGTGCCATCGTAGGTCTTGCTGGTGGTGCCCGTCAGGCTGCCGGAGATGGTGACCCCCACCGGATTGACGGTCAGCGTGCCATTGACATAAGACAGCGCGTATCCCAGATTATTGCCTAAGCCCCCCGGAACGATGCTGTAGCTGCCCGCGTTGACCGCCCCCTGACTGGTGCCACCGTAGGTCAGGCTTCCCGTCAATACTGCCGTAGTGTCGCCATTGGCGAGGCCACTATAGAGCACGCCATTGCCGCCCGAATAAGCATCGCTATCGTAGGTCTTGCTATCCGCGTTGGCGGTCACCGTGAGCGTTGGATGCTCGCGAAAGATCGCATAGCTGCCGGTACCCAAGGGCGTCGTATAGTTAGTGACCACCTCGTCGCTGTAGTAGCGGAAGCGGCCGCTGCCCGAACCGATCATCGTGATCAGACTCGTGCTGCCGGCGACGCTGCCACCCATCAGCGTCGCCCGCCCGCCGGCTCCGGTGGTGATAGTCCCGCCGTTGATAATGATATTGCCGAACCCTATGTCGCCCGCCGCATAGCCCTTGCCCGCGTTCACCAGGATGGCACTGTCCGTAGCATCCGTCGTGGCAATGTCCTTTAAAACAGTCAGGTTGCCGGATGTCGAGGCGATATCTATCGTGCCTGTCGTGGTGATGCCGTTGGTAGAACCCACCGTGCCGATATCAAATCCAGCGAAGTTCTGAAAACTCAGCTTGCCGGTGTTGCCCGCCAGCGTGGGGGTCTCACGGTTGTCACTATGGATCAGGGTGTAGGTGCCGCCCGTGCCGAGCAGTTCCAGCCCTGTTCTGGCCACCAGCCCCTGGCTTTGCGTCACCGTGCCAGTGGAACTCAGCGTGGTTTTTCCTGAGGTGGTCAGCCCCACCGTGTTGACCGTACCGATGTCATAACCGGAGTTTTCCAGGAAACTGACAGCACCGGTGTTGGCCGCCAGGGTCGTGATGGCATTGCCGGTGTTGAGCAACGTATAGGTCGTTTCGGTGACGAAATTTCCGGCGCCAAGCAGTTCGAGGCCAGCGGCGGTGATGGCGGCGGTCTGGGTGACGTTGCGCCCGCTACTGAGGGTCAGATTGTTGGTGCCGACCGACAGCGCGCCGCCAATGACGATGCTGTCGCGCGAGAGCAACTTCAGACTGTCGGTGGTCGTCACCGCGCCACCCAGCGTAATCACTCCGGCGCTGGTCGAGCCGATGGTGATGCTGGAAAAGCCGGTCTTGAAAATGTTGGTACCGTTCAGATTGGCTGCCGTCAAACTCAGCGCTCCCGCGCCGCCGGCGATGCCAATGCCGGACGTCCAGAAGGTCCAGGGCTTCACGGTCAACGCGCCGCTGGACTGCACCACCAGATTGGCGGGAGCCAGAGCGGATTCGCCGACGAGCTTGTCGCTGGTCAATGTAATGTTGCTGCTGGAGGCGGTGACACTGCTGCCAGGCTTGAAGCCGATGGTGTTGAGTCCGTTCGCTATGTAGATATCTTTGGCGCTCTGGGTGCCGGTGATGTCGATCGCACCGCTGTTGGCGAGGATGTTGGCATTTTGCAAGGCAACGTTATTAGAAGAGCCGTTATTCCCGGTGCCGGTGATGCTGATTCCGCCGCCACCCGTGGCGCTGATGGTGGCGTTTGAGATCCTTATGCCCGCGTTTCCCTGCTGCAGTTGCGAGACGCTGGCATCGCCGTTGATGACGATTGCGTTGGCTGTGGCGTTGCTTGAGGTGATGGTAGTCGCGCTGCCGCCGTCATCCATCTCGACGCCAAGACCATAACCTTTACCGTTGGCGACAGTGCCGACGCTGCGGCCGGTGATGGATATCTTGCCGGTGCCGCTGTCGATCGTCGAACCGCTGTTGATGCGGACACCCTCCTGATAGTCGTTACTGCCGGGAGTGTTGTTGGCGCTCATGCCGCGCAGGGTGATGTCACCGCCACTTGAATTCAGGGTGGCGCCATGATAAGCGAACGAATAATACGATCCGAGCTCAATGCCATTCCAGTTTGCAGCAGCCCCCGTGGCGTAGCCCGTCGAGATATCGCTGCCGCCCCCCAGGGTGATCGCTCCGCCGTTGGTGCTGATGTTGTTATTTACCAAAAAAATGGACCCGCCAGCCTCATTAGTGTTGCTTTGCATCGTGACATTCAGCGCCCCCACGGTGGAGGTGATGTCGACGTTGTCATCCAGTTTGATATCTCTGTGCGCCTTGAACAGCAGCGACGCGTCGCCGCCGGCGGTCTTGGAAATGGAGCTGCTGATGGTAATGTCGCCAGCTTGCGCCCCGCCCGCGCCGGTGGTGATGCTGACGCTGGTGCCCGAATTCAATTGCGTGTTGATATCAGTGTTCTTGATGATCGAAGTGTTGGCGGCAGATGTCCAGTTGGGGAAACTCGGCCCCGCTGCCGTGGTACCGCCGCTGATCGTGATGTTATACGGATCGAGCAGCCACACCCCTCCCTTGCCCTGCGCCGCCGAGGCGTTGGCGGTAATGCCGGCCACGGCTAGCCAGTGCCCCGAAGTCTCGATGCGCCCGCCGTCACCACCCTTCGGCCCGCCTTTGGCGAGCAGGGTTCCATACACGCGGGTCTGCGAATCGGGCTTGCCGACATCCGACCAGGCGACGATGCTGCCGCCATCGCCCCGGTCGGTCGCCGAGGCGTCGAGCGTGGCACCGCCGGCGATGGTGACCTGGCGAGCCTGATGCATGCCGCCGCTGCCCTGCCAGCCGCCACCGACGTTGATCTCGCCGCCACCCGTGGCGCCCGCCACGCTGAGCCGACTGCCGTCAGCGATGCCGATCGCGTCGCCCTCAAGCGTGATGCGCCCGCCACGCTGGGTGAGGCTGCTGGCTTCGAGGCGGCCACTGTTGTTCACCACGCCGCCTTGCAGTTGGTCTACCGCCAGGGCCGAGAGAATAATCAAGCCGCCGGGCGCTTCGACGGCCTGGCGATTTTCGACCAGCGCCCGAATCAAAGACGGTTCCACCTGGATGCCCGTCAGCCGCCCGTCGGCGAGCTGTAGCGTGAAGGATTCTCCGGCGGCGAGAGCGACAGTTCCCAACTGGGCGAGGATGACGCCCTCATTGCGGACTTCCGGGGCGAGCAAAGCGATATAGCCCCCGAGTGCGGCCTTCAACTCGCCTTCATTGACGATGCTGCCGCTCGCGCCATCGCGATTGAAACGGTAATTTCCGGCCATGAAGTCGGCATTGGTGATGCCGTGGGTGGTGGCCACCAGGCTGCCGACATCGACGCGGGCGCCGGGGGCGAAATAGACGCCACTGGGATTACTGATAAAGACCTGGCCGGGTGCGTTGATGCGTCCAAAGATCTGGCTCGGGTTGCTGTCCTGCACGCGGTTCAGGGTGACCGCGTTGCTGGAGGGCTGGTTAAAATTGACCTGCGCCATGCTGCCGACATTGAAGCTCTGCCAGTCAATGGCCGCCCGCGAGCTGCTCTGATTGATGTTCAACTGCGCACCGCGCTGAGCGATGCTGGCGGCGCCGGCCACCACCTGGCCGCCGACGGGCAATTGATTGGGTGCGGGAATGGAGGGTGAAGAGGGTGAAGATAGTGCAGGGGGCGCGGCCAGCGCAAAGCCGGCAGAGGCCATCAGCAGCGCGCCGCAGGAACGCTTGCCCCGGCTGCGGGTGAGTTCGGCGACGGCGACCCAGCTTGCGGTCATCTCGCTCCAGATCAGGCGGTATGATTTATTCATGGCTGTTTTCCTCGCTCAATAATCAAAATGGCATCAAGATGGACAACCACAGACGGTTCCTGACGAGCGACCCGTCCTGATCTCTGCCGGTGGCGGAAGGATTCGGGTTCTCGCCTTGCCGTCGCGCCCAGGTGACATTGCATGACATGCCGGATTCGCCCTGCCAGTTCAGCGCCAGGCCGGAACCCATGAGGCTGAAATCGTTCAGCGACGATGCGCCATTGAAACGGTTATCGACATTGCCCTTGATCCGGCCCCAGTCGTGAAATCCAACCAGGGTGACGCCCACGGGCAACTTCCAGCGCAGTTCGAGGTTGAGCATTTGCCCTTCGGAGCCGCCGCCTTCATTGGCCGGATAGGCGCGCACGCCGTCGGCACCGCCGAGGTAGAACTTCTCCGAGGAATCGAGGTTTTTGCTCGCCATCTGGCCAGCGAGTGCGGCGAAGAATGACAGATCGTCGCGGATCAGCTGCTGGCGACGAATGGCATAGCGCAGCTTGTTATAGTGGCCGGCGGTGCGCGTGGTGGCGGCATCGATCGCCTGGTTGGGCGAATCGTTGAGGTTCAACTGACCGTTGATGAAGGCCAGGCTGGCACTGTTGGCACCGCCGCCGCCGAGGTTGTCGAACAGGTTTCCGGTCAACCCCAGACTGAGCGCGGCAGAGCGGTAGCGCGTGGTGGTGGTGGCATTGGCCTGGTTGTTGAAGGTCTTGAGGTCGGCATTGGCGTTGAAATAGAGGTTCTTGCTGCGTGAGCGGATCAGCGGATAGCTGGCTTCCAGCCCGGCGCTGGCGGAGCTGCCCTGGCCGTCGAGTGCGACGAATTCTGGTGCTACCAGATGGTAAGTGAGCGTGGAGGCATTGGCGCCGACGCGCCATCCGTCGTTGCCGATCGGCAGGCTGGCGGCCAGCCGCAGATAGTCGCTGCCCTGGGTGTGGACAAAGTTGGCACGCAACTGGTCGCCCAGCGCCAGCGGGCTGTTGATGTCGAGGTTGGCCAGCAGCCGCTCGATACCGGTGCCGCGCGAACCGGTATTGTTGAGGCCAACTTCGGTGCGCAGCAACGGCTCGTCGCCGAGCGTCAAGGCCAGTTCGGTTTCGCCGCCGGAGCGTCCGGGACGCAGCTTGCCCGTGGCGGTAACCCCCGGCAGGTCGTCGATCAGCAACAGTGCCCGGTCGATGGCTTCTTCATTGAGGTTCTGCCCCTTGGCCTGGGCGGCTTCGATGATCTCGATGGTTCTGGCCTTTGAGAAACGCTGCGGCACCGTCCCTTCAAGATGCGTACCGCCGAAGACGGCCTCGACGATCTGGAGGGTCACGATGCCATTTTCGATGTCCTGCTGCGGCAGATAGACGCGCACCACCCAGCCCGACTGGCGGTAGATATCGGCCACGGCGGCAGCGGCCTTTTGCAGATCAGTCAGGCCGATGGGGCGGTCGAGATAAGGCGCGACCGCAGGTGCCAGCGATTCGGCGCTCATCAGGGTGTTGCCGGCAAAGCGAAAAGCCTTGACGGTGACGGACAACCCTGTCGGCACCTTGAGCGGTGCGGGCTCACGCGGTTTGATGGGCAGCGCCTGGCGCGGCAAGGGGCGCGACTGATCCTGCTCGATCTGCTGACGCAGGGTGCCGGCGTCGGGCTGGGCCAGCGCCGGCGACGCGGCAAGCGTGACCAGCGTGCCAAGGGTAAACAACAGGGCAGGAACAGCGTCGCTTCGTCGTGCGGGCATGATTCCATGCCCGTTGGCATGTTCAGACTTTGTTATGCCAGCCGCCTGACTCCAGGCAAAAGTGTGAATGCGGATCATGGTGAATTCCCTTATAAGAATTCCCATGATAGAAACAGGGCACTAACATGTGCTGACCATTCCTGACCAATCCTGACATTCGGCGGTCAATTTTCATGATGAGCAAGGATCGTCAGCTCAAAGCCACTCATCCTTCGACAGGCTCAGGGCGAACGGAAGTTCATGTATTACAGTGCCGGATCAATAATCAGGTCAATTTCAGTCGCCTGGCACAATGGCATAACCGCTGCCATGCACGGTTCTCAGCGGCAGTGGCGTGGGCGTTATCTGCAAGATTTTTTGCCGCAAGCGGCTGATCAGCGCCTCAAGGCGGCGCGGATCCAGGCTGTTACTGCCGGCCTGGGTTGAACGCATCAGCAGGCGGCGGTCGACGGTTTCGCCGGGCTTGCTGAAGAGCATCTTGAGCAACTGGTTTTCATTAGCGGTCAGGGTGATGACCTTGCCATCCGGCGTGGATAGCGTCCATTGACTGCTGTCCAGCTGCCAGGTACCTCCCCCGGTCGGGCGGGCGGCGGAGGTCGTTGCGTGCGTGAGACGTCGATGCACGCTTTCCAGCGTGGCATTCAACAGCCCGAAATCGATGGGTTTGGTGAGGTAGGCATCGGCTCCCTCCCGCAAGCCAAGAATGCGATCGTCGATGCTGCTGCGCGCAGTCAGCATGACCAGACCGTAGCTCTGGGAAGCAAGATGCGCGGCAATGCTCAAGCCGTCCTCGTCCGGCAGGCCCAGGTCGAGCACGATCAACTCGACACTGGCAAGGCTCAGATGGCGATAAAGTTCAGCAGCACTGCCCACGCCGATCACCGTGTGACCAGCGCGCTGCAAATAGAAGACAACCTCTTCACGCAGGGCTTCTTCATCTTCAACGACGACGATATTCATCTGAAAGGGACTCTCTTGTGGTTAGCGCGCATTTTAGGTCAGAATCTACCGATGAACATCGAGCAAAACCGTCGGGTTCCTCACCAGTTCTGGAATATACAGTTTGAATAATTTTTTGATTGATCGTGGGCTTGATCCCATCAGGCTCATCGGCGTGGCGTTGTTATATGCACTGGCCATCCATGCGGGGCTGGCTTATCTGACTTTTGAGGGTGGCATTCCAGTTCTCTGGATACACAGTGGCGTCGGCCTGGCTGCGGTACTGCTCGGTGGCAGAAAATACTGTGTCAGTATTTTTGGCGGCGCCTTGGCCGCTTATCTGTGGATGGGTCAATCGCTGCTGCCCGATCTGGCCGGAGCCGCCATCAATTCGATGGAAATTTGCTTTGCCCATGCGATGCTGAGCCAGTTGCAATCCGGAAAATCTCCGCCCAAGCTGACGTTCGACCGCGTACGCGACTATTGGGAGCTGGTTGCCGTGGCCACCCTTGCCGCGCTGCTGGCGGCGCTGCTGGCGATGACGGTGCTATGGCTGATGGAACTGATCACCCCCGCGATGCTCATGCGCAACCTGTTGCATTGGTGGCTGAGCGACACGCTGAGCATGATCGCTGTCACGCCACTCATTCTGGTCTGGCGAAAACTGCCCTACCACTGGATTCGCCGCGAACGACTGCCGGAAACCATCGCTTTTATTGCTTCGGCATTTTTTATGGAGGGGGTCATTTTTCTCTTCTGGTTCACGGACTCGATCGGTGTTGTTGCCCCGCCCTATCTGATCTATTTCTTCGTGATCTGGGGCGCGGTGCGCTTCGGTCGTCACGGCAGCCTGCTGATCATCTGGATGACATTGCTCCTGGCCATGTACGGGGCGCAACACAATCTGGTGTTTTTCGTCTCGGATAACGTGCAAAGCGGCCAGGTGAATTACTGGCTCTACAGTCTCATGCTGACTTTTGCGGGTGTCACATTGGCGCTGGTCATGAACGAGCGCAAAATAATTCATACAGAGTTGAATCGTCTTGCCGAAGAACGCCGCCTCGCCTTGGAAGACGCATCCGCAGCGCTGAATGCTGAGCGCAAGATGGCGGAGTCGCAAAGGCATTTCGTGGCCATGGTCTCGCACGAGTTCCGCACGCCGTTGGCCATCATCGGTGCCACCAACCAAAGCCTGCGGGTACTCATCGATCCGGACAATCTCGAGGTGACAAAACGGCTCGACAAGATTGCCCATACGATGGATCGGCTGACCCAGCTGATTGATCACACCCTATCGCGCGAACGTCTGGAGACGGGTCTGACGGCGCAAATCGAGCCCTTCGCGCTGGACACCTGGCTGGCCGAGCAATCGTCCATGGCGCAGTTACTCGCCCCCCTGCACCGCGTTGAGCTGAGCCTCGCCGACGAACTGAAGGCAGATCCGCCGCTGCTGCGCGGTGACCGCCATCTTCTGTCGGTCGCCTGGATGAATCTGGTGGATAACGCTGTGAAATATTCGCCCGCCGGCAGCGAAATCCGCATGGTGGCACGGCTGGAGGCAAAGCACCTGCTGCTCGAAGTCATCGATGCGGGGCCGGGCATTCCGCCCAAGCTGTTGTCCAAGCTGTTCGACCGATTCGTGCGCGGTAGCAACACCCAGGGGATCGCCGGCAGCGGACTCGGCCTCTACATGGTCAAGCACATCGCCGAGCTGCACGACGGCACGGTGACCGTAGTCAATGCCAAACAAGGTTGCTGCGCCACGCTGCGGCTGAATTTGAATAGCACCGTGATGACGACGACGCCCCCCTCTTTTTTTTCTCTGGAGCACCACTCATGACCCCCACCCTCCGTTTTTCCCGAAAAACCCTCATCGTCACCGGCGCGGCATCCGGTATTGGCCGGGCTTGTGTGGTTCGGCTGGTGGCGGAAGGAGGCCATGTGCTGGGCGTGGATCTTGATGAAACCGGACTGCAGGAAACCGTGAGGATCGCGCAGGCGACGGCGGCCACGGGAGGAAAGGCGGAGTTCGTTGTGGCTTCTGTCGCGGATGAAACGGCCATCAAACAGATGGTGGCTGATTTTGTAACGGCCACAGGGCAACTGGATGGACTGGTCAATATGGCGGGGTATCTGCGCTCGTCGCACAGCACGGAAACTTCGTTGCAAAGCTTTCTCGACATCCTGCAGGTGAATCTGGTCGGCACCTTTCTGTGCTGCCGCGAAGCCTTGCCGCATCTGCTGAAAACGAGGGGAAATATCGTCAATGCCGCATCAACCTCGGCGTTTTACGGCCATCCCTACATGGCAGGCTATTCCGCCAGCAAGGGCGGCGTGGCGGCACTGACGCACGCGCTGTCCTGGGAGTATCTCAAGCAAGGGGTGCGGGTAAATGCGGTCGCACCAGGCGGCATCATGACACCGCTGGTGGAAGGCACGGCCGCAGGGTTTCCGGAAGGCGTGGATACCTCCTTGTTCGCTCATCTGACCCCGCTGACACGTTTTGGCTCACCCGAAAATGTGGCGGGTGTGGTCGCCATGCTGGCTTCGGCCGATGGCGCGCACATAACGGGAGAAATCGTTCGCGTGGATGGCGGGGTACATAGCTGATTCAGTTCGCTGTTCCTGCCGCATCAAGCTGGAACAGGGTGGTGCGGCCAATTTTCGTCAGTTCCGTCGACTGCCGCCCCAGTCGGGTTTGCCGATAATCGTCCTCGCGCTCATTCATTACAACGATCAGACTACCGGAACCGCGCGCCAGCACTTGCGTTGAACTAATCAGGTTGGCATCGTGCGGGCGTTGATGACGGCCGTAATAGAGGTCGTTGCTGTCGCAGTCGATCACCGGCAGATTGCGTCTGAGATAAACCGGTGTCGTCGAGGCATGCTGCTGAATGTAAGCGGCCAGCGTGCGTGCCGACATGATGGGTTCGGCGCGTGCCACAAGGTGATCAAACTGAAATGAAATCGGCACAATCAGGCCACCCACGCAAAGTGCCGCCGCACGCCGCCAGCCGGCCTGGATAAACCCCAGTATCAGCAGCCCCAGCACGATCAGCAGCAGGATGGGTACCGCCACCGAGAGTGCCAGATACATGCGATGCCGACGTTCGGTCAATGCGGGCAGATATTCGGCCGTCAGTAGCGCAATCGCAGGCACACAGAGAATGATGTAGTAATTGGCCTTGGCACTCGACACGGAGAAGAAAACCAAGGGAATCCACACGCAAAGCCCGAGAAAGCGGCGTATCGGGCGGCGTTCGGGTTCGACCTTGCGCCGGGCGGCCAGCCAGCCAAAGAAAAACACGCCCGCCCACGGAAAGATGAACATGAACAACCGGGGAAGATAATAAAAAACCGAGCCGGAATAATAGTCATGCGGTTCGCGCAGCCCCAGGAAGCGCAGGATGTGTTCGTTGACGATGAAGTAATAAATCGTGCCCGCCTGCTGTCGCTCTATGGCCAGCAGCCAGAGCGTCAGCGGCAGCAACAACCACAGCCAGGCCTGACGATCCCGCCACTGCACCCGCATCCAGGCACGTTGTGAAGGCTCTGACAAATACATGCCCGTCAGGATCAGGGCGAACAATGCGATGGAAAGCGGCCCTTTGATAAGTGCCGAAAGCCCCAGGCAGGCCGCGCCCAGGCGGGCATGCGCCGTGCTGTGCCGGATCAGGGCAACCAGTGTGCTGAAGCAGGCGCAGGCAAACAATGCGGTAAGCAGCATGTCGGGCATTGCGACCCGCGACATGAGATCCATCCCCAGACTGGTGACGAGGATGAAGGCCGCTGCAAAACCACGCCGCCCGATGCCCAGCAGCACGGAATAACGGATCAATGCGAGCACCAGAACAAACGCGGACATCGCCGTGACCAGCCGCGCTTGAGCCTCCCCCGCACCCAGCAGAAATTGGGACAGGGTGATCAGCCAGATGAGTAGCGGCGGTTTTTCGAGATAGGGCAGGCCATTCAGGGTAGGGATCGCCCAATCGCCGCTCAGTGCCATTTCGCGTGCCGATTCGACATACAGCGACTCATTGCCATTGATGATGCCGTAATCGCCGATGCCCACGAAGAACCGAGTGTATGCCAGCAACGTAATTGCTGCATAACCCAGCCAGCGCAAAGGCAGCTCATGGGCTTGCAGGAAGCCCGCCCAGCACTTCCGGAAATATTCAACGAGATCAGGCAAAGCAGTCATGTCAGACGACTCACATTCAGCGAACCACAAAATCCGGCCAGCTCAGACCACATGATCGGGCGCCAGGGCGCAGACCTGGCTTGCATCGCCCACTTCGATCTGCAAGGTGACATGATGGATACCAAAGCGGTGTTCGATGTCGTGCGCGAGCTGATGCAGAAAAACATCGCCCGGATGACCGGCAGGACAGACGAGATGTGCCGTCAAGGCGTTTTCAGTCGTGCTCATGGCCCAGATGTGCAAGTCATGCACTTCCGTTACGCCGGGCTGTGCCGCGAGATGATCGCGCACCGCAGCGGCTTCGATACCCACAGGCACAGCCTGCAAGGCCAGACGTACCGCGTCCCGCAGCAGCCCCCAGGTGCTCCAGGTAATGACCAGTACCAGCAGCAGCGTTACCCCCGGATCCAGCCAGAACCAGCCGGTGATCATCACCAGCCCGCCGACCACCACCACCGCAAGCGAAACGAAAGCATCTGCCAGCATGTGCAGATACGCGCCTTTGATGTTGATATCGCTCTTGCTGCCTGACATGAACAGCCACGCCGTCAAGCCATTGATGAACACACCGCAGGCGGCCACCCACATCACCGTGCCACCCGTCACGGGCTGCAGTGTGCCGATGCGCTCGATCGCCTCCCAGGCCAGGCCGCCAGTCACCAGCAGCAGCAAAATGGCGTTGGCCAGCGCCGCAAGAATGGAGGAGCCACGCAGACCATAGGTGTAACGCGCACTGGGTTTGCGCCGGGCCAGCAGGCTGCCCGCCCAAGCGAGGACCAGGCTCAGCACGTCACCCAGGTTGTGGGTGGCATCGGCCATCAATGCCAGCGAGTGCGAGGCCATGCCATAACCATACTCGATAACCACGAACAGACTGTTGAGCAGGATGCCAATCAGGAAGGCGCGCGCGTACCCGCCCGCCTGGGGTGCTGGTGGGTAATGATGGGGGTGACCTGAACCATGGGTATGTGCCGTCATGCGTTTGCCTCCTTATTGCCAGCCGAAGCGGCGCGTGAAATAACCTTTCATCGCCTGGGTCAACGTCATGTAAGCCAGCAGCATCACCACCAGCCAGGGGAAATACGCCAGCGGCAACGCCGTCAGCTTGAAGTAGGACGCCAACGGACCCATGACGATCCATAGACCGGCCAGCATGGTGAGGCTGGTCATGGCAATCAGCGGCCATGAGGCGCGACTTTGCAGGAAGGGAATCTGGCGGGTGCGGATCATGTGCACGATCAGTGTTTGCGACAGCAGGCCTTCAATAAACCAGCCGGACTGGAACAGGGTTTGCGACTCGGCCGTCTGCCCCTGCGCCCCAAACACAAACCACATTAGGGCAAAGGTGGCGATGTCGAAAATCGAGCTGACCGGTCCGAAGTAGATCATGAAATGGCGCAGGCTGTCCGGATTCCAGCGTTGCGGCAACTTGAGGAATTCTTCATCGACATGATCGAAAGGAATACCGATCTGCGAAATATCGTAGAGCAGATTCTGCACCAGCAGATGCATGGGCAGCATCGGCAAAAACGGCAGAAAGGCACTGGCCACCAGCACGGAAAAGACATTGCCAAAGTTGGAACTGGCGGTCATCTTGATGTATTTGAGCATGTTGGCGAAGGTCTTGCGGCCTTCGACCACGCCCGCCTCCAGCACCATCAGGCTTTTTTCCAGCAGGATGATATCGGCGGCTTCCTTGGCGATATCGACCGCACTATCCACCGAGATGCCAATATCCGCGGCACGCAATGCGGGGGCATCGTTAATGCCATCGCCCATGAAACCGACGACGTGCCCTGCTTCGTGCAGCACGCGCACCACCCGTTCCTTGTGGGTGAGCGAGAGCTTGGCAAAGACCGTGGTTTTTTCTGCCGCGATACGCAACTCGGCATCACTCATGCGTTCGACATCTACGCCGAGCAGCATGCCGTCGACGGCCAGCCCGACTTCACGACAGATTTTGGCGGTCACCAGCGGATTGTCGCCCGTCAGCACCTTGACGTTCACACCATGTGCGTTGAGCGCGCGAATGGCCGGTGCTGCCGATTCTTTCGGCGGATCAAGGAACGCGATATAGCCCACCAGCGTCAGCCCGCATTCGTCGGCTACGCCATAAACTTCCTTGTCAGGCGGCAATTCCTTGATCGCCACGCCCACCACGCGCAGCCCTTCATCATTCAGGTCGCTGGTCACCCGGATGATGCGTGCATGGGCTTGCGGGGTCAGCGGTTCGAGCGGTTTGAGCGGTTCATTCACGTCGCCATGACGATATTGCGAGCAGACCGACACGATTTCCTCAATCGCGCCCTTGCAGATCAACAGATGATGATCTTCATGTTCGGCCACGACCACCGTCATGCGGCGACGCTGGAAATCAAACGGCACTTCATCGATCTTGCGATAGTTCTCGGCGGGCTTCAGCTCGTGATGGAGATGCTGATAGTCAAGCACCGCCACGTCGAGCAGATTTTTCAGGCCGGTCTGGTAATAGCTGTTGAGGTAGGCGTATTCCAGTACATCAGCATTCTCGCCACCAAACACATCGGTATGCCGCTCCAGAAAAATTTTGTCCTGCGTGAGCGTGCCGGTTTTGTCGGTGCACAGCACATCCATCGCGCCGAAGTTCTGGATGGCATCCAGCCGTTTGACGATCACCTTCTGCCTAGACAGAATGACAGCCCCCTTGGCCAGCGTGGAGGTGACGATCATCGGCAACATTTCCGGTGCCAGCCCCACCGCCACCGACAGCGCGAACAGGAAGGCTTCCAGCCAGTCGCCTTTAGTGAAGCCATTGATGAGCAGAACGATGGGCGACATCACCAGCATGAAGCGAATCAGTAGCCAGCTCACCTTGTTGATATCAGCCTGGAAGGCCGTCACCCGACGGTCACTGGCCGTCACGCGCTGCGCCAGCGCACCAAAGAATGTGTGCTCCCCCGTCGCCACCACAACCGCCACGGCCGAACCGCTGATCACGTTGGTGCCCATGAAGCAGATATTGTCGAGGTCGAGCGGGTTGTGTTCCTCCGCATGACGCTGCTGGACGTATTTTTCCACCGGCAACGACTCACCCGTCATCGCTGACTGACTGATGAACAGATCCTTGGCACTGAGTACGCGCAAATCCGCCGGGATCATGTCACCGGCGGATAGCACGACCACATCGCCGGGAACCAGTTGCTTGATCGGCACTTCCACCGTGCGTGACGCATGGGGATGCAGCACCACCTCGAAATAACGCCGCGCATTTTCTGCGGCATCGGCCACGATGTCGCGCCGCAGCACGGTGGCCGTGTTGCTGACCATGGCCTTGAGCTGGTCGGCGGCCTTGTTGGAACGGGACTCCTGAAAAAAACGGATCAGGGTCGACAAGGCCACCATGGTTGAAATGACCACCGTGGCCTTGATATCTTCGGTCAGAAAAGAGATCGCCGCCAGCAGGGTCAGGAGCAGATTGAACGGATCGACATAGCAATGCCACAGGTGCAGCCATCCGGGCAGCGGCTTTTCATGCTCGACCTCATTCAGGCCGACCCGCTCACGAACCTTGCCGGCCTGTTCTTCTGACAGGCCATCCGCATGACTTTCCAGTTGTTGGAGTAAGGCATCAGCCGGTGCAAACGCCGCATCCAGCAGCGTTTGCGACAGGTGCGGCGCCATCTCCCGGCTCTCGCCCGCCTTGACCAGCGTATTCGCCAGGCTATCCAGCAACGCTGGACGACGAAAATTCCGGGTGATATGACGACTATGCAGAAAACCTGCCAGCAGCCTGTTTAGTGGCGTGAAATTCATGACCCAACTTCCCATGCGAACCGCATGTCATGCCAGCATCCATGATGGCGACCTAAAACATATACAAATGGAAAGTGGCAACCCGCCGCCAGACGGCTATGTTGACTGCTGCCACGACCCGCCCAAGGGATACACAGAGAGACACAGCGGGCAAGGTCGAGGCGGGAGAGATTACAGGATGGATCAGGATGAAGCCCGCGATAACCTTGCCTGTGATGCGTCGATACAGGATCGACAAGCAGAACTATCCACAGAAGGAACTCCGAAATGGAAACGGGCGGAAGTTTAATCAGCGGCGGATTTGATGACAACGAATACCGCAGGAATCCCGGCAGAAAAGTGTGACACGATGTAACGCCACAGCGATATCAACGACATCAACGCCTCAAGCCGCATCAAACAGCATGCTGCGCAACGTAGTCCTTGATCGCTGGGGCGAGGGCTTCCATGACGTCGAAACGCTGAGGCAGTTTTTCGATGCCATTCATGGCGACGGGACGCTCCGGCTCGCACCCTAAAGCCTCTTGGATCGTTTCGGCAAACTTGCACGGCTGCGCGGTTTCGAGGCACACCAGCGGCACGCCCGCTTCGCGGTGCTCCAGCGCCACCTTGAGGCCATCGGCGGTATGGGTGTCGATCATGACTCCGTATTTCTGGTGCGCGTAACGAATAGTGGCCAGCCGATCGGCATGGCTGCTGCTTCCCGAAACAAAACCAAACTCGGTCAGACGGTTGAAATACGGTGTTCCGCCCAGATCAAAGGTGCCCCCTGCATCCACCTTGCCCCACAGTTCGCGCACCGTGGCGGCATCGCGGCCCACGAGGTCAAAGACGAAACGCTCGAAGTTGGAGGCTTTGGAAATATCCATCGACGGGCTGCTGGTGTGATAGGTCTGCGCCGTCGCGCGCGGACGATAAGCGCCAGTGCGGAAAAACTCGTCGAGCACGTCGTTTTCATTGGTGGCGAGAATCAGCTTGCGAATCGGCAAGCCCATCATGCGGGCGATATGTCCGGCACAGATGTTGCCGAAGTTGCCGGAAGGCACGCTGAAGCTGACTTCTTCGTCATTCGATTGGGTCGCCGCGAAATAGCCTTTGAAGTAATACACGATCTGCACGGCCACCCGCGCCCAGTTGATCGAATTGACCGTGCCGATCTTGTATTTTTCCTTGTAGGCGTGGTCGTTGCTGACGGCCTTGACCACGTCCTGACAGTCGTCGAACACGCCCTTGACAGCGATGTTATAGATGTTCGGATCCTGCAGGGAAAACATCTGCGCGGTCTGAAAGCGGCTCATCTTGCCGTGCGGTGAAAGCATGAACACGCGGATGCCGCGTTTGCCGCGCATGGCATATTCAGCGGAGGAACCGGTATCGCCCGAGGTTGCGCCCAGAATGTTGAGCACCGCCCCCGTTTTGCCCAATGCGTATTCAAACAGGTTGCCGAGCAGTTGCATGGCCATGTCTTTGAAGGCTAGCGTCGGCCCGTTGGACAGTTCAAGAATATGCAGACCGGGCTCCAGCGTGCGCAGCGGCGTGATCTCCTGCGCCACGGCTGGATTCTCGCCGGGACGTGTATTGCAATAAACGCCTGCCGTGTAAGTGCGCTGGACGAGGGCTTGCAGGTCGGCCGGGGGAATGTCGTCAATGAACTTGCCCAGCACCTGAAAGGCCAGCTCGTGATAGGGCAGCGTGCGCCACGCGGCCAGCTCCTCGCGGGTCACCTGCGGGTAGGCTTCCGGCAGATACAGACCGCCATCGGGTGCCAGACCGGCGAGCAGGATTTCGGTGAATGATTTGCTGGGCGAGTTGCCCCGGGTGCTGAGGTAACGCATGAGTTCTTCCAGTTTCTGTGGCTTTATTTATCGAGTTCTTCTAGGCGCAGACGTACCGTCTTGCGCTTGACGACGGGCAGTGCATCGATTTTTGCCATCGCCGCATCGATATTTTTTTCCTGCGTCTGGTGCGTGAGCAGGATCAGGTCGGCCTGGGTCTGCCCTTCGTCCGGCTCACGCTGGATGACCGCTTCGATGGAAATCTGTTGATCCGCGAGGATGCGCGTGATGTCAGCCAGCACGCCTGGCTGGTCGGAAACCGCCAGCCGCAGGTAATAGCGGGTCTCCACCTCGGCCAGCGGCAGAATCGGCGTGTCCTGCATGGCGTGGGGCTGAAAGGCCAGATGTGGCACGCGATGTTCGGGGTCGGCCGTCTGCATCCGCGCCACATCCACCAGATCGGCAATCACCGCCGAAGCGGTCGGTTCAGCGCCCGCACCTTTACCGTAATACAGCGTCGCTCCCACCGCATCGCCCTGCACCAGCACGGCATTCATCGCGCCCTCGACATTGGCAATCAGCCGTTTGACGGGGATCAGGGTCGGATGCACACGCAGCTCGATGCCATTCGCCTTGCGCTTGGTAATGCCCAGCAGCTTGATGCGATAACCGAGCTGTTCGGCGTATTTGATGTCATCGGCCTCCAGTTGGCTGATACCTTCAACATGCGCTTTATCAAACTGCATCGGAATGCCGAAGGCAATCGCCGCCATGATGGTCAGCTTGTGCGCGGCATCGACCCCTTCAACATCGAAGGTCGGGTCAGCCTCGGCATAACCCAGCCGTTGCGCCTCTTTGAGCACCTCGGCAAAGGGCAGCCCCTTGTCGCGCATTTCTGAAAGAATGAAGTTGGTGGTGCCATTGATGATCCCGGCCACCCACTGAATGCGGTTGGCGGTCAGCCCTTCGCGCAGCGCCTTGATAATGGGGATGCCGCCGGCCACCGCTGCCTCGAAACCGATCATCACGCCCTTGGCGCGTGCTGCCGCAAAAATCTCGTTGCCATGCTTGGCAAGCAGCGCCTTGTTGGCCGTCACCACATGCTTGCCGTGCTCGATGGCCTTCAGCACCAGGTCTTTGGCAATCCCTGTGCCACCGATCAACTCAACCACCACATCGACGTCGGGGTCACTCACCACGCTGAAGGCATCGTCCGTCAGCCGCGCCTGATCCTGGGTGATCTTGCGTGCCAGGTCGAGATTTTTGTCTGCCACCATGCTGATGCGGATCGGCCGGCCGGCACGCCGGGTGATTTCGGCTTCGTTACGCGTCAGTACAGTAAAAGTGCCGCCACCGACCGTGCCGATGCCCAGGAGTCCTACGTTGATGGGTTTCATGATTGTTTAGTGAAAAATTGAAAATAAGGAAAACAGGAGACAGCAGGCGTTACGGCGTATCCCTCCCCCATCAGATACCATCAGGTGCCATGCCGTTTGCGATAAGCCTCAAGGAAGCGCGCCAGACGGTTCAAAGCCTCGGTCAGGTCATCCGTATTGGGCAAAAAAACCACGCGGAAATGATCCGGGCTGGGCCAGTTGAAGCCACTGCCCTGCACCAGCAACACGCGCTCCTGCTCGAGCAGTTCGAGGATGAACCGCTGATCGTCGTTGATCGGGTACATCTGCGGATCAAGACGCGGAAACAGGTACATGGCGGCCTGCGGCTTGACGCAGCTCACTCCCGGCATGTCATTGAGCATGCCCCAGGCCAGATCGCGTTGGCGACACAAACGGCCACCGGGTGCCACCAGATCATTGATACTCTGATAGCCGCCCAGCGCGGTCTGGATGCCAAACTGCGCCGGGACATTGGCGCACAGACGCATCGAAGCCAGCATATTCAGCCCCTCGATGTAATCCTGGGCATGCCGCTTTTCGCCTGACACCACCAGCCAGCCGGCACGAAAACCGGCCGCGCGGTAGTTTTTCGACAGGCCATTGAAGGTGATGCACAGCACATCTTCCGCCAGCGAAGCAATGGACGTATGCGTCACGCCATCGTAGAGCACCTTGTCGTAAATCTCATCGGCATAAATGATGAGCTGGTTCTGGCGGGCAATCTCGACGATTTCCTTCAGCAGCTCGACCGGATACAACGCACCGGTCGGGTTGTTCGGGTTGATGATGACAATGGCACGCGTGCTCGAACTGATCTTGCTGCGGATGTCGTCCAGATCGGGTAACCAGCCTGCGCCCTCATCGCACAGATAATGCCGCGCCTTGCCGCCGGAAAGACTGACGGCTGCCGTCCACAACGGGTAATCCGGGGTCGGCACCAGCACTTCATCACCCGAATCGAGCAGCGCGTTCATCGCCATGACGATGAGTTCCGAAACCCCATTGCCGATGTAAATATCATCCACCTGCACGCCGGAAATTTTCTTCTCCTGCGTGTAGTGCATGATGGCCTTGCGGGCAGCGAACAGGCCTTTGGAATCGCTGTAACCTGAGGCTTCCGGCAGATTCAGGATCACATCCTGAATGATTTCTTCCGGTGCGATGAAACCGAACGGCGCGGGATTGCCGATATTCAGCTTGATGACGCGATGCCCCTCCTCCTCCATCTGCTTGGCACGCGCCAGCACCGGCCCTCGGATGTCGTAACAGACATTGGCCAGCTTGGCAGATTTCATCACGGGTTGCATCGCACGAACCATCCTTCCTGAAGAAGCACCATGGCCACTCGCCCCAATCCGGGGGGAAGCAGACAGGCAAAGGGTATAATCTTACCGAAGCTCACTGCATGCCGCAAACCGCACAGCCATTCATTGACTGATCAACGCACCGATCAGCACACGAATCAGCGCGGCTTTTTCGTCTTTTCTTCTGCCCACCCGATGAAACTCCATCGAGAACTGAATATCGGTCGCAATATCGTCACCGCCCTCGACGACCGCCGCATCGACATCAACGGTCAACGCCACACCACCAGCCTGCTCCTGTTCCCTCAGCACCTGCTCACCGCCTGGGCGACATCAGGATTTGACGCACTCGACGCAGCCGATTTTCGCCCCGTGATCGAACAGGGCAGTGAAATCCTGCTGTTCGGTACGGGTCGCCGTCAGCAGTTTCCCCCACCCGCGCTGCTCCGCGAACTGATGGCGGCCCAGATCGGCATCGAAGTGATGGATACCGGCGCGGCCTGCCGCACCTTCAACATCCTCGTCGCCGAAGGCCGCAACGTGGCAGCCGCACTCCTCATCGAGCCATGAACTTTTCCTCACCTCAACGCCCTCTGTCCGCAGGCAGGCTGTTTTTGCTCTTCGTTGCGCTGTCGGTACTCTGGTTCGGCACGCTGCACCAGCGCAAACTCATCAATCCGGACGAAGGCCGCTACGCCGAAATCCCGCGTGAAATGGTGGCCAGCGGCGACTGGCTGACCCCGCGCCTCAACGACATCAAATACTTTGAAAAGCCTGCCCTGCAATACTGGGCCACGGCCGCCGCTTACACCGTCTTTGGCCAGCACGAATGGACCGCCCGCCTGTGGAGTGCGCTGTGTGGCTTTCTGGGCATCCTCGCCACGGCCTTCACGGTGCGGCGACTCTGGGGCAAAGATGCCGCGCTCTATGCAGCCAGCGTGCTGTCGAGCAGCCTGTTGTGGGTGATGATCGGCCATGTCAATACGCTAGACATGGGCGTGAGTTTCTTTCTCTCGGCGGCCATCTTCTGCTTTGTTCTCGCCCAGCGCGACGAAGCCGCCGCCACACCGAATGCCACCCGCCACTGGATGTGGCTAGGCTGGTTCATGCTGGCACTGGCCATCCTCAACAAAGGTCTGATCGGCATGGCACTGCCCGCGGCCACGCTGGTCGTCTATACGCTCTGGCAGCGGGATTTCTCGATCTGGCGCAAGCTGCATCTCGTCTCCGGCCTTGCCCTGCTGCTGGCCGTCACGGCACCGTGGTTCATTGCCGTCTCGCGCGCCAATCCGGAATTCGCGCACTTCTTTTTCATCCACGAGCATTTCGAGCGGTTCCTGACCAAAGCGCACGGCCGTTATCAGCCGATGTGGTATTTCATTCCCATCCTGCTGGCCGGCATGCTGCCCTGGCTGGTCAGCCTGTTTACGATGCTGACTCATGCCATCCGGCGCAATCCGGAACAGCACTTTCAGCCACAACGCTTCCTGCTGGTCTGGTGTGTCGTCGTATTCGGCTTTTTCTCGGCCTCCAGTTCCAAACTGGCCTCCTACATCCTGCCGCTGTTTCCGGCATTGGCAGCACTGATCGGCCTGCACCTTGCCCGGCTGTCCGCACGTCGCCCGCACCTGCTGGTCTGGCATGCCGCACCCTTCGTCGTCCTCGGCATCGTCGCACTCTACTTCGCCCCTGAAGCCACACGCTTCAGCAGCGAACGGGTACCTGCCGAGCTGTATGCCAATTACATCCCCTGGCTGCGAGCAGCGGCCATCAGCCTGCTCGTCGGCGCATTGCTGGCCATCCTGTTTGCCCGTGCCCAAAAACCCCGGTCGGCCATACTCAGCCTGGCGACCGGTGGCTTGCTGATGTCACTGGCCATCCTGCTCGGCCACGACAGCCTCTCACCGGCGAATTCCGCCGCGCACATTGCCGCAAAAATTCGTGAACAAGTTAAACCGGATGCACCTTTCTTCAGCGTGAATACCTACGACCAGAGCCTGCAGTTCTATTTGAAACGCCCCACCACAATGGTGTTCTACAAAGACGAACTCGGCTTTGGCATCGAACATGAACCGCATAAATTTATCGCCGACCAAAAAGGTTTCGAACAGGCCTGGACAACTGCCCCCGAAGCCTGGGCACTGCTCGACCCGGCGACCTGGCAGCGTTTTGAAAAAGAAGGCATCCCCATGCGCGTGATCGCCCGCGACACACGCCGTGTCATCGTCAAAAAACCATAAATCATGAATCCCGTCGCCTTTGCCCTGATCCTCACCGGCGTCCTGCTCAATGCCTGCGCCCAACTGCTGCTCAAGGCCGGTACCAATGCCGTCGGCCATTTCGAATTCCACCTCGAAAACCTGATTCCCATCGGCATGAAACTGGCCTTTCAGCCCTACATCATGGGCGGCATGGCCTGCTACGCGGTGAGCCTGGTGGTGTGGATCATGGCGCTGTCCCGCGTGCCGGTATCCATCGCCTACCCGATGCTGTCGATCGGTTACGTCATCAATGCCTTCGTTGCCTGGCAATGGTTCGGCGAGCCGCTCTCGGCGCAAAAACTGCTGGGCATCGGCTGCATCATGATCGGCGTCTATATCGTGGCTCGTACATGAGCCTGCAAGGAGTGCGTTGTGGTGAATGAAGCATTTCTACCGTTTACACGGCCGTTGCTGGATGAAGAAACCATCGCCGATGTCGTGGCGGCGCTGCGCTCGGGCTGGCTGACCAGTGGCCCCAAGGTCAAAGCCTTTGAAGAAGCCCTGTCGGCCTGTTGCGGCGGGCGACCGGTGCGTGCCTTCAGTTCGGGAACGGCCACACTCGAAGTCGCCCTGCGTCTGGCGGGGGTCGGCCCCGGCGATGAAGTCATCACCACCCCGCTCACCTGGGTGGCCACAGCCAACGTGATCCTCAGCGTCGGCGCAACCCCGGTCTTCGTTGACATCGACCCCGTTACACGCAATATCGATCTCGACCGGATCGCCGCCTCCATCACCCCGCAAACCCGCGCCCTCATCCCCGTCGATCTGGCGGGCCTGCCGGTCGACCGCGACCGTCTCTACGCCATCGCCCGTCAGCACCAGCTGCGGGTGATTGAAGACGCCGCGCAATCCTTTGGTGCCTCGTGGAACGGCACCCCCATTGGCGTTGAAGGCGATTTCATCTCCTTCAGTTTTCATGCCAACAAAAACATCACCACCAGCGAAGGCGGCGCGCTGGTGCTGCCCGCCGACGCTGACCCCGCCTTGTGTGAACGCCTGCGCCTGCAGGGGGTACAGCGTTTTGCCGATGGCGGCATGGATGTCGATGTGCTTGGCGGCAAGTCCAACCTGACCGACATCGCCGCTGCCATCGGCCTCGGGCAACTGAAGCGTACCGCCGAATTCACCGAACGTCGCCGCAGGCTGGCGCAGCGGTATTTCGCGGCCTTCGACCGAACCCTGGGCTGCGAACTGCCTCTCGCAGATTTCAGCCATTCCAACTGGCACATGTTCCAGATCCTGCTGCCGCGTGGCCATGATCGTGCCGCTTTCATTGGCGCGATGAAAGAACAGCAGATCGGCATCGGCGTGCACTATCCGGTGCTGCACCTGTTCTCCCTGTACCGCAAACGGGGCTTCAAACCCGGCGACTTTCCGCAGGCCGAAGAGGTCGGCGCACGCACAGTCACGCTGCCCCTGTTTCCGGGCATGGCCGACACGGATGTAGATCGGGTCTGCACCGCGATCTCTCAGGTATTGCAAGGCTTGCCGCCGCGAGACTGATAGAATTCCACGCCTCCACAATCGCATCCCTCCGCTGCAATGACCCCGCCCGAAATCTCTGTCGTCATTCCCGTTTATAACGAAGAAGAAGGGCTGGCTGCATTATTCGCCCGCCTTTACCCGGCACTCGATGCCCTGGAGACCTCTTACGAAGTCATCTTCATCAACGACGGCAGCCGCGACCGTTCGGCGGCGATCCTGCGCGAGCAGTTCCAGCAACGCCCTGAAGTCACCCGCGTCATCCTGTTTGCCGCCAACTTCGGTCAGCACATGGCGATCATGGCGGGCTTCGAACACTGCCGTGGCCAGACCGTCATCACCCTCGATGCCGACCTGCAAAACCCGCCCGAAGACATCGGCGCACTGGTCGAAAAAATGCGGGAAGGCCACGACTATGTCGGCAGCATCCGTCGCCAGCGGCAGGACACATTTTTCCGCCGCTACGCCTCGCGCGCCATGAACCGCCTACGTGAGCGCATCACCCGCATCAAGATGACCGACCAGGGTTGCATGATGCGCGCTTACTCGCGTTCCATCGTCGACGCCATTAACAGCTGCAAGGAAGTCAGCACCTTCATTCCGGCACTGGGCTATACCTTTGCACAACGCCCCACAGAAATCGTCATCGGCCACGAAGAACGTCACGCGGGCGAGTCGAAATACTCACTCTACAGCCTGATTCGCCTCAACTTCGACCTGATGACCGGCTTCTCGCTGGTGCCGCTGCAATGGTTCTCCGTGCTGGGCATAGGCATTTCCGTGCTCTCGGCGCTGTTCGTGATCCTCCTGATGATCCGTCGCATCGTGCACGGCCCTGAAGCTGAAGGCCTGTTCACCCTGTTCGGCATTGCCTTCTTCCTGATCGGCCTCACGCTGTTCGGCGTGGGGCTGCTCGGCGAATACATCGGCCGCATCTACCAGCAGGTTCGTCACCGCCCGCGCTATCTGGTCGAGGCACTCCTCGAACAAAAATAACAGGAAAGCCGCCGATGACACGCGCAGTGGTCTTTGCCTATCACAACGTCGGCGTGCGTTGCCTGTCGGTACTGCTGGCGCAGGGCGTGGAAGTTGCCTTGCTCGTCACCCACACAGACAATCCGAAGGAAACCATCTGGTTTGACAGTGTGGCGGATCTGGCCGCACTGCACGGCATCCCGGTCATCACGCCTGACGACCCCAACGATCCCGCCATCGTCGCGCAAATCGCCGCACTGCAACCCGATTTCATCTTCTCCTTCTACTACCGGCAGATGCTCAAAGCCCCCTTGCTGGCGATTCCAGCTGGTGGCGCGTGGAACATGCACGGCTCGCTACTGCCCCAATACCGTGGCCGCGTGCCGGTGAACTGGGCGGTACTGCAGGGCGCACGCGAAACCGGCGCGACCCTGCATCGCATGCTGGAAAAGCCCGATGCTGGCGGCATCCTCGCACAGCAGGCCGTGCCCATCCTGCCGGATGACACAGCGCATGAGGTATTCCAGAAAGTCACCGTCGCGGCTGAAATGGCACTCGACCATGTGCTCCCCCAGCTCCTCCAGGGAAGTGCTGTGGAACAGCCGCAGAATCTTGCCCTGGGTCGCTATTACGGCGGGCGCAAGCCAGAAGATGGCCGCATCGACTGGCAGCAACCCGCCGCCACCGTCCACAACCTGATCCGCGCCGTGGCGCCGCCCTACCCCGGCGCTTTCTGCACGACCTCACGGGGCGAATTGCGTGTTCTGAAGAGTTTTCTCCCAGCGGCCTTCGCACCGCCCCCGCCCCGGGTTACGCCCGCCCCGGAACCCCGGCTTTACGAGGATAATGGCGGGCTTTACGTTTGCTGTGGCGATGCCCGCCCTTTGCGTCTGCTTCTTGCCGAACTGAACGGCTTGCCGCTCACCGCCCGGAATTTCAACGATATTTGTCGTACCGGCAAAATCACCCTGATCTGACCTTGCCACCTTCATATCCCTCACACCTCAAACCATGAAAAAAATCCTCATCCTCGGCGTCAACGGCTTCATTGGTCACCACCTCACCCAACGCATCCTCGAGACGACCGACTGGGAAATTCATGGCATGGACATGCAGTCGGATCGTTTGGGCGATCTCGTCAAGCATCCGCGCTTCCACTTCTTCGAAGGTGACATCACCATCAACAAGGAGTGGATCGAATACCACGTCAGGAAGTGCGATACCGTGCTGCCGCTGGTCGCCATTGCCACACCGGCGACCTACGTCAAGGAACCGCTGCGCGTTTTCGAACTCGACTTCGAAGCGAACCTGCCCATCATTCGTCATGCAGTGAAATACAAAAAACGCGTGATTTTCCCGTCGACTTCCGAAGTCTATGGCATGTGTGCAGACGACGAATTCGATCCGGAAAACTCCAGCCTCACCTATGGCCCGATCAACAAGCCGCGCTGGATCTACGCTTGCGCCAAGCAGCTCATGGATCGCGTGATCGCCGCCTATGGCCAGCAGGAAGGACTCGATTACACCCTGTTCCGCCCGTTCAACTGGATCGGTGCAGGGCTGGACTCGATCCACACGCCCAAAGAAGGCAGCTCGCGCGTCATCACCCAGTTTCTCGGCCACATCGTGCGGGGCGAGCCGATCAAGCTGGTTGACGGCGGCGCGCAGAAGCGCGCTTTCACCTATGTCGATGACGGCATTTCAGCCTTGATGGCCATCATCGCCAACAAGGACGGCATCGCCAGCGGCAAGATCTACAACATCGGCAACCCGCACAACAACTACTCGGTGCGCGAACTGGCGCACATGCTGCTCGACATGGCCAAACAGTATCCGGAATATCGCGACAGTGCCGAAAAGGTCACGCTCGTTGAAACCACATCGGGCGAGTACTACGGCAAGGGTTATCAGGACGTGCAGAATCGCGTGCCCAAAATTGAAAACACCATGAACGAACTGAACTGGGCACCGCAAACCAACATGCAGGACGCGCTCAAAGGCATCCTTGAAGCCTATCGCGGCGACGTAGCCGCTGCCCGTAGCCTGGTTGACTGAAAGGACGAGCCTTGAAGCTCGCATTGAAAATCGACGTCGACACCTGGCGCGGCACGCTGCAAGGCGTACCGCGCCTGGTTGAAACGCTGCGCCGTTTTGAGGCCAACGCCACCTTTCTGTTCTCGCTGGGTCCTGACCACACAGGCCGCGCCCTGAAACGCGCGCTTCGACCCGGCTTCATGAAAAAAGTCTCGCGTACCTCGGTGGTGTCGCATTACGGCATCAAAACCCTGCTCTACGGCACGCTCCTGCCCGGCCCCGACATCGGTCGCAAAGGGGCGGATATCCTGCGCGGCGTGCGTGATGCCGGCTATGAAACCGGCATTCATTGCTGGGATCACGTCAAATGGCAGGATGGGATCGAACAGGCGGATGCCGCCTGGGCAGAACACGAAATGCAAATGGCTCGTGCGCGTTACGCGGAAATCTTCGGCACACCGGCCAAAACCCACGGTGCTGCAGGCTGGCAGATGAACGGGCAGGCACTGCGCCTGACCCAGCAACTCGGCTTCGACTATGCCTCGGACACCCGTGGCAGCCACCCGTTCATGCCGGTATGGCAAGGCGAAGTCATCCATTGCCCGCAACTGCCTACCACCCTGCCGACACTCGACGAGCTGATCGGCGTAGGCTCCCTGAACGAAAACAATGTGCATGAACAGCTGCTTGAGCTGACACGCAAGCCACCCATGACAACCACTCATGGCCATGTATTCACCCTGCATGCCGAACTGGAAGGCATGAAACTGCTGCCCATCCTTGAACGCCTGCTCGAAGGCTGGAAAGCCCAAGGCTATACATTGTGTTCAACCCGGGATATTTTTGCCTCACTCGAACGGGCCAAACTGCCACGCCATGAAATCGTGCGCGGCGAACTGCCCGGACGCTCCGGCACACTGATGCTGCAAGGTGCCGAATTCCTCAACACCTGGAATCTCGCCGCTGCATGAAAGGAAGATGATGACGACACAGGCTGTTACCGATTTTTCGCTACCCGCGACCGGAGGGCAAACCTTTAACCTCCACAGCCTGCGCGGCCACCCGCTGATCATCTACTTTTACCCCAAGGACAACACCCCCGGCTGCACCACTGAAACCGCCCAGTTTCGTGACCTTCATGCAGAATTCTCCCGACTGGGCTGCGCGGTATACGGCCTTTCGCGTGACAGCCTCAAGTCTCACGAAAATTTCAAAACCAAGCTGGGGCTCCCCTTCGAACTGCTCGCCGACAGCGAAGAAATCGCCTGTACCATTTTTGGCGTCATCAAACAGAAAAAACTGTATGGCAAGGAAGTGCGCGGCATCGAACGCAGCACGTTCTTCATCGACGCCCAAGGCGTGTTACGCCACGAATGGCGTGCTGTAAAAGCTGACGGCCACGCTGCCGATGTGCTAAAAACGGTTACAGCACACTTGAAAGACTGAGCCACACCCCTCAGGCAGTACGGCCACACGCCTCCCCCCCCCCCAAGGAGATGACGATGAACGCCAGAAAAACCGCCGCAGCAAAATCCACTGCTGCCCAGCCGAAGCCAAAAACCAAGCTGTTCGTACTCGACACCAACGTGCTGATGCACGACCCGTTGAGCCTGTTCCGCTTCGAGGAACATGACATCTTCCTGCCGATGATGACATTGGAAGAACTCGACGCGAACAAGAAAGGCATGACCGAAGTCGCCCGCAACACGCGCCAGGTCACCCGCCTGCTCGACGAAATCATCTCCAGCGGCGATGAGGCCACCATCGAAAACGGCATCCCCCTGCTCGTGCCCTCGCACCAGATGGCCAGCGGTCGCCTGTTCCTGCAAACATCTTTCATCAACAGCCTGCTTCCCCAGGCGCTGCCCAGCGGCAAGGCCGACAACCAGATCCTCTCGGTGGTCATGCACCTGTGCGAACAGTTTCCGGGGCGCGCCGTCATCCTGGTGTCAAAAGACATCAACATGCGGATCAAGGCGCGCGCGCTGGGGCTGGCTTCGCAGGACTACTTCAACGACAAGGTGCTCGAAGACACCGACCTGCTCTACACCGGTACGCGCGAGCTCCCTGCCGATTTCTGGGACCAGCACGGCAAGGATCTCGAATCCTGGAAACAGGACACGCGCACCTTCTATCGCATCAAAGGGCCGCTGTGCAAAGACCTGCTGATCAACGAACACGTCTGGCAGGAAGGCGCGCAGCCCCTCTACGCCTGGGTGCGCGAAACCGACGGCAAGAGTGGCGTTCTGGAAACCCTGGTGGATTACACGCACCAGAAAAACGCGGTCTGGGGCATCACCGCACGCAACCGCGAACAGAATTTCGCCCTCAACCTGCTGATGAATCCCGACATCGACTTTGTCACCCTGCTGGGGCAGGCCGGTACGGGCAAAACCTTGCTGACGCTCGCCGCAAGCCTCACCCAGGTGCTCGACAGCAAACGCTACTCCGAAATCATCATCACCCGTGTCACCGTGCCGGTTGGTGAAGACATCGGCTTTCTGCCCGGCACCGAAGAAGAAAAGATGACCCCCTGGATGGGCGCGCTCGACGACAACCTCGACGTGCTCAACCGCCCGCCCGAAGACACCGGTGGTGCGGCGGCCAGCGGCGAATGGGGACGCGCGGCGACCATGGATCTCATCCGCAGCCGCATCAAGGTGAAGTCACTCAACTTCATGCGCGGCCGCACCTTCATGAACAAATTCCTCATCATCGACGAAGCACAGAATCTCACGCCCAAACAGATGAAAACACTCATCACCCGTGCCGGTCCCGGCACCAAGGTGATCTGCATGGGCAACATCGCGCAGATCGACACGCCCTACCTCACCGAAGGCAGCTCCGGCCTCACCTATGTTGTTGATCGCTTCAAGGGCTGGCCTCATTCCGGCCACATCACCCTGCAACGCGGCGAACGTTCGCGCCTGGCCGACCACGCAGCAGAAGTACTATAGGCGCTGCGTGGGTTGGGGGGAGATGAGGATGAGATGAGGGTAAATCCGGCTTGGCGCGCGCAACCCATGTTATAGTTCCGACCCGTTTTCTCTTCGGGTCAGGAAATCCGGCACATCGTGATTGATTTCGATGTATTGATACTCGGCAGCGGCCTCGCGGGGCAATCGCTGGCCTTGCGACTGGCAGACCATCTGCGCGTCGCCATCATCACCAAAAAAAACCTCGAAGACTCGGCCTCCGGCTGGGCGCAAGGAGGGATCGCCGCCGTACTTGATGCGGCCGACTCCGTTGAAGCCCACATACAGGATACCGACACGGCTGGCGCAGGTTTGTGCGATCCGCTGGCGACACGTTTCGTCATCGAAAACAGCCGCCGCGCCATCGAGTGGCTAATCGCCCAGGGCGTACACTTCACCCGCGACGACAGCACCGATCTGGGCTACCACCTCACCCGCGAAGGGGGACATAGCCATCGCCGGGTGATCCACGTCGATGACGCGACAGGTGCTGCTGTCCAGGAAACCCTGACCGACAAGGTACGCCGTCATCCAAATATCCATACCTACGAACACCACATCGCCGTCGATCTCATCAGCGGCGCCAAGCTCGACCAGCCTGAACGCGGCTGCCTCGGTGCGTATGTGCTCGACATCCAGCACGATTGCGTGGAGACCTTCCGTGCCCGCCATACGGTGCTGGCGACCGGCGGCGCAGGCAAGGTTTACCTCTACACCACCAACCCGGACACCTCCACCGGGGATGGCACGGCAATGGCCTGGCGTGCCGGTTGCCGCGTGGCTGACATGGAGTTTGTGCAGTTTCATCCAACCTGCCTCTACCACCCGCAGGCCAAATCCTTCCTGATTACGGAAGCGGTACGCGGCGAAGGTGGCGTGCTACGTCTGGCTGACGGCACGCGTTTCATGCCCGAACACGACCCGCGCGCCGAACTCGCGCCGCGCGACATCGTGGCACGCGCCATCGACTTCGAAATGAAAAAGCAGGGTCTCGACTGCGTGTTTCTCGACATTACCCACAAACCAGCCGAATTTGTCCGCGAGCACTTTCCCAACATTTACGCACGCTGTCTGGAGCTGGGCATCGACATCACCCGTGATCCGATTCCCGTTGTCCCAGCCGCCCATTTCACCTGCGGCGGGGTGCTGACCGACCTCAAGGCGCGTACCGACCTGCCCGGCCTGTATGCCATCGGCGAAACCGCCTCGACGGGTCTGCATGGTGCCAACCGATTGGCCAGCAACTCGCTGCTTGAATGTCTGGTGCTGGCCGAATCAGCCGCAATCGATATCCTCGCAACCCCCCCACAACCCCTGCCTGAACTGCCTTCCTGGGACGAGAGCCGCGTCACCGATGCCGACGAAGAAATCGTCCTCTCCCACAACTGGGACGAACTCCGCCGCTTCATGTGGGATTACGTCGGGATCGTGCGTACCAACAAACGCCTCGAGCGCGCCTTGCATCGTATCCGTCTGCTGGAACGTGAAATCGATGAGTATTACGCCCATTTCCGGGTCAGCAACGATCTCATCGAACTCCGCAACCTGGTATTGACTGCGCATCTGATCGTGCGTTGCGCCCGGCAACGCAAGGAAAGCCGTGGTCTACACTTCAGCCGCGACTATCCTGCACTGCACCTCACAGCGCGCCGTACCATACTGCGTCCGCGGCCACTCCGCCGCTGAAAGTCAGGTTTGTTCGACATCCGCTCGCCAACGCAGCCACAGCCGCAGGCAGCGAAAATCATCGTGATTCAGAGCATCGGGCAACAAGGTCAATGCCTCTCGGCGAGCATGCGCCGGGCGTAACAGCAGCACCACCCCCCAGGACATGACCGTACTCGCGCCATCGACACGCGCCGAACCCGTCACACCATCATGGCAGCGATAATCCACACGACCATCCGCCAACAGGGTCAACTCGATATAGCGATGGAGACCAAACAACCGTCGCCATTGCCACCCCAGGGAAAGCGCGACGACAGGCAGCAGACCCCAAGCCCAGCCTGCGAGCCAGCCTGTGGGCCAAGTCTGGGCATGCCATGCCAGCCCCATGAGGCTTGCAGCCGCAAGCCCATGCGCCACCAATAGCAACAACGCCAGCCAGCGGGAAGGACGGAGAGGAATGATCAGCGGCAGCTGCATGGCAACCGCTGACAGAAATCAGATACGGCGCAACACCAGCGTGCCGTTGGTGCCGCCGAAACCGAAGGAATTCGACAGTGCCGCACGGATTTCCATCTTGCGCGCCGTATTGGCGCAATAATCAAGATCGCACTGCTCATCCTGATTGAAGATATTGATGGTGGGCGGTGAAATCTGCTGATGCACAGCCAGCGTCGAAAAAACCGCTTCAACGCCCCCTGCCGCACCCAGCAAATGCCCGGTCATCGACTTGGTGGAATTCACCACCAATCGTTTGGCCTGATCACCAAAACACCGTTTAACAGCTATCGTCTCGGCCAGATCACCGAGGGGCGTTGAGGTGCCATGCGCATTGATGTAATCGATTTCGTCAAGATTCAGCTTGGCATTACGCAGCGCATTGACCATGCAGCGGCGTGCGCCATCGCCATCTTCCGCCGGAGCGGTCATGTGATGGGCATCGGCACTCATGCCATAACCTGCCACTTCGGCATAAATTTTCGCGCCGCGCGCTTTGGCGTGTTCGTACTCTTCCAGCACCAGCACCCCGGCACCTTCACCCAGAACGAAACCATCGCGATCTTTATCCCACGGACGACTGGCGGTGGCCGGATCATCGTTCCGCGTAGACAACGCGCGCGCCGAAGCAAAGCCGCCAATCGCCAGCGGCACGACCGTCGATTCAGCACCGCCACAGATCATGACGTCCGCATCACCATATTCGATCATGCGTGCCGATTCACCAATACAGTGCGTGGCCGTAGTACAGGCCGTGACCATCGCCAGATTCGGCCCTTTCAGCCCGAACATGATCGACAGATGACCGGAGATCATGTTGATGATGGTGCCCGGAATGAAAAAGGGCGAGATTTTGCGGGGGCCACCGGCAAGGTAATCGTTGTGCGTTTCTTCGATCATCGGCAAACCACCGATGCCCGAACCCACATTCACACCGACGCGTTCGGCATTTTCAGGCGTGATTTCAAGACCACAATCCTTGAATGCCTGTATGCCGGCAGCCATGCCGTAATGGATGAAGGTATCCATCCGGCGGGCATCCTTGGCCGAAATATAGGTCGAGATATCGAAATCCTTGACCTCTCCGGCGATTTGCGAAGCAAACGCAGAAGCATCGAAGCGGGTGATCCGGTTAATACCGGAACGACCGGCAACGATGTTGTCCCAGGCGACGGGAACGGTATTGCCGACGGGCGAGATAACGCCCAGACCGGTAACGACGACTCTACGACGCGACAAGGCAGTCTCCTCTGCGATTGTTCGATTACAACCAGTTTTTTACTTGTTTACTTGTTCAGATGGGCATTGACGTAGTCGATGGCCTGCTGCACGGTGGTGATCTTCTCGGCATCTTCGTCCGGGATTTCGCATTCGAATTCCTCTTCGAGCGCCATCACCAGTTCAACGGTATCCAGCGAGTCGGCACCCAGATCATCAACGAACGAGGATTCATTCTTGATTTCGGATTCGTTCACGCCCAGTTGCTCGGCGACGATCTTGCGGACACGTTGTTCGATGTTCTCCATGGACTGCTCCTTCCCTGATTGTCAGGTGTGATAAATGAATTTTCTATTTTAACGTGAAACGGCCGGATTTTTACCAACCTGAAGATGCAATTGCAATGAAACGTAATGAAACGATTCAAGCTTCAGCTCATGTACATGCCGCCATTCACATGCAACGTGATACCACTGACATAACTGGCACGCGGACTGGCCAGAAAACCGACCGCTGCGGCAATCTCATCGGCCTGCCCCAGACGACCCAGCGGGATTTTAGTCAGCAGTGCATCGCGCTGTGCGTCCGGTAAAGATTTGGTCATGTCGGTATCAATAAAACCCGGCGCGACACAGTTCACGGTGATATGGCGACTGCCGAGTTCCTGCGCCAGGGCGCGCGTCATGCCCGCCACCCCCGCCTTGGCCGCCGCATAGTTAGCCTGCCCGGGATTCCCCGCTGCCCCCACCACCGACGTGATGTTGATGATGCGACCATTGCGCGCTTTCATCATGCCGCGCATCACCAACCGGGAAAGCCGGAACACGGCCTTCAGGTTGGTCTCGATGACCGCATCCCATTCGTCATCCTTCATCCGCATGGCGAGGTTATCGCGGGTAATCCCCGCGTTATTGACGAGAATGCCGACTGCCCCAAACTTGCCATCAATCTCGCCGATCAGCGCTTCACAAGCGGCCGCATCGGTGACATTGAGTGCCGCACCCAGCCCCTTGACTCCAGCTGCATTCAGCCCCTGCTGGATATCGGCCGCACCTTCCGGCGTGGTCGCTGTCCCAATCACCGTAGCGCCCATCTTGCCAAGCTCCAGCGCAATGGCGCGACCAATACCGCGCGATGCGCCTGTTACCAGTGCTACCTGACCTGTCAGCATATTTCCTCCTCGCAATCTTGAATAAACAATGGCCGTACCACGCTACACCACACCAGCAAGCCTAGCCACCCTATCACTCAGACTCAGCCTTGCAACGCCAGCAGTGCCGCATCCATGCCAGCCACATCCGCCATCGCGCCGCCTTCAAGGCCATCCGCGCAACGCTTGACCAACCCTGCCAGCACCTTGCCCGGGCCACATTCATAAACCTGAGTGACCCCCTGTGCCGCCATCGCCTGCATGGTTTCCACCCAGCGCACGGGGGCGGCAGCCTGGCGCACCAGCGCATCCTTGATTTGTGCCGGATCGCTGACGATGGCCACATCGACGTTATTGAGCAAAGGAATCTGCGGCGCATGCACCGTCAAAGTGACCAGACGCTGGCTCAGCTTTTCAGCCGCAGGCCGCATCAACGCACAATGGAAAGGAGCTGAAACCGGCAACATCATGGCACGCTTGGCACCCTTCGCCTTGCAAAGATCCGCTGCACGCTGCACCGTCGCTGCATGGCCCGCAATCACCGTCTGCTCCGGCGCATTCAGGTTAACCGCCTCAACCACTTCACCCGCCTTGCCTTCCACCGCTTCGGCACACGCAGCACGCACCGTGGCGACATCCAGCCCCAATATGGCTGCCATGCCGCCTTCGCCTGCTGGAACCGCCTCCTGCATCGCTTTTGCACGCAATTCAACCAACGGAACCGCATCGGTAAAGGCAATTGCCCCCGCCGCCACCAGCGCGGTGTATTCGCCCAGGCTATGCCCGGCCACCAGCACCGGCTTCGGGCCGCCCTTGTCCAGCCACAAACGATAGGCGGCGATACCGGCCGTCAGCATCAACGGCTGGGTATTCACCGTTTGATTCAGCGCTTCTGCCGGGCCTGCGCTCACGAGTTGCCAGAGATCACGCCCCAGTGCAGCCGAGGCCTCAGCAAACGTCTCACGAATCACCGGATGGTCGCCATACGCGTCCATCATGCCGAGTTTCTGCGAACCCTGACCGGGAAATACCAGTGCGAATTTCATGCGTTGCATCCTTAGATTCTTGTTCTTGTCACGGTGAAAAGCTCAGAACCTGAGCAGCACGGCACCCCAGGTGAAACCGCCGCCCACCCCTTCGAGCAAGAGCGTGTCGCCCCGCTTGACCTGACCCGCGCGCACTGCCTGGTCCAAAGCCAGCGGCACTGAGGCCGCCGAGGTGTTGCCATGACGATCCACACTGACGATGACCTTGTCTTCGGACAATTCCAGTTTTTTGGCCGTCGCCTGCAAAATACGGATATTGGCCTGATGCGGAATCAGCCAGTCGATGTCGGCAGTCTTCAAACCCGCAGCATCGAGCACTTCATGCGCCACTTCCGCGAGCACCTTGACAGCAAACTTGAACACGGCCTTGCCGTCCATCTGCAGGAAAGGCGAACCGATCACCTGACCATGACTGATCTGGCCGGGTACGGAAAGAATATCGCTGTAGTGGCCATCCGCATGGAGCGCCGTGGCCAGAATGCCTGCGTCATTCGCGGCAGATTCATCCGCCTCCAGCACAACAGCCCCGGCACCGTCGCCAAACAGCACGCAGGTGCCACGATCATTCCAGTCGAGGATGCGCGAGAAAACCTCGGCACCCACCACCAGCGCACAGCGATGCGAGCCCGAGCGGATGAATTTCTCAGCCACCGTCAGCGCATACACAAAACCGCTGCAGACCGCCTGCACATCAAATGCCACGCCACCATTGCGGATCCCCAGTTTGTTCTGGAGGATGGCCGCACTGCTGGGAAAAATAAAATCAGGGGTCGAGGTGGCATAGACAATCAGATCCACCTCACCCGGCGCACGGCCAGCCGCAGCCAGCGCACGTTGACAGGCTTCGAGGGCCAGATCGCTGGACACCACGCCATCGTCCACAAGATGTCGCGCGCGGATGCCGGTACGCTCAACAACCCACTCATCGGAAGTTTCGATGCCGCGCGAGCGCAGGTCATCGTTGGTCACCGGGGCACCGGGCAAACAACTGCCCGTACCGGTAATCCGTGCCCGTATCGTTTTATGGTTCATGATGCCGCTGCCACATTCAGGATAGAAGCTGGCAACTGCGCCATGCGTTCGGCAATACGCTCCGGCAGACGATTCCGAACGGCCTCGGCCGTCCGTTCCAGCGCATTGAAAAAGGCCACTGCGTCTGCCGAGCCGTGACTCTTGACCACCACCCCCCGCAAACCGAGCAGACTGGCACCGTTATAACCCCGCGGATCAAAACGCTGTTTGAAAGCCTTGAGCACACGCAACGCCATCAAGGCAGCCAGCTTGGTGAAAATGTTGCGGGTAAATTCGGTTTTCAGGGTATCGAACACCATGTGCGCCAAGCCCTCAGAAGCCTTCAGCGTCACGTTGCCGACAAAACCATCGCAAACGACCAGATCGACCGTACCCTTGAAGATATCGTCGCCTTCCACATTGCCCTGAAAATTGAGCCCGCTGTCACGCAGCAACTCGCCCGCGCGCTTGACCACATCATTACCCTTGATGATTTCCTCGCCCACATTGAGCAAGCCCACACTCGGCCGCTCCTTGTGTTCCATCGCGGAAACCAGCTGCGCGCCCATGATGGCGAATTGCAGCAAGTGCTCGGGAGCGCAATCGACATTGGCACCCAGATCAAGGACATAGGTATACCCCTTGACATTGGGCATGATGGCCGCAATAGCAGGACGATCAATGCCGGGCAAGGTCTTGAGGACAAAACGCGAAATCGCCATCAGCGCGCCGGTATTGCCCGCAGACACCGCACCCTGCGCCTCATTCGACTTGACGAGATCCGCCATGACACGCATGGAGGAGTCTTTCTTGAGCCGCAAGGCCGTGGCGACCGGATCGTCCATTTCCACGGTTTCGCTGGCATGACGCAACGCCAGGCGCGCGCCAAACTCCTGGCGCACCGAGGCCACCAGAGGCGACAGCACCTCCTCGCGTCCGACCAGAATGACCGAGCAATCGACATCCTTACGCAAAAACTTCAACGCCGCCGGAACCGTCACCGACGGACCGTGGTCGCCACCCATGCAATCGATGGCCAACGTGACCGTCATCGTGCCTACCCGGAAATAACCTGAACGCTCAACACAAGGATGCCATCGTTACGAAACGACGGCTCCATGACCTGCCACACGCTGCGCCTGTGACGGCGCAGCGCAGCACAAAAGACCACAAGCCTGCCAGCTTACTCGCCTTTGGCCTTGAGTACTTTCTTGCCACGATAGTAGCCACTCGGGCTGACGTGGTGACGCAGATGCACTTCACCCGTCGTACCTTCAACGGCCAACGGGGGTGCCGTCAGGAAATCGTGCGCACGATGCATGCCACGCTTGGAGGGGGATTTTTTATTCTGCTGAACAGCCATTTCACTACTCCTTCAAAAACTTTCAAAATTTGTAACCGACTCACCGCACGCCTACAAGCACGTCCTTCAATGCGCCTTTTTCAGCACTGCCAGACGGGCAAAAGGCGAAGCGGCCAATCTGCCATCATCATGCACCGGCACTACACACGACTCATGCCGTGGTGCAATCGGCAAAGCCAGCAAAACCTCATCTTCAACCAGATCGAGCAGAACCTGCTCGGCCAGCGCCTCAACGGGATCAGCGTCACCGCCTTCTTCGAAGCCAATCAGCGACTCATCCGGCCAATCCCTGCCCGGCGGCATCAACAGCAAGCGGCTCTCAACCTTCAAATGCCAAGGCATGGACGCCAGGCAACGCTGACACTGCAAGCGCAACCCACCTTCAATCGCGATGGTCAGCCAGGATCGCCGTTCGCCCGTGTTGTCTACGGCCAATTCGCCACGCACCGACCAGACCAACTCACCCGTGTCGTCTGCCAGCAAATCCACCAGACGCCGCAATGCCGCGACGGCAACCACTCCGGACAAACTCCGCCCGGTGCGTGCAAACTCAAGGCTATCGATGATCAAACCGCTCAACTGCATCATGTCCTGCCGCAACTCAAACAGAGAATGATATTATTTTTCGCTTCTTCAGTCAAAACCCACGACGCACCAAAGCACTCACCACCCACCCATGAACACAGCACACCCACCCAAACCGCACCTGCGCCTGATACTGGCCTCAACCTCAACATTCCGTCGCGAACTGCTAACACGCCTGCAAATCCCGTTTGAAGCCGTTGCACCAGAAACCGATGAAACCGCACTTCCCGGCGAACCGCCCGCCATCACGGCGGAACGCCTCGCACTCGCCAAGGCGCAGGCAGTCGCCCAGCGGTTTCCAGAAGCACTCATCATCGGCAGCGACCAGGTGGCCTACTGCGGCAACGAAATCTTCGGCAAACCGGGAACCCGGGATAATGCCATGCGCCAACTGCAAACGATGCGTGGAAAAGAGGTGCTTTTCCATACCGGTTTGTGTCTGCTCAATACCGCAACCGGCCGCAGCCAAGTTAGCGGCGTCCCCACGGCGGTGCGTTTCCGCAACCTGAGTGATGCTGAAATCCTTCGCTACCTCGACCGCGAAAACGCGCTCAACTGTGCCGGAAGCGCCAAATCCGAAGGGCTGGGCATCGCCCTGATGGAATACATGCAGGGTGATGACCCGAATGCCCTGATCGGCCTACCGCTGATTGCCCTTTGCCGGATGCTGCGCGCCGAGGGCATCGAACTACCGTAACGCCCGCAAACCGGCTCAGGCACCCTCGGCCTTGTGCACTTCTTTCCAGACCGCACCCGGCAGCAGGCGACGCATGATGTAGCCGATGCGTGTGCCTTTGCCCGGCAGGCACCAGAGCTCACCCTTTTCCAGCGAAACCTCAAGGGCATCGAGCACTTCTTCGGGCTTGATCGGCGGATTGGCATCGAGAATCTTTGGCCAGACGGTATCCACTGCCTGTTGCAACAACGGTGTTTTGACCGCCGGCGGGCAAACGCAAACAAAGCGCACGCCCTGGTTGCGGTTCTCGTGGTACAGCACTTCGGTGTAGCAGGAAACGGCAAACTTGGTGGCCGCATAAGCCCCGGTGTAGAGCGTCGGCATCTGGCCGAGCATCGATGAAAAGCTGACAAAATCACCCTTGCCGCGCTTCAGCATCCCCGGCAGCGTCGCCTTGGAAATATTCACCAGACCACCGTAATTGATATCCATCAGGCGGCGGATCTGCGCCGTCGGCTGTTCCAGCAGCTTGCCAAAAGGCATGATCGCAGCCGCATTGATGACGCGGTCGAACGAGCCCAGATCCTGCTCCGCCTGTACCACAACGCGATTGACCGCATCCGTATCGGTGACATCGACCACATAGGCCTTGATCCCCGGCTTGCCTTCAACGGTTTGCGCCAGACCCTTTTCATTGATATCCAGCGCCGCCACCTTCGCTCCCGTGGCCGCCAGCCGCCAGGCGGCCAGCTGCCCCATACCACTGCCCGCACCCGTAATCAGTACCACCTTGCCATTGAACGCCATGTTTTTTCCTTTTTAAATGAATGAGTTGATTAGTTATAGTGGCACGCCTGCATCGGCTGCAAACGAAAACGGTGCATCTTAGAGAGTTGCCGCCTTCGCGTACAACAACAGCTGCCCGAAATGGGCAGCCCCAGCCGATCAACGCCAGTTCAGTTGTGTGGCCAGCTGCAGGGCGCGAGAGGCCATGCTATCCACCATATTGGCACCGAAACGACTCGAAAAACGCTCTGCCAGGCTCTGCTTGACCGTGTAATCACGAACATCTTCCACCTTGATGACCTCGCGCGCCACAGAATCCACCGTGCCATACGCGTCCGCCAGACCGAGCTCGATACTGCGCGCGCCCGTCCACATCAAGCCGCTGAACATCTCCGGTGTTTCTTTGAGACGTTGGCCGCGCCCGACACGCACTGCGTCGATAAATTGCTGATGAATTTCATCGATCATTTTCTGGGCATGTGCTTTCTGCACCGGGTCTTCCGGCATGAAAGGATCCAGGAATCCCTTGTTCTGCCCCGAAACGAGCAAGCGACGCTCAACACCGAGCTTATCCATCGCATGGGTAAAACCAAAACTTTCCATCAGTACACCGACTGAACCAATCACACTGGCCTTGTCGACAAAAATCCGGTCCGCCGCCGCTGCAATGTAATAACCGCCGGAAGCACAGGCATCCTCAACTACCACATACAACGGTGTCTGTGGATACTTGCCCCGCAAACGGCGGATTTCATCGTAAATCATGCCCGCCTGCACCGGGCTACCGCCGGGGCTGTTGATCGCCAGAATGATCCCTTGCGTTCCCTTGTCTTCGAAAGCCGCCTGCAAGGCACCATTCACCCGTTCGGCACTGGCATCCCCTTTTGCCTGGATGACGCCATTGATCTGCACCAGTGCGGTGTGGCGCGTGCCATCTCCCAATTTTTCGACCGAGCCACCCCAGTCACCCAGCGCCACCAGAAACAGGGTGAAATAAAAAACACCCAGCAATTTGAAAAAGATTCCCCAACGACGGCTGCGACGTTGCTCGGTAATGCCTTCGAGGGCAATGCGCTCCAGCACCTTGCGTTCCCAGCCAGGGCTATTGTCGTGATCGGGCAGACTCATTTCATTCCTTCAGATAAATATTGCCGTCATGTTCCACGACGACCAATGGGCTCAAACCCTGACCATTGCAGCGCCCACCGATGCAACGGCCGGTTTCGGGGGCATACATTGCACCATGGGTGGCGCAGATCAAGTGACTGCCCGTCAGATCAAAAAACTTGCCTTCCTGCCAGTCCAGTTCGATCGGCACATGGCCACAACGATTGATGAAGGCATGCGCCACACCCCGATGACGCACAACAAAAGCCCCTTCTTCGACCCCAGCGCGCATCACCTTGAAGCGCACCCCGTCGCCCCCATCGACCAGTGCCTCACTGGCACAGATCAATCGCTCTTTCATGCGTGAGCCGCCAGCCAGTTCCGCACCTCGGCCACCGTCGCCGCACACAGCAATGGCGATTCGGCCTCCAGCAATGCGCGCGGATGCGCACCATACGCGACCGCCAATGCGGGCACACGGGCATGCTTCGCCATCAGCAGATCATGGGTGGTATCACCAATCATCAGCGTGCGCTCCGGTGTGACGGCAAACTCGTCCATCAACTCCAGCAACATCTGCGGATGTGGCTTGGAGTGACACTCATCGGCACAACGCGACGCATGAAAATGGCGATCCAGCCCACTGCTCGCCAACGCGCGATTCAGCCCCAGCCGACTTTTGCCGGTGGCCACGGCCAGCATGAAATCCTCACGCACCAGCATTTCCATCAAGGACATGATGCCCTCGAACAACGTGAGCTCATGATCACGCGCCAGATAATGATGCCGGTAACGCTCCACCAGTGCCGGATAAGCCGCCTCGTCCAGATCGGGCAACAGGCTACGCATCGCATCGTGCAAGCCCAGCCCGATGATATGCCGCGCCGACGCATCGTCAGGCGGAGCAATATCCAGATCACAGCAGGCCGACTGTATGGCCACCACAATGGCTGCCGCCGAATCCATCAGCGTGCCATCCCAATCAAAAACAATCAGATCAAATTGCCTGCCCATAATCCCTAGCCTCACGCTGTGCCAACTCATCAAGGAAATGCTGCAGCTCCGGCGGCAAAGGCACTTCCAGCACCAACGGAGGAGCCTCCTCCTCCAATGGATGGCGCAATTTCAATTTGGCCGCATGCAAAAACATGCGTTTCAAACCCACCTTCTGCAGATCCTTGTTCAGCGAAAAATCGCCATATTTGTCATCCCCCGCAATGGGAAACCCCAGATGCGCCAGATGCACCCGGATCTGATGCGTACGCCCGGTCTTCAGTTCCACCTCGACCAGGCTGAAGTTTTCCCAGCGCGCCACCAGACGCACGATACTGTGCGCGTCCTTGCCCTCGTCCGACACCCTCACCCGCCGCTCATCCTCAGCGGTCAGATATTTCAGCAAGGGCAATTTCACATCCTGGCGTGGATTCATCCAGCGCCCCTTGACCAAGGCCAGATAACGCTTGTTAATACTGCCGTGACGAAAAGCATCATGCAGACGGGTCAAAGCCGAGCGTTTTTTAGCGACGATCAGCAAACCGGACGTTTCACGGTCAAGCCGATGCGCCAGTTCCAGCAGACGCGCCTCCGGGCGCATCCGGCGTAATTGCTCGATCACCCCGAAACTGACCCCGCTCCCCCCGTGCACCGCCAACCCGGACGGCTTGTCGAGCACCAGCAAAGCCGCATCCTCATGAACGACATCGAACGTCCTAAGCGGAATTGCCGCCCCAGCCACCTCGACCTCCGCTTTGGCCGCCAGCCGTATCGGCGGCACGCGCACCCGGTCTCCGGGTTGCAGACGATATTCCGGGGTAACACGCCCCTTATTCACCCGCACCTCACCACTACGCAGGATGCGATAAATGTGACTCTTGGGCACGCCCTTGCAGACACGCAGCAGGAAATTGTCGATGCGCTGCCCTTCGGCTTCGTCATCCACTTCCAGCCAGTTCGCTGAATCTTTACTTAAGCCCTTCATTTCCAATATACTATGCGCCGGTTTGCCATTCTTGGGCTGGCGTGCCCGATGACCCGAAGCGGCATCGGTGACGCTCCCTGGAGTGTTGCATGACTGTGCGATGAACACTGTCCGCACACGTCACGCAAGGCGCGAGATTATCACCCGTCACCCAGCAAACCACCAAGGTTATTTCGCTCACCCGCTCACGAAGTAGCGATACGACACGACAAAATTTGCGCGCACAGCCACACAGCAGAGCAACAGAATACCTCGCTTCAAGATCATCACGGCAATAACAACGATGCAACGCCGCTATCTTGAAGCCGCTTGAACCAGAACCCATCCGTTCACCAGTCACGCCCAAGGCAATTACCAACACACGCCCTGAAACCGCCCCACTGATGCGAACACCTGACCTGCGCGCCATCGTTTTTCGCGCACGGCCGGGTCGAGGATGATTCTGCCCGTGCGGTGCGCGCGGGAGACAACATGAAACGCATGCTATTCAATGCAACGCAGGCCGAAGAACTCCGCGTTGCGATCGTCGATGGTCAAAAACTCATTGATCTCGACATCGAATCGGCCACCAAGGAACAACGCAAGAGCAACATCTACAAAGCCGTTATCACCCGCCTCGAACCCAGTCTCGAAGCAGCTTTCGTCGACTACGGTGCAGACCGTCACGGCTTCCTGCCGTTCAAGGAAATCTCACGCAGCTATTTCAAAGCCGGCATTGATGCCAGCAAGGCGCGCATCCAGGATGCCCTCGCCGTTGGTCAGGAACTGATCGTCCAGGTCGACAAGGACGAACGCGGCAACAAGGGGGCAGCGCTCACCACCTACATTTCACTGGCAGGTCGCTACCTCGTCCTGATGCCCAACAATCCGCGTGGCGGTGGTGTCTCGCGCCGCGTCGAAGGGGAGGAACGCCAGGAACTGCGCGACATCATGGATCGCCTCGAAGTACCGCAAGGTACCAGCCTGATTGCCCGCACCGCCGGGATCGGCCGCTCTTATGAAGAACTGCAGTGGGATCTGGGCTATCTGCAACAACTCTGGAACGCCATTGAAGGTGCGGCTCACTCCCAAAGCGGCGCCTTCCTGATCTACCAGGAATCCAGCCTGGTCATCCGCGCCATCCGCGACTACTTCCATGCCGAAATCGGTGAAATCCTCATCGATACCGACGACGTCTTCGAACAGGCACAGCAGTTCATGGCGCATGTGATGCCGGCCAATGTGACCCGCGTCAAACGCTATCAGGATGACGTGCCGCTGTTCTCGCGCTTCCAGATCGAACACCAGATCGAATCTGCCTACTCGCGCCAAGTCAATCTGCCCTCCGGCGGTGCCATCGTTATCGACCACACCGAAGCTCTGGTCTCGGTCGACGTAAACTCCGGTCGCGCCACCAAAGGGGCGGATATCGAAGAAACCGCCTTCAAGACCAACTGTGAAGCCGCCGACGAAATTGCCCGCCAACTGCGTCTGCGTGACCTCGGCGGCCTGATTGTCATCGACTTCATCGACATGGAAAGCACGCGCAACCAGCGCGAAGTCGAAAACCGCCTGCGCGACGCCCTGCGTTTCGACCGTGCCCGCGTGCAAACTGGCAAGATCAGCCGCTTTGGCCTGCTGGAACTGTCGCGCCAGCGTCTGCGCCCCACCCTGGCCGAAACCAGCTACATCCCCTGCCCGCGCTGTAACGGCACCGGCCACACCCGCTCGACCGAATCCTCGGCACTGCACATCCTGCGCATCCTCGAAGAAGAGGCCATGAAGGAAAACACAGGCGCACTGCATTGCCAGATGCCGGTGGATGTCGCCACCTTCCTGCTCAACGAAAAACGCACGGATATTGCCAAGATCGAAATCCGCCACCACGTCAATCTGGTGCTGATTCCCAACATCCACCTGGAAACCCCGCAGCACACCATCGTCCGCCTGCGCCACGACCAGCTTAATCAGGAAGACATCGTCCTGCCCAGCTACAAGATGGTCGAAAATCCCACCGAAGAAGCTTACACGCCACCCTCGGCACAAACCGAAGGCCGCCCGGCGCGCCCGGAAGCCGCCGTCAAAGGCATCACCCCCAGCCAGCCCGCGCCGATCGTTGAAGCCCGGCTTGAACCCGCGGCCACGCCCACGCCGGTCGCGCTGGTCGCACCCGCCAGCACGGGCTTATTTGCCCGTTTCCTGTCGTGGTTTGCCGGCCCGAAACCCGCCGAACCCACTGCTGCCCCCGCCGTATCCACCACCGCAACGTCCGACAATGCCGGCAACGCTGGACGTTCACGCCGCGAACGTGGCGACCAGGGAGCGCGCGGTGAGCGCAATGACGGCCGCCGCAATGGCAATGGCCGCAACCGTCAGGCGCGCAACGACAATGGCCCGCGTGAAAACCGCGAGTCGCGTGAGCCTCGTGAACCCCGTGAGCCGCGTGAGCCCCGTACTTCGCGCAACGAAGCCGCCTCGGCTGAAAAGCCCGAAGCACAGGCCAAGCCTGCACGCTCACGCAACGAAAAACGTGAAGACCGCCCCGCAGGCGAAGGCCGCGAGCCACGTGAGCCACGCCCGCCGCGTGCGCCCAGGCAGCCCGCAGCCAGCGACGCAGCTGAAGCCCTGACGCCCCAGCTTCAAGGCGAACACACCAGCGAAACGGCCATCTCAGCCACTGACGAAAACACCACCGCGCAAGCTCCCCGCGAAGCGCGTGAAGGTGGGCGTCGGCGCGGTCGTCGTGGTGGGCGCAATGAAAAGCGCACCGATGAAACAGGCACATCGACATCGCCCGCGACGGAAACCAGCGCAGCAGCACCCAGTGCAGCCATGCCCGAGCACCCGCCGGTCAGCAACCCGGATAGCGCAACGATCACGTCCTCCAGCCTGCCCGCAGCAGCTCCCGCACAAATCGTGACCATGGCCGTTGCCAGCCCTGAACCGGTCAGTGCAACGCCCGCAGCAGCTGCGACCATGCAGGAATCCGCACCCGCACCCATCGTCGCCCCTGCAATGGTCGCAACCGTGACGGAAGAAACCCCCATCGCGCCGCCGGCAGCCCCTGAAGTTGCAGCCGCAACTATGGCGGTGACCACTGTGGCGATGACCACTGAAACCGCAGCGGCTCCGATACAGGTTCCGGCAACCCCCGTGGCTCCGCCTGCTCCCATCGTGGCACCCGTTGATCTGGGCGCATCGCTTGAACAAGCGGGACTTGTCCTGATCGAAACCAGCGGCCACAACCACAGTGCGCCCGCTTATGCACCAGAGTCCGCGCCCAAACTCGGTCGCAAGCCACGCCCGGCACCAGTCATCGCCAGCGAAGCGTTGCAAATGGTGGAAACCCGCAACGAATAAACCCGCAAAAGCGTGTGGCCACCACAAAGGGTCACACGCGATCAACGGGTTACAGGCTACGGGTCACAGGTCACAGTTCATCACGACGCCATAGCCGCGCCCCATGCCGATCCAGTATTTACGCAGACTGACTGGAAAACACCGAAGCCCGGATGCCAACAGGCATCTGGGCTTCATGCTGGCATTTGTCGCAGGCGCGATCAACGCCGGTGGTTTTCTGGCCATTCACCAATACACCTCGAACATGACGGGGCATGTTTCCTCGATGGCCGACGACATCGCCCTGGAACGCTACGCCCTGGCGTTAACCGGACTGGGCGTTTTGCTGTCCTTCATGGCCGGTGCGGCCTGTTGCGCCATCATGGTGAACTACGCCCGTCGTCGTCATCTGCATAGCGAATACGCCCTCCCCCTGCTACTGGAAGCCGCCTTGCTGCTGTGTTTCGGGCTGCTTGGCGCGAAAATCGCACAAATTGACGGCAGCCACCTGTCGATGATCGCGATGTTGCTGGGTTTCATCATGGGGCTGCAGAATGCCGTCATCACCAAGATTTCCAAAGCCGAAATCCGCACAACGCATGTCACGGGACTCGTGACCGATATCGGCATCGAGCTGGGCAAACTGGCTTACTGGAACCGCCACGCCCACCCGGGTGAGGCCCCCGTCCAGGCCAACTTTGAACGACTCGCCCTGTTCAGCCGGCTGGTCATTTCATTCTTCAGCGGGGGCGTACTGGGGGCGTGGGGGTTCAAGCACCTGGGCTACCTCTCGACCCTCCCCCTGGCACTCCTGCTCGTGTTACTGGTGATCACACCGGTCAGCGATGATATCCGGGCACGCTTGCGCCGCGAAACTGTCTGAATTCACTCAGCGCAACGCCTGCGCGGTTCGGGTTGCACGGTAATGCCGGAGTGCCCCGAGCACCGCCGGTGCCAGAGAGAGGCCAACAATGGCCAGAATCACCCACATCAGGTTGTTCTTCACCAGCGGCTGATTGCCGAACCAGTAACCGGCCAGCGTGAGCGAACCGATCCAGATGGCGCCCCCCAGCAAATCCAGCAGAAAGAAGCGTGGATAGGTCATCCGGCCAACGCCCGCCACAAATGGCGCAAAGGTACGCGCCAGCGGCAGAAAACGGGCAATGATGATGACCTTGCCGCCATGTTTTTCATAGAAAGCATGGGTTTTCAGCAGCGCGGCTTTGTTGAAGATGCGCGACTGTTCCCAGCGAAAGGCGCGTGGCCCCACGGCATGGCCTATCCAGTAATTGAGGTTGTCTCCCAGCACAGCCGCCGTAAACAGCACCGCACACAGCGTGGTGATGTCCATACCACCCGCTGCCGCCGCCGCACCCGCCACAAAGAGCAGCGAATCGCCCGGCAGGAAGGGGAAAATCACGATGCCGGTTTCGCAGAAAATGATGGCGAACAGAATGGCATATACCCAATGACCATACTGCTGAACCATCAGGGCAAGATGCTGGTCGAGATGCAGGACAATATCAAGCAACCGGGCCAGGATGGATACATCCTCCATGACGCTCCTCAAATAAGGCCATAAGCCTGTGCAAAGAGCGGCATTCTACCGGAAGCCCACAGGCTGGCCGTTATAATCCCCGGATGAATGCCAGCCCGCGTATCCAGCCCCTGCCCGACCAGCTCATCAGCCAGATTGCTGCGGGCGAAGTGGTCGAACGACCTGCCTCAGTGCTGAAGGAAGTGGTGGAAAACAGCCTCGATGCGGGCGCGCGCCAGATCGACGTGCAGATCGAAGGTGGCGGCATCAAACGCATCCGGGTCGCCGATGATGGCCGGGGCATGCCCCGCGCAGATCTGCCGCTGGCATTGCAACGCCATGCCACCAGCAAAATCACCAGCCTGGATGATCTCGAACACGTGGCCAGCTTCGGCTTTCGCGGCGAAGCACTGGCTTCGATTGCGGCCGTCGCGCGGGTGAGCCTGACCAGCCGCGAAGCCCACGCCGAACATGCCTGGCGCATCGTTAATCACGGCCACGACAGCACCATCACTCCCGCCGCCCTGGGTGCTGGCACGGTCATCGAAATAACCGATCTGTATTACAACACTCCGGCACGCCGTAAATTCCTGCGTGCTGAATCTACCGAATTCGGCCATTGCGCCGACGTGCTGAACCGCATGGCATTGGCGCGTCCCGATGTCAGCTTCAGCCTGAGCCACAACGGTGTCGTCAAGCAGCGACTGGCCGCCTGCGATCTGGCGCGGCGAGTGCGCGAGCTGATCGGCAGTGAGTTTTTCGAACAGGCACGCAACGTCTCCGCCAATGCGGGCGATCTGCGGCTGACCGGCCATGCCGCCCTGCCCGCCTACAACCGCGCCACGCGTGATGAACAATACTGTTTCGTCAATGGCCGCTTCGTGCGCGACAAGCTGCTGACCCATGCCATCCGTCAGGCCTACGCCGACATCCTGCACGGCAGCCGCCACCCCGCCTATGTGCTGTTTCTTGAACTCGACCCTTATGGTGTCGATGTGAACGTACATCCGGCCAAAACCGAAGTCCGTTTTCGTGAGGCGCGGGGCGTGCATCAGTTCATTTTTCACGCCCTGCAACGCACGCTGGCCACCCCGCTTTCGTACACACCCTCAGCCCAGCCACGCCCTGAAACCGCTCCCTTCAGCACTTATCCCACCGCAAACTCAAGCCCAAGCTCAAGCCCATTGAGCCGCTTCACCACACCCGCACCCTATCAAGCCTCGCTGAACATCGGCATCGGCGAAGCCCAGACCCGCGCCTACCTCGATTTCGCCAACGTAGCGCGCAACGAGCCGCCGCCAACCCCGGACGCATCGGCTCCGTTAGGCTATGCGCTGGCACAGCTACACGGGCTGTATGTGCTGGCACAGAACCATCACGGACTGGTACTGGTCGACATGCATGCCGCCCACGAGCGCATCCTCTACGAGAAACTGAAGCAGCGCCTGGCGCACGAAGCACCGGCCACCCAAGCCCTGCTGATTCCCGCCATGTTTTCCGCCAGCCTGCGCGAAATGGCCACGGCGGAAGAACATGCCGCCACACTCGCCGCCCTGGGTTTCGAGCTCTCCCCGGCCGGCCCGCAACAACTGGCCTTGCGTGCCTTGCCCGCCCTGCTCGCCCGCGCCGCGCCGATCGAGCTGATCCGCGCACTGCTGGCCGATCTGGACGAATATCCCGCCAGTCAGGTCATCGAAACCCGCCGCAACGAACTGCTCGCCACCATGGCCTGCCATGGTGCCGTCCGCGCCAATCGCCAGCTCACGCTGCCAGAAATGAATGCCCTGCTACGCGACATGGAAGCCACGGAGCGCGCCGACCAATGCAACCATGGCCGCCCGACCTGGCGACAACTGAGCCTGGCCGAACTCGACAAACTATTCATGCGCGGCCAATGAGCTCCAGCCTCCCCCAACTGCCACCCGCCGTCTGCCTGCTGGGGCCGACCGCCAGCGGCAAAACGCAACTCGCACTGGAACTGGCCAGCCATCTGCCGGTGGAACTCATCAGCGTGGATTCGGCGCAGGTGTTTCAAGACATGAATATCGGTACGGCCAAACCCGATGCCGCTACCCTGGCGCGCTTTCCGCACCGCCTCATCAATCTCGTCAGCCCCGTCGAACGCTACTCGGCGGCCTATTTCCGTGTAGACGCGTTGCGTGAAATGGCCGAAATCAGCGCACGCGGCCGGATTCCTCTGCTGGTAGGCGGCACCATGCTGTATTACAAGGCGCTGCGTGAAGGACTGGCCGACCTGCCCGCAGCCGATGCCACGCTGCGTGCCGAAATTGATGCCGCAGCAGCCCGTCAGGGCTGGCCCATCCTCCACGCCGAACTGGCGCGCCTCGATCCGGCCACGGCGGCACGTCTCAAGCCGACCGATGCCCAACGCATCCAGCGCGCACTGGAAATTGTCCGTCTCACGGGTCAGCCGCTGGATGTGCTGTACGCCGCACAGCAGAAAACCTCACTGCCCTACCGCCTGCTCACCCTGGCACTGGTGCCTGAAAATCGCGCCGTATTACACGAACGCATCGCCCTGCGCTTTCACACCATGCTGCGTGAGGGACTGATTAGCGAAGTCGAATTTTTGCGCCAGAAATACCCGCTGAATGCCGAGCTGCCCTCGATGCGCTGCGTCGGCTACCGTCAGACGTGGGAAATGCTCGAAGGCCGCCTGTCGCCTCACGAACTCGCCGATCGCGGCATCTATGCCACACGCCAACTCGCCAAACGTCAGCTCACCTGGCTGCGCGGCATGGCAGCGATTGAAACCCATGACCCACTTGAGGCCGGCAAAATACCTGCCCTGCGGCAACGGGTGCAGCACTTCATCGAGCAGGAAAAATAAATACCCGCCTCTGCTGCCTGCGCCAGTGGAATGCCACTGCCCAGCACGCAGGCAAGAACCAGCCACACTCGCGCAAAGATTCGATCGTATGTATTCACTGCGTCCTCCTTCAAAACAAGCAAGGTCAATCAGTTCATTCAAGTCAGCCAAGTCAATCACACCCTCGGTCGCCCTATCCAATTTCATGTTCAGTGCAGGCCCGGGGTTTCGTGCCAGAATCCCGGCTGATCAAGGAGAGACCCTATGTTCGAATCGCTGACCTGGCATGCCTATCTGACGGTTCTGCTCTATGGCGTGGGCGAGGCCGCGCTGACGCTTCAACGCCAGGCGGATCAGCAGGCCAAAAAAGCCGATGCCGGTTCGCTCTATCTGATCTGGATGGTCATTCCAGCCGCCATTCTGATGGGGCTGCTGCTCGGCAGGCAACTGGCCTTCGCCGACATGCCCTTCTTCCGGGAGCACCACACGGTCGGCATTGTCACCCTGTGCAGCGGGATTCTGCTCCGCGTTTATGCCATCGTGTATCTGGGCAAGTTCTTCACGGTCAATGTCGCCATTGCCGAGGATCACCGGGTCATCGACAGCGGCCCGTATCGCTGGGTTCGACACCCGTCCTATACCGGTGTTCTGCTGGTGTATCTGGGGATCGGCCTGTGTCTGGCCAACTGGATGGCGTTGCTCGTCATCCTGCTGCCCACCACCGCCATCATGCTCTGGCGCATCCGCATCGAAGAACGCGCCCTGCACACAGGGCTGGGCGCGGCCTATACGGCGTATGTGCAGAAGACCAGGCGACTGTTACCGTGGATTTTTTAGTCGTACCGCCGGGTCTCAAACCACCGTCGTCTGCGCCTGCCCTGGCTGACGGGCTTCGATGCGACCAATGCGATAGACCGTCTCACCCTGTGCCTGGAGAATTTCGGTGGCATGCTGCTGGTGCTCGGCAGCAACGATCACGACCATGCCGATCCCGCAATTGAACACCCGGTGCATCTCGGCATCTGCCACCTGGCCTTCCTTTTGCAGCCACTGAAACAGCGGTGGCAACGGCCAGCTGTGGCGATCCAGCGTGGCGGTGAGCTGCTCACCCAGAATGCGCGGGACATTTTCGGTGAGACCACCACCGGTAATGTGCGCCATCCCCTTGACCGGCAACTGCTGCATCAGCGTCAGCAGTGGCTTCACATAAATACGCGTGGGCGCCATGATCGCATCGCCCAGCGGGCGACCATGAAAATCAGCCTTCATGTCAGGCTGGGCACGTTCGATGATCTTGCGGATCAGCGAATAGCCGTTGGAATGCGCGCCGCTGGAAGCCAGCCCCAGCACCACATCGCCCGGCATGATGCGCTTGCCGTCGATGATCTGTGACTTCTCGACCGCCCCCACCGCAAAACCGGCGAGATCATATTCGCCATCCGGATACATGCTGGGCATCTCGGCGGTTTCGCCGCCGATCAGCGCACAACCGGCCAGCTCACAACCTTTCGCGATGCCCTGAATCACCGTGGCGGCGGTATCAACATCGAGGCGACCGCAGGCAAAGTAATCAAGGAAGAACAGCGGTTCGGCACCCTGCACGAGAATGTCATTGACACTCATCGCCACCAGATCCTGGCCGACGGTATCGTGCCGGTTCAGGTGAAAAGCCAGCTTCAGTTTGGTGCCGACCCCATCAGTTCCCGAAACCAGTACCGGTTCACGGTATTTTTTCGAGAGTTCAAACAGCGCGCCAAAGCCGCCGATGCCGCCGAGCACTTCCGGGCGCATGGTGCGTTTGGCATGGGGTTTGATGCGTTCGACAAGGGCATCACCGGCGTCGATATCGACACCAGCATCACGATAGGTCAGGGATGAGGAAGGATTTGTCATGCTCAAGGTTGAGTTCCTGCGGGCTGGCGGATAAAGTACCGGGTTGGCACGAATCGTGATTGCCAGAATTGAAAGCCAAAATTTTACCGGAAATGTCCAACCAACGCGCTGATCGCCTGCAAACCCTGCTCTGGAGCGGTCTCGGACTGGCTCTGCTGGGGCTGTTCTACCTGCTCGGCCCGATACTCACGCCCTTTTTGCTGGCGGGCATCCTTGCTTACATCTTCATGCCGCTGGTAGATAGCCTCGCGCGCCGCCGCGTGCCGCGTCTGCTGGGCGTCGTGCTGGTCATGCTGCTGGCCAGCGCCTTGCTGGTGGCACTGGCACTGGTGCTCATCCCGCTGGTGCGCGAAGAATCACGCCAACTGGCCGAGCGTCTGCCCGATGGCATCGCCCTGTGGAACGCACAGGCCGCGCCTTGGCTGCAGCAACATTTCGGCATCAACCTGATCCTCACCCTCGACCCGGCCATCCTGAAAAAACTGGTCACCGACAACTGGGGCAGTGCTCAAGGCCTGCTCCAGTCCCTGCTGCCCTCACTGAAAATCGGCGGCCTGGCCTTGCTCGGACTGGCCACCACCTTGATGCTGACCCCCGTGGTGATGTTCTACCTGCTGCTCGATGGCCACCACATCCTGCAGCGTCTGGAAAACTTCATCCCCCGCCCGTGGTACGCACGAACACAACGCATTCTTGCGGACATCGATGCGGTGCTGGCTGAATTCCTGCGCGGCCAAATCGCGGTCATGCTGATCCTGGCACTGTATTACAGCCTTGGGCTGTGGCTGGCGGGGGTTCATTCCGCGCTCCCCGTCGGTCTGCTGACCGGCTTGCTGATTTTCATCCCTTACCTTGGCTACGCGCTGGGTCTGCTGCTGGCACTGCTGGTGGCTCTGCTCCAGTTCGAAGGCCTGCCCCCCCTCATCGGCGTGGCCATCATTTATGGCATAGGTCAGCTGGTCGAAGGCGTTGGGCTCACGCCCTGGCTGGTCGGCAAGCGCATTGGCCTGCACCCGCTGGCCGTCATTTTTGCCTTGCTGGCATTTGGCCAGCTGTTTGGTTTCTTCGGCGTTCTGCTGGCACTGCCCGCCTCGGCCGCCTTGCTGGTCGGGCTGCGCGAAGTCAGTGCCTTTTACCTGTCCAGCCGTTTTTATCGCGGCGAAGACCACCCCGCATGAAGCCACACACCCAGCAACAACTACTGCTAGACCTGGGGCCTGCCGCCGCAGCGCCCACACTCGACAACTTCGCCGTCGGTGACAACAAGGAATTGATGTCGCACCTGCGAGCACTCGGCGACCCAGGCGTTTTTGACCAGATTTACCTGTGGGGTGCTTCCGGTTGCGGGCGTAGCCACCTGCTCACGGGCAGCCAGACCGCCGCACAGGCGAGCGGACGCAATGTCTGCTTTGTGCGCGGCGCCGATCTGGAGCACGAACTGGCCACGCCACCGGGCAGCCTGGTCATTATCGATGATGTTGATCAACTCGACGAAACGGCACAAATTACGCTCTTCCGCATTTTCAACGCCGCACGACTGGTCGGGCTGGCACTGTTACTGGCCGGCAACGAGCCGCCACGGCACCTCCAGTTGCGTGAGGATTTACGCACCCGCATCGGCGCCACGCTGATCTACGAAGTACATCCGCTGGACGACACCGCCAAAACACAAGCCCTGCACCATCATGCCCGGCATCACGGCCTGCGCCTGGACGACACTCTGATCGCCTACATGCTGCATCATGGCAAGCGCGACCTGCCTTCTTTGTTGCGTCTGCTCGATGCCGCCAATCAACGCTCGCTGGAACTCAAGCGACCCCTGACCCTGCCCATGCTGCGTGAGGTCATGACACGCGAGCAGCCCCTCACGCCTTCACCCACCGAACCGGAAGAACCCCCTCATGAATCTGGCGCTGTTTGATCTCGACAACACCCTGCTGGCCACCGACAGCGATTTTGAATGGGCGCAATTCCTCATCGAACAAGGCGTGCTCGACCGCGAAATCCAGGAAGCCCGAAATATCGAGTTCTATGAACACTACAAAGCAGGCACGCTCGACATCCAGGCATTTCTCGACTTCCAGATGCAGCCACTGGCACATCACACACGTCAGCAACTCGATGCGTGGCACGAAAAATTCATGACCCGGCACATCCGCCCGCACATCGCCCAAGGCGCATCGGCACTGATCGAACAACATCGTGCCGCAGGTGATCTGCTGGCCATCGTCACCGCCACCAACAGCTTCGTCACCGGCCCCATTGCCCGCGAACTGGGCATCGCACACCTGATCGCCACCATCCCCGGCCAGGATAGCCGCAGCGGACGTTACACAGGCAAACCCGTGGGCACCCCCGCCTTCCGCACAGGCAAAATTGCCCGCACCGAAGCCTGGCTGGAATCGCTGGGTTTGTGGTGGGGCAGTTTTCAGGAAACCCGTTTCTACAGCGATTCACACAACGACCTGCCGTTACTGGAGCAGGTCAGCCATCCCGTCGCGGTCGATCCGGACGACAACCTGCGTGCCCATGCCCAGCGGCTGGGCTGGCCAGTCATCAGCCTGCGCCAGTAACCCTGCTTGCTGTATCATGATTGCCCTTCTGCCACATTGACCCGGCCTGGCTCCAGCCTCACCCTGACGACCCCTCATGATCCGTACGCTGCTGCATCGCGCCGCCAAGGTTTTCCGGCGTAAGCCAGAATCCCGGGCGCACCACGCCCAAGCCTCCGCACCCGCCATCATTCCGCAAAACCGCCACGGTATCCGGCGCGAAGCGATTTCCCCGGGTGCGCGGCGCACTTGCGAAACCCTCCAGCAGGCGGGGTTCAAGGCATTTGTCGTGGGCGGCGCAGTGCGCGACCTGATTGCAGGCATCACCCCCAAAGACTACGACATCGCCACCGATGCCACCCCCGAACAGGTTCGCGCCCAGTTCCGGCGCGCCCGCATCATCGGCCGCCGTTTCCAGATTGTTCATGTGATGCAAGGCGGAGAAACACTCGAAGTTTCCACCTTCCGCGCCGCACACGATGCCGACACGCAGAAGGACGAACACGGCCGCGTGCTGCGCGACAACGTCTGGGGCAACCAGTCGGATGACGCCGCCCGCCGCGACTTCACGATCAACGCCCTCTATTACGATCCCTCCAGCGAAACCGTCATCGATTACCATCACGGGGTCGCTGACATCCAGCAAAAAACCCTGCGGATCATTGGTGAGCCGCGCACCCGCTACCGTGAAGACCCGGTGCGGATGCTGCGCGCCGTGCGGCTCTCGGCCAAACTGGGGCTGGCCATCGACCCGGCTGCCCGCACGCCGATCCGCGAAATGGCCGACCTGCTGGAAAACATCCCGGCGGCGCGGGTCTTTGACGAAATGCTCAAACTGCTGTTCTCCGGGCATGCCATCGACTGCATCCAGCGATTGCGGGATGAAGGACTGCATCACGGCCTGCTGCCGCTGCTTGATGTCATCCTCGAACAACCCAAAGGTGAAAAGTTTCTTCTGCTGGCACTGGCCAGCACCGACCAACGGGTACGGCAAGGCAAGCCCACTTCGCCGGGCTTCCTCTTTGCCACACTGCTGTGGCATGAAGTGCTGGTCGATTGGGATAAGCGCAAAAACCAAAACGAAACACCCATCCCCGCACTGTATGCCGCCATGGATGGCGTGCTCGACCAGCAGGCCGAAAAAATCGCCATCACCCGGCGCATCGTCGGTGACATCAAGGAAATCTGGGCATTGCAGCCACGTTTTGACAAACGCAGCGGCAAATCGCCCCTGCGCCTCCTTGAACAACCGCGCTTTCGCGCGGCCTACGATTTCCTCCTGCTGCGCGCTCAAAGCGGCGAAGTCCCGATGGAACTGGCCGACTGGTGGACGCGCTTTCAGGAAGTTGATATCGACATCCGCCTGACCATGCTGCAACCCGAAAACGGCCCCAAAAAACGTCGCCGCAAAAGCCGTTCACGCGGCGCAAAAACCGATGACGGTGGCACGGAGCCAGGCGCATAATGCCACCTGCTACTGCGTCCCCCTGTATCGCCTACGTTGCCCTCGGTGCCAATCTCGGCCAGCCAGTCACCACCCTCCATGCGGCCATTGCTGCCTTGCAAACACTGCCTGGCGCACGACTCAAAGCCGTTTCCTCACTGTACCGCACGGCACCCGTCGGCCTCAAGCATCAGCCCGACTTCATCAATGCAGTGGCCGCACTGGAAATCGACGATGAAAACCAGCTCACGCCGCATCAACTCCTGACACAACTGTTCGCGATCGAAGCCTATTTTGGCCGCCAGCGCAGCGTAGCCAACGCGCCACGCACGCTGGATCTCGACCTGCTGCTCTACGCGGATCAGGTAATCCAGACACCGCAACTGACCCTGCCTCACCCCCGCATGCAGCAGCGCGCCTTCGTGCTCGCCCCCTTGCTGGAAATCGCCCCCGCCTGCCGCATCCCCGGCCACGGAGCGGCCGCTCCCCTGCTGGCTCGCTGCAGCGATCAGCCGATAGAAAAACTGACGAACTGACCGACTGACACCACCGCTGCCGTCATGAGCGAACTGCTGAAACTACCCATCGTTTTGCAAACGGCCTTGCTGCTCACCGTATCGAACGTCTTCATGACCTTCGCCTGGTACGCACACCTCAAGAACCTCAGCGACCGCCCCTGGTGGCTGGCCGCGCTCATCTCCTGGGGCATCGCGCTATTTGAATATCTGCTGCAGGTGCCTGCCAACCGCATCGGCCACCAGCAACTCGACCTCGCACAACTAAAAATCCTCCAGGAAGTCATCACCCTGGCAGTTTTTGTGCCCTTCGTCGTCTTCTACATGCAGCAACCCCTCAAGCTGGATTACCTGTGGGCTGCCTTGTGCATGCTGGCTGCGGTATATTTCATCTTCCGCTGAAATTCATCAGGAACCTCATGAGCTACCTCGGCACAGACAAACCCGTCACCCTGCACGACCTCGCCAGCAAACATGCCCAGGGCGAAAAAATCGCCACCCTCACCGCCTACGATGCCAGCTTTGCCGCGCTGGTCGACCGCTGCGGTGTCGATGTCATTCTGGTCGGTGATTCGCTGGGCAATGTCCTGCAAGGCCACACGACCACCCTGCCGGTAACGATGGAACACATGATCTATCACACCGAAGCCGTAGTACGCGGGGCAAAACGCAGCTTTATCGCCGCCGACATGCCCTGGGGCTCCTACCAGGAAAGCCGCGAACAGGCACTCCGCAATGCCAGCCGCTTAATGGCTGCCGGCGCGCAAATGGTCAAGATCGAAGGTGGTGCCGTGATGGCCGATACCGTGCGCTTCATGAGCGAACGCGGTATCCCCGTCTGGGCACACATCGGCCTCACGCCACAATCGGTGCACGCCCTCGGTGGCTATCGCGTGCAGGGCAAGGGCGACGAAGCCGCGCAACGCATGAAAGACGACGCGCTGGCCTTGCAGCAGGCCGGTGCGGCCATGCTGCTGATCGAAATGATTCCCGCCACGCTCGGCCGCGAACTCACCACATTGCTGAACATTCCCACCATCGGCATCGGTGCCGGCCCAGACTGCTCGGGGCAGGTGCTGGTGCTGCACGACATGCTCGGGGTCTATCCAGGCAAGACCGCGCGTTTCGTGCGGAATTTCCTGCAAGGCACCGACAGCATTGATGCCGCCGTGCGGGCTTACGTCATGGCCGTCAAAGAAGGCAGCTTTCCAGCACGCGAACACACTTACTGACGCGCAGCACACGTTCCCCCCCCTCTTCACTTCAACCCGACTGCAAATCTGTTGTTGCACCTGAACCCCATGAAAATCTGCGAAACCATCGCATCGCTACGCGCCACACTCAAAGATGCCGGACGCATTGCCTTCGTCCCGACCATGGGCAATCTGCATGACGGCCACATCGCCCTGATGCGCGAAGCACGTCTGCACGGTGACTGCGTAGTGGCCAGTATCTTTGTCAACCGCCTGCAATTCCGCCCGGGTGAAGACTTCGAGAAATATCCGCGCACCTTCGCCGCCGACTGCCAGCGGCTCGAAGAAGCCGCTGTCGATGTGCTGTTCTGCCCCACCGAAGCCGAAATGTATCCGCAGCCACAGCAATATCACATCGAACCGCCCACCGAACACGCCAGCATCCTCGAAGGCGAATTCCGCCCAGGGCATTTTCGTGGCGTAGCCACCGTCGTGGCCAAACTGTTTAATATCGTCCAGCCCCAGGCTGCCCTGCTGGGGCGCAAGGATTTCCAGCAACTGCTGGTGATCCGCCACATGGTGCAGGATCTTGCCCTGCCCATCGAGATCATCGCCGGAGACACGGTGCGCGCGGCCGACGGCCTGGCACTGTCATCACGCAACGGTTACCTGAGTACCGCCGAACGCGCCGAAGCACCTCATCTGTATCGCATCATGAATACCATCCGCGAGGCGATCCAGCGCGGCGAACAGAACTTCGCCCAACTGGAACACGCCGCACAGCAGGAACTCACCGCGCGCGGCTGGAAGCCTGACTATATTGCGATCCGCGAAAAGTCTGGATTAAAATCACCGTCCGCTCACGATTCCGGGCTGGTTGTTCTGGGTGCAGCACTCCTGGGGAGCACGCGCCTGATCGACAACCTGGAAGTCTAGGCTACTGCGATGCGCTCATGCCGGCAGTGGCCAGCAGCTCAACGAAGGCAGTGTCATCCGGCATTGACCGGCGGCACCTGCCCTTCGATGTTACTGGCCCACTTGCTACACGCATGAGAAAGGAATCCTGCCATGCAACGCACCATGCTCAAGTCCAAGCTGCATCGCGTCACGGTCACGCACGCCGAACTGCACTACGAAGGCTCCTGTGCCATCGACCAGAACCTGCTCGACGCGGCCGACATCAAGGAATATCAGCAGATTGAAATCTACAACGTCACCAACGGTGAACGTTTTTCCACCTATGCCATCGCCGCCGAGCGCGGCAGCGGCATCATTTCCGTCAACGGTGCTGCCGCACGGCGGGCAGCGGCGGGCGACCTACTGATCATCGCCACCTACGCCAGCTACAACGAAGTCGAACTGGCCAACTTTCAGCCCGATCTGGTTTATGCCGATGCCCGCAACCGCATCATGAAACACAGCCGCGCGATCCCGGTGCAGGCTGCCTGAATTGGGTAATCTACCCGCGCATTGATCTTGCCGACCCGGGTTTCAGGCTAGAATCGCACGGTTTGGCGGGTTTGATCGAGGAGAAACCGGATACACCGGACCCGCCCTACACAGCCGCGCCTGCATACGGCATCACAACAACAAGCCTGCAGCACCCATCGCGCATGATGACCACCCCGTTCTGGAAAGCCCGCCGATTTGCGGCAGGCTTGTCCTGCCTTGCCCTGCTCCTGCTGCCTGGCTGCAATGAAAAGCCGACCGCGCAAGCCCCCCTCCCCCCAGAGGGTCTCATTGAACTGGCGGAAAGCGATCTTGTCAGCGTCAGCCCGGGTGAAATCGAACTAACCCTGCACGCCAACGGCACGCTGCACGCACGACACGAAAGCCTGATCCGCGCCAAAGTGGCGGGCGAGGTCGTTGCCGTCGCCTTGCGTGAGGGCGAGCGCGTGGAGGCCGGCCAGGAGCTGGCTCATGTTGACGACCTGGAGTACCGCGCCCGCGTCGACGACCGGCGCGCCGCACTGGAAGCCGGACGCGCCCAGGCACGACTGGCCGAAACCACGCGCAGCAAAAATGAAGAGCTGCGGCAAAAAAACTTCCTCTCCAACCTGGCTTACGACAGCGCCAAATCCACAGCCACCGTCACCCAATCCCAGGTGCAGTCACTGGAAGCCCAACTGGCACTGGCTGAAAAAGGACTGCAGGACACCCTCATCCGCGCGCCCATTTCTGGCTGGGTTGCAGAACGTTTCATCCAGCGGGGCGACAAGGTTTCACCCGATGCACGACTGTTTTCCATCGTCGATCTGTCGCATCTCGAACTCGAAGCCCTGATCCCCGCCCAGGAAATTTCGCGCGTCAGCATCGGCCAGCCGTTCAAGGCACACGTCGAGGGCTTTTCTGGCCGTACTTACCACGGACGCGTCGCCCGCATCGGCGCCCAGGCACTGACCGGCAGCCGCGCCATGGCCATTTACATCGACATTGACAACCCCGATGCCGCACTCAAGAGCGGGCTGTTTGCCGAAGGCACGTTGATCATGGGACACGCCCAGGCGCAGGCACTGGTTCCCCTCACCGCCCTGCACAGCGAAACGGGTAACGATTTCGTCTATGGCCTGGTAAACAACCAGATTCGCCGTCTGCCCGTCAAGGTCGGCATGCGTAGCGAAGCCGAAGGACGCGCCGAAATCCTGCAGAGTCTGGAACCCGGCACCCGCATCGTGGCACTGAATCTGGGCCCGCTGAAGGAAGGGGCTACGGTCAGGATTTCGGCCACGCCGCCCTCCCCCGCAGCCACAGTCGTCACGCCCACGGAGCACTAAGCATGTGGCTGACACGCATCAGCATCCGCAACCCGGTTCTGGCGGCCATGCTCATGTTCGCGCTGGTGGTGGTCGGCGTGTTTTCCTACAATCGCGTGCCGGTCGACCAGTTTCCCAATGTCGAAATTCCGGTCGTGGTCGTCAATGTCGAGTACCCCGGTGCTTCGCCCGAATCGGTGGAAAACGACCTCACCCGCAAGGTCGAGGCCGCCGTCAACACCATACATGGCGTCAAACAGATTTCCTCGCGCTCTTTCGAAGGCTACTCAACCACCCTCATCCAGTTTGAACTAACGGTGGAGCCGCCCCAGGCTGCCCAGGATGTGCGCGAAAAGATCGCCAGCATCCGCGCCCAGCTACCGACAGAAATCAAAGAGCCGAAAATATCGCGCTTCGACCCGGCGGATCGCCCGGTCATTTCCTATGCCATCACCTCCAGCAACCCGCAGCGCAGCCTGCGCGAACTGACCACCCTGGCCGATCAGGTCATCAAGAAACGCCTCGAAAATGTGCAAGGGGTGGGAGCGGTCAATCTGGTCGGCGGAAGCAAGCGCGAAATTCACATCAACTTCAAGCCCGCCGCCCTCGAAGGCTACGCGCTGTTGCCCGAACAAGTCATCCATGCGGTACGCAGTGCCAATCAGGAAGTCCCGGCAGGCGCCCTGCGCTCATCGAGCCAGGAACGCGTGGTGCAGGTCAGGGGCAAACTCACCAGCATCGACAGCTTCAATCGCATCGTGGTGGGGCGACGCGGGGGGCAGCCCATTCTCCTGAGCCAGGTGGCCACCATTGAAGATGGTGCCGAAGAACAGGAAAGCCTAGCCTTGATCAATGGCAAACGCACCCTGGCCATCGACATACTCAAGGCACAAGGCCAGAACACCATCGCGGTCATCGATCACATCCGCAGAAACATCGACGAACTGAAACATGACCTGCCACCGGATCTCCAGCTGACCGTCAGCAAGGATTCGGCACTGGCCATCCGCTCCAGCGTCAGCGATGTCGAGCACACCATGCTCGAAGGCGCCATCCTCACCATCCTGATTGTCTTCCTGTTCCTCAATTCCTGGCGCAGCACCGTCATCACCGGCCTCACCTTGCCGATCTCGATGATCGGCACCTTCATGTTCATCTACATGTTCGGTTTTACCATCAACCTGCTGACCCTCGTCGCACTCTCGCTCTGCGTGGGGCTGCTGATCGACGATGCCATCGTCGTGCGCGAAAACATCGTTCGCCATGTCGATCTGGGTGCCGACCACCACAAAGCCTCGCTCGAAGGCACCGATGAAATCGGCATGGCGGTCTTTGCCACCACCATGACCATCGTGGCCGTGTTCGCTCCGATCGGTTTCATGGGCGGCTTGATCGGCCGCTTCTTCCACCAGTTTGGCCTCACCGTCGTGGCCGCCGTGCTGATCTCGATGTTCGTCGCCTTCACGCTCGACCCGATGCTCTCCGCCATCTGGGCCGACCCCAAACCACAGGATGTCAAAAACCCGAACCTGCTCGACCGGCTGATGCTGCTACTGGCCAAACCCATGCAGTTCTTTGAAAAACGCATGGAATGGACCACCCGCATCTACGGCACCATGCTCGGCTGGTCGCTGCGCCATCGCATCAACACCATCATCCTCGCTATCAGCTCCATGCTCATCAGCTTCACCCTGCTGCCCTCGATCGGCACCGAACTGCTACCCCAGGTCGACTTTGCTGAAACCCTGGTCAACTTCACCACCCCCGAAGGCTCATCGCTCGAACTCACCGAAACCAAAGCCCGTCAGGTCGATGCCGCACTGCGTGAATTTTCTGATGTCGATTACACCTACACCACCATCAACACCGGCAATGCCAATGGCAAAAACAGCGCAGCCATCTACATCAAACTGAAACCCCGCAAAGAACGCGACCGCAGCCAGGCCGAGCTTTCCCAGCCCGTGCGCGACCGGCTCAACCAGATCGGCGGCATCACCCTCACTCACGTCGGCACCGTCAATCCGGTGATGCAGGGCAAACAACTAATCTTCAGCCTGCAAGGCCCCGACACGGAGATCCTGAGCAAACTCGCCCACGAAGCGAAGGCCAAGCTGTCACACATCCACGGGCTCGTCGACCTCGACACCAGCCTCAAACCCAGCAAGCCCACGGTTTCCCTCGATATTCGCCACGATGTCGCCGCCGACCTGGGGATCAACGTCAGCCAAATCGGCATGGCACTCCGCCCCTTTCTGGCCGGCGAAGCCGCAGGCACCTGGCTGGGGCCGGACAACCAGAATTACGACATCAAGGCACGCCTTGCCCCGAATGATCGCAGCAGCCCGGCCAATCTCGAACGCATCATGCTGCCCACCAGCCGCATCAACCCCGACGGCAGCCCACAAATGGTGCCACTCAGCCAGGTGGCACGCATCGTACCGGGCACCGGCGTGCAGCAGATCAACCGCCGCGACCTAACGCGGGAAATCGAGTTCAACGCCAACACCTACCACCGCTCCCCCGGCGAGGTCAGCGCCGACATCAAAACCACCCTCAACCAGCTCGACTGGCCACCCGGCTACCGCTACCGGATCGGCGGCTCCACGCGCGACATGGAAGAAGCCTTCCATTACTCCTCACAAGCCCTGCTGCTGGCCATCCTCTTCATCTACATGATCCTTGCCGCACAGTTCAACAGCTTCATCCAGCCGATCTCGATCATGATCTCGTTGCCGCTGACCCTGATCGGCGTAGTACTTTCGCTACTCATCTTCCGCAGCACCCTCAACATCTTCTCGATCATCGGCTTCATCCTGCTGATGGGGCTGGTCACCAAAAACGCCATCCTCCTCATCGACTTCGCCATCCGCGCCCGCGCCGACGGCATGAGCCGCGAAGCCGCCCTGATCGAAGCCGCCCGCGTGCGCTTCCGCCCCATCATCATGACCTCACTGGCCATGGTTTTCGGCATGCTGCCGCTGGCCTTCGGCAGCACCACCGAAGGTGCCGAACTTCGCATGCCCATGGGACAAACCGTCATAGGCGGCGTCATCACCTCATCCGTCCTCACCCTGGTGGTCGTGCCGGTGATCTACACCTATCTCGATGACTTCGAAACCTGGCTGAAAAAAATCCTGACCAAACCGTAGTGAACGGATTCAGGAACCATACTCACGGAATCACCTCATGCCCCAGTTCCACAACTTCCGCGTCAAAGGCATCGATGGTCACGAGGTTGCGCTTGCCGACTATGCCGGCAAAGTCGTGCTGATCGTCAATACCGCCAGCAAATGCGGCTTCACATCCCAATACGACGGGCTGGAAGCACTTTACGAAAAATACTGTGAGCGCGGTTTCGTCGTGCTGGGCTTTCCCTGCAATCAGTTTGGTGCCCAAGAGCCCGGCAGCGCGACAGAGATCGCCCAGTTCTGCACGCTGCGCTTCAACATCGCCTTCCCGATGTTCGGCAAGATCGAGGTCAATGGCCCCCATGCCGACCCGCTCTACAAATTTCTCAAGAAAGCCCAACCCGGCCTGCTCGGCAGCCAAAGCATCAAATGGAACTTCACCAAATTCCTCGTCGACCGCAATGGCAAGGTCATCGAACGCTACGCCCCAACCACTCAGCCCGCAGCCATCGCCGCCGCCATTGAAAAAGAGCTGGGGTCAGGTCTTTAATTATCAGACTTTTACCTGACCGCAAGGCGCGTCAGCAGATATCCAGCAGTTGCCTAACCCTCGACTTCGGGCATGCCCACAAAGGCGGAAGCCCAGGATTTGTGATCCACGGCAGGTCGAGACGGAAGTCCACCCGACGGGGCAGTGTGCATCAACCCAGCGCGGCGATCAGCTGACATCCTTGCTGCCAGGTAGGCTCACGTTCCAGCACTGCTTTTGCCAGTGCGGGTTTGGCCGGAATCAGGCGTTCGACACGACGGCTGCGCTGGGCATCAAACGGCGGTTGCCAGCGAGCCAGCAGTTCTGCCACGGCCTCCGGCGCATTGCAGACCAGCAGCATGTCGCAACCCGCAGACCAGGCGGCTTCGGCACGGGCAACGATATCGCCCGCCACGCTTGCACCTTCCATCGACAGGTCATCGCTGAATATCACGCCATCAAAGGAAAAATCCTCGCGCAGCATTTTCAGCCAGTGCATTGAAAAGCCTGCGGGCTGCGGATCAACGCGTGGGTAAATGACATGCGCGGGCATCACGCCATCGAGTGACAGTTGTCGATAAGGCTGCATGTCCTCCGCCAATTCGTCGAGGCTGCGCTCGTCCACCGGGATGGCAATGTGCGAATCGGCAGCCACATGGCCATGCCCCGGGAAATGTTTGCCACACGCCACCATGTCGGCCTGACGCAAGCCGTCAATGAAAGCCCCGGCCAGTTCAACAACGGCTTGTGGTTTGCGATGAAAGGCACGATCACCGATCACGCTACTGTGGCCGTAATCCAGATCGAGTACCGGCGCAAACGACAGATCGACCCCGCAGGCACGCAATTCAGCGGCCAGCACATACGCCATCGCGTGTGCGGCAGCACAAGCCGCCTGCGCGTCGCGATCCCACCATTCCCCCAGCTGACGCATGGCCGGGAGCACGGTAAACCCGCTGCGAAAACGCTGCACCCGGCCGCCTTCGTGATCGACAGCGATCGGCAGCGGTGGGCTACGCAGGGCATGAATTTCAGCGCACAACTGCGTGAGCTGCGCTGGATTTTCATAGTTGCGCGCAAACAGGATCATGCCGCCCACCTGGGGGTGGCTCAAACGCTCACGATCAAGCGCGCTCAAGGTGGTGCCTGCGATGTCGATCATCAGCGGCCCTAGCGGGAGTGACTGCGGTTGTGCAGGGTTCATGTTCATCCGGTTTTACTCCCGAGAGGTGAGTTCAGCGCGCGCCGCGCACATCACCCGTTTCATTTCGCGTATGGCATTTTCCCAGCCCATGAAAATAGCATCGGCCACCAGGGCGTGGCCTATGTTCAATTCGGCAATCTGGGGAATCGCAGCAATCGCTTCAACGTTACCAAAATGCAGGCCATGGCCGGCATTCACTTTAAGCCCCAGCCCGGCACCATAGACGGCGGCCTGGATGATGCGCTGCAATTCATGGTGCTGCTCGTCAGGGTTTGTGGCATCGGCATAACGCCCCGTGTGCAGCTCAACCACCGGCGCACCGGCGGCCAGCGCGGCATCGAGTTGCGCGGGTGCGGGGTCGATGAATAATGAAACACGACAACCCACATCGGCCAGCCGCGCACACGCTGCCGTCACTTCAGCACGATGTCCCAGCACATCCAGCCCGCCTTCGGTCGTCAGCTCTTCGCGTTTTTCCGGCACCAGGCAGACATCCTGCGGACGGATACGGCAGGCAAACGCCAGCATTTCCTCGGTGATGGCTGCTTCCAGATTCATGCGCGTGCTCAGCTTTTCGCGCAGGATTTCAACATCGCGATCCTGGATATGGCGTCGATCTTCACGCAAATGCAGGGTGATGGCATCCGCCCCACAGGCTTCCGCCAGCAACGCGGCGCGCACCGGATCCGGATAGTTTGTGCCACGCGCCTGACGCAGCGTGGCCACATGGTCAATATTCACGCCCAGCTCAAGAGAAACCGGCTGCCTAATCCGCCTGTCGTTATTCGACACATTCATCCCATCCATCTCATTCACTCCCTTCACAACGCCTGCAACTCCATATAGACCCGCCGCGACTGCAATGGCTTGCCGGCGAGATGATGATTGATGAGCAGACGCATCAGCAGCTTGCTCTCGGCCAGGGTATGCGGATCTGCATAATCGTCACACGCCAGATCCAGCAAGGTTTTGCCACGAATCGCCTGCATGCCATGCGTCGCCAGCACATCGGCCAGCCCCCTGTTTTCTTCATCGGCACTGAGCTGTACCGGGCCGCGCTCGATGCGGTAATGATAGTGACGACCCCCATCAATCGGCTGGCCACTCAACGCATCGCGCTCCAGCATCAGGCCATAGCCCAGTTCCTTGAGCAGATGCTTTTCAAAGCGTCGCAGCAAGGCATGAACGTCCGCGTTCATCTCGCCCGGATTCGCATTCGTTGAATCCGACAAGGCCTGCAAGGCCGCCGCGTAGCGATCGAACAATGCCGGATGGGCATCGTCACGCGGCAAAAGCCGCAGCAACAACTCGTTCAGATAGTAGCCCAGCATCAGCGCAGTGCCCCCGAGCATCGGCAAACCGCCGATCCACTCGGCCTTGGCCAGGGTTCGCACCTCGCCCCCGCCAAACCAGCCCAGCTCCAACGGCTGAAAAGCCAGCAACACGCCACGCAACGCCGAACGCGGGCGGCGAGCACCGCGTGCCAGCAGCGGCAAACGACCATGCTCGCGTGAAAAAACATCAAATATCAGGCTGGTTTCGCTGTAAGGATGGCTATGCAGGATATACGCCTGCTGCCCGTCGATACGCTGTTTACCGCTGCTCATGCTGCCCCTGCACGCCGCCGGTCATTCGTAACCGAGACTTTTCAGTGCGCGCTCATCGTCTGCCCAGCCACTTTTCACCTTGACCCAGGTTTCCAGATAGACCTTGCCACCAAAGAGCTGTTCCATATCGCGCCGGGCATCGGTGGAAATGCGCTTGAGCTTCTCGCCCGCCTTGCCGATGACGATGGATTTATGTTGTGGCTTGTCGATAATGATGGCCGCAAAAATGCGGCGCAGATTGCCTTCCTGCTCGAATCGCTCGATCTCGACGGCCATGCCGTAGGGCAATTCATCGCCCAGATTACGGAACAGCTTCTCACGCAGCAACTCGGAGGCCAAAAAACGCTCACTGCGGTCGGTAATGTCATCCTCATCAAAAAACGGCGGCTGCTCCGGCAGATAAGCAGCCGCTGCCTTCAGCAAGACCTCCGCACCCAGACCTGACATGGCCGACAGTGGCAGGATCTCGGTAAACGGATATTCGTTTTTGATTTTCTCGATGAACGGCAGCAATGCGGCCTTTTCTGCCAGCTGATCGATCTTGTTGATGATCAGCAGCACCGGGCACTCCTTGGGCAGCAGCTTGAAGACTGCGCGATCCGCTGTGCCACAGCGCTCTGCCTCGATGACACACAGAATGACATCGACCTCGGCCAAAGCCTGCGTCACGTTGCGATTCATTGCACGATTCAGCGCGCCGCTATGACGCGTCTGAAAACCGGGCGTATCGACAAAGACAAACTGAGCTGCTTCCGTCGTCAGGATGCCGGTGACCCGATGGCGGGTCGTCTGCGGCTTCTTCGAGGTAATACTGATCTTCTGGCCGACCAGCTGGTTCAACAGCGTCGACTTGCCCACATTGGGACGCCCCACAATCGCCAGCGTGCCACAACGAAAATTCTGTTTCATATCCTGCTCCGTCATCGAATCGACTTCCCGCCCAATGACTGACAAGCCAGACAAGCCTGACGCGCAGCCTCCTGCTCGGCCGCACGGCGGCTGCCGCCCATGCCACGCACACAAATATCCAGCGCAGGCACCCGGCACTCCACTTCGAACTCCTGCGCGTGCGCTTCACCCCGTGTGACCAACAACACATATTGCGGCAATGCCAGATGCTGCCCCTGCAACAATTCCTGCAACGCCGTTTTAGGGTCCTTGAGTGCCTGATGCGGATCGATGGCCGCGATTTGCGTCTCATAGAGCTTGTGGATGACGGCCTGTGCAGCCCCGAACCCGGCATCCAGATAAATCGCACCGAGGATCGCTTCCAGGGCATCCGCCAATATCGACGGCCGGCGAAAACCGCCGCTTTTCAGCTCCCCTTCACCCAGCCGCAGATAGTCGCCCAAGCCCAGCGTCTGGGCAATGCTGGCGAGGGATTCCTGGCGCACCAGGTTCGCCCGCAAGCGCGACAACTCACCTTCGCGCAACGCCGGAAAGTGATCGAACAAGCGTGCGGCAACCACACAATTCAGGATGCTGTCGCCCAGAAACTCGATCCGCTCGTTATGCGGCGGGCCATAACTGCGATGCGTCAATGCCTGCTGGAGCAACTCACGGCGCGCAAAAACATGATCCAGTGCGCGCTCGAGGCGCTCCAGCCGAGCGGTGTGCATCGATTATTTCCCGCTGGATGCGGTATTGCCTTCGAAATCGAGCAGCAAACTGGCATTCGCAATCAGATGGATCTTCTTCGAGTAAGCAAAGGAAATGACGATGTCGTTACCCTCCTTGCTGATGTCCAGATCATCCGGGCCAATCTCTTTGACCAGGGAAACCTCCATGCGCTTGCGATACGCCGCACGCACCGGCGCAACGCCACCCTCGCGCAAGCTGGTGTCTTTGCTGACCGCTTTGATATCCGCCAGGATCGTGTAGTAATCGATGAGCGCGGGCACGACCTTCATGAACATGATCGACACGAAAATCAGCACTGCACTGATCAGAATCAGTCCGATCAAGGACAGACCCGCCTGCTTGTTTGATGGATGCCTCATGCGCTACGCTCCCCCGGTTTTGTTGAGTTTTTGTAATGCGTTTTTGTAATACATCAGTGAAAACCGCCGACCCGCTTCAAGTCGCTGAAATTGAACCAGACAAAGAAGGCTCGCCCCACGATGTTTGTATCTGGAACAAAGCCCCAGTAACGGCTGTCGCGCGAATTGTCGCGATTGTCGCCCATCATGAAGTAATGTCCCGGCGGCACCTCGCAAATCACGCCACTGGCATTGTAATGACAATTATCCCGGAACGGGAACTGTGAAATCTGGCGGATAAAAGCAGGCGCGCTCTCACTCTCAGGCTCGACCAGCATCTGATGCTCAACATCACCCAGGGTTTCAAGATAGCGCGGCGTGTACAGCAGATGATCCTTGTCGAGGAAATCCCCCACCGACTTGACCGGCACCGGCACGCCATTGATGCTCAACCGCTTGTTGAGATAAGCAATCTTGTCGCCCGGCAAGCCCACCACACGCTTGATGTAATCGAGCGAAGGATCTTCCGGATAACGAAAAACCATCACATCACCGCGCTGCGGGTTACCTACCTCTATGATTTTTTTATTGATGACCGGCAGACGGATGCCATAAGCGAACTTGTTAACGAGGATGAAATCCCCCACCAGCAAGGTCGGAATCATCGAGCCCGAAGGGATCTTGAAAGGCTCAACCAGAAAGGAACGCAAGCCAAACACCACCAGGAGCACCGGAAAGAAACTGGCACCATACTCAACCCACCACGGGTCATGTGCATCGGGTGCGCGCCGCTTCTTCAGCCAGAAATGATCGAGACACCAGATCACTCCCGTGGCCGCTGCCAGAACAAACAGAATCAATGCAAAATTCATGAAATGTATTTTCCTGCAATCATGCGTTCAAGTTTTCAAGTTTTCAATAGGGAACCGGCATCGTTCGCTGCTGACACTAGACCCGCAAGAATGCACAACGTTCATTTATCACTGACGCGCAGCACCGCCAGGAAGGCTTCCTGGGGAATTTCGACCGTACCCACCTGCTTCATGCGTTTTTTGCCGGCCTTCTGCTTTTCCAGCAGTTTTCTCTTGCGCGAGACGTCACCGCCATAACATTTGGCCAGCACATTCTTTCGCAGCGCCTTGATGTTCTCGCGCGCCACAATATTGGTGCCTATCGCAGCCTGGATCGCCACGTCATACATCTGACGCGGGATCAGTTCGCGCATCTTGGCAGCCAGCGCACGCCCACGCGAAGGCGCATTGGCGCGGTGAACAATGGCTGAAAGCGCATCCACCTTGTCGCCATTGATCAGCACATCCAGCTTGACCACATCGGCGGCACGATATTCCTTGAACTCATAATCGAGCGACGCATAGCCGCGCGACACAGACTTCAGCTTGTCGAAGAAATCCATCACCACTTCAGCCATCGGCATGTCGTAGGTCAGTTGCACCTGCCGCCCCCGATACTGCATATTCACCTGATTCCCCCGCTTCTGCTCGCACAAGGTAATCACCGCGCCAAGATAGTCTTCGGGAACAAAAATCGTGGTGGTGATGACCGGCTCACGCGTTTCCTCGATCTTCGAAGGCTCGGGCAGGCGCGAAGGGTTCTCGACGAACAACTCCGTGCCATCACGCATAACCACCTGATACACCACAGTTGGCGCCGTGGTGATCAAGTCCTGATCGAACTCACGCTCCAGACGCTCCTGCACAATTTCCATGTGCAACAAGCCCAGAAAGCCGCAGCGAAAGCCAAAACCCAGTGCCTGCGAAACTTCCGGCTCATAGTGCAGCGAGGCATCGTTCAACTTGAGCTTTTCCAGCGAATCGCGCAGGTTTTCATATTCATTCGGTTCCACCGGATAAAGCCCGGCAAACACCTGCGACTTGATTTCCTTGAAGCCCGGCAGTGGCACGGTGGCAGGGGCATCGACACGGGTCACGGTATCGCCCACCTTGGCCGCCTTGATTTCCTTGATGCCGGAAATAATGAAGCCCACCTCCCCGGCCGCCAGACGATCGCGGGATTGTGATCGGGGCGTAAATACGCCGACCTGCTCACACAAATGCGTCGTGCCACCCGCCATCAGACGGATTTTGTCTTTGGGGCGCAGCACGCCATCGACCACCCGCACCAGCATCACCACGCCCACATAATTATCGAACCAGGAGTCGATAATCAACGCTTTCAGCGGTGCTTCCGGATCACCTTTGGGCGGCGGAATGCGCGCAATCACCGCCTCAAGAATATCCTCAACCCCCAGGCCGGTCTTGGCACTGGCAAGAATCGCATCGGTCGCATCGATGCCGATCACATCCTCGACTTCCTGACGTGCGCCATCCGGATTGGCCGCAGGCAGATCGATCTTGTTGAGCACCGGCACCACTTCCACACCCAGCTCGATGGCGGTATAGCAATTAGCCACCGTCTGTGCCTCAACCCCCTGGGAGGCATCGACCACCAGCAAAGCCCCTTCGCAGGCCGACAGCGAACGGCTGACTTCATAGGAAAAATCGACATGCCCCGGCGTATCGATCAGGTTCAGGTTATAGACCTGCCCGTCACGCGCCTTGTAGGTGAGCGCAGCCGTCTGCGCCTTGATGGTAATCCCGCGCTCACGCTCAATATCCATCGAATCAAGCACCTGGGCTTCCATCTCACGGTCAGACAAGCCACCACAAAGATGAATGATGCGATCCGCCAGCGTGGATTTACCGTGGTCAATATGGGCGATGATGGAAAAATTGCGGATATGCTGCATGGGATAGGCCTGCCTCGGCGCGCGTCCCGCCGCCCCGGTTCGCGACGTGAAACACACTGAATCAAATTGGATAAGCGTTGATCAAACCCGAGCGCACCAGAGCCGCAAAATGCAGGCACAAACAGCCAGCACTTCGATAGTTCAGCGATAGTTCAACGACCGAACCTGTCGAAAAGCATCGCCCGAACGGCGGGTTCATGCTCAGTGCTTCCTCGGGATGTTTCAAACCGCGCGGCTGCACAAACCCAGCCGGGCGGAAAGCCGAAGATTATAACTGGAAACCACGGCCAACACGCCGCTTCATCGGCCTGCTTCGGCCTGCTTGCCGGGTAACCAGAGAAATCAACAGCGTCGCCAATCGGCTCAGTCAATACGCCGTCTGATCCTTGATCACCACCCCCACGGTCCGCAGGATGATCTTCAGATCCAGTGCCAGCGACCAATGCCGCAAGTAGTCGAGATCGTAATCGATCCGCTTCTGCATCTTCTCGACGGTTTCTGTCTCACCGCGATAACCATTCACCTGAGCCCAACCGGTGATGCCCGGCTTCACCTTGTGGCGCACCATGTAGCCCTTGATCAGGCACCGATACAGTTCGTTATGCGCCACGGCATGAGGGCGCGGCCCGACGATACTCATCTTGCCTTCGAGCACATTGATGAACTGCGGCAATTCGTCGAGAGACGTCTTCCGCAGAAACGCGCCAACCGGAGTCACACGGCTATCATTCCTGGTCGCCTGGACGATCTTTTCACCATCTTCAGTCACGCTCATGGAACGAAACTTGTAGATGAGAATCTCCTTGCCATCGAGCCCGTAACGACGTTGCCGGAAAATGACCGACCCCGGCGAACTCAGCTTGACGGCACAGGCAATCACCACCATCAGCGGCGAGATCAGCGCGAGAATCAGCGATGCCATCAACAGGTCACTCAACCGCTTGGCAAGCCCATCGATGCCTGTGAACGGGGTCTCGCAAATCGCCACCACCGGCATCTCGCCGATCATGTCCACACGCCCCTGAATCAGGTCAGTGACAAAAATATCCGGCACGAAATAAATCGACGCAGTCGTATCCTTCAGCGCGTCCAGCAAGCCGAGAATCCGATCCTGCCGGGTCATCGGCAGCGCCAGATAAATACACTGCACCCTGCGTTCCCGAACAAAGTTGGGAACGCAGGGTGCAGTGTATTTATCTGGCGCTGCCGATGACCCGGCAGGATCGGATTCTCGGCTTGCTGGAC
>JAGOVA010000043.1 GCA_018061005.1 Sterolibacterium sp. | reverse complement strand
GTCCAGGGTGTCGTTGGCTTGCAGGCCGCGCAGGTAGCCCAGACGTTCGCGTAGCCAGGCAGGGTCGGCCAGAAAATAGTTGTAGTCGCGCAGCAGAAAATCGACACGGGCAGCGGTACTGGCCTCGATGCGGATGCCAGGGGCGTGACGCAAGGCACTGAGTAGTTCATCGGGCAGTTGCCGCAGGCCGATGCGGCGGCTCTCCGCCTCGACAAACACGGGTTGTTGCGGGTCGAAGGCGGCCAGTGCTGTGTAAAGACGGGATTCAAAGGTACGCTGTGTCGGTTGGGGTTCGTCGGGCAGTGTGCCAAGCACGGAGCCTTTGTGCGCGGCAAGGGCTTCCAGATGTAGCACTTGCGCGCCCTGCGCGGCCAGGGTTTCGAGCAGGCGGCTTTTGCCGCTGCCGGTCGGGCCGCTGATCACGCGGAAATTCTGCTGCGCGGGCAGGACGATCAGTTGTTCGATGACGTGTCGTCGCCAGTTTTTGTAGCCACCTTCGAGACGGCACGCATCCCAGCCGATCTGCCGCAGGATGTGGGTGAACGCGCCACTGCGCTGCCCGCCGCGCCAGCAATAGATGAGGGGTCGCCAGTTGCGGGGCTTGTCGAGCAGCAGGGTTTCGATGTGGCGGGCGATGTTGCGCGCGACCAGCGCCGCACCGACTTTTTTTGCAGCAAAAGGCGATTCCTGCTTGTAGAGCGTGCCGACACGGGCGCGTTCGGCGTCGTCGAGCACCGGACAACTGAGCGCGCCGGGCAGGTGGTCATCGGCGTATTCGGCGGGTGAACGCACGTCGATCACCTCGTCAAATCCGGTGATCTGTGTTAGGTTCGCCAGTCTAGCCAGTCCGTTCGGGTGTGATGAACTCATGTAATGTTTTGCGATGAATGATGCGACGAAAATCCGCTTGACCCAATTTTCCCACGGCGGTGGCTGCGGCTGCAAAATTGCGCCGGGGGTGCTGGCCAAACTGCTGGCGCAGTCCCCATTGGCTACTCTCGTGCCGCGCCCCGAGGCGTTGCTGGTGGGCAGTGAAACCAGCGACGATGCGGCGGTGTATCGGTTGAACGATGAACAGGCCATTGTCGCCACCACCGATTTTTTCACGCCCATCGTCGATGATCCGCGTGATTTTGGCCGCATCGCCGCGACGAATGCGCTTTCGGATATTTACGCAATGGGCGGTCGTCCGCTGTTTGCACTGGCGCTGGTCGGTATGCCGCTGGACAAACTGCCGCTCGAGGCGATCCGCGAAATTCTTGCGGGGGGTGAGGAAATCTGTGCGCGTGCGGGCATCCCGGTGGCGGGCGGGCATTCGATCGATGCGCTGGAGCCGATCTACGGGCTGGTGGGGATCGGCATCGTGCATCCGCAGCACGTCAAACGTAACAGTGGCGCGCAGGCCGGGGATTGCTTGATTCTCGGCAAGCCCCTGGGCGTGGGTATCCTCTCGGCGGCCTTGAAAAAGGGGCTGCTTTCCCCGGCGGGTTATGCGCGCATGATCGCTGAAACCACGCGGCTCAACACGCCCGGGACGGCACTGGCCGCCCTTGAAGGGGTGCATGCGCTGACTGATGTGACGGGCTTTGGTCTGGCCGGTCATCTGCTGGAAATCTGCCGGGGCGCAAATTTGCGCGCAGTGCTTGAATTCGCGCGGATTCCGCTGCTCGACGAAGCCCGCACGCTGGCGCAAGCCGGTGTGGTCACCGGGGCGTCGACGCGTAACTGGAACAGTTATGGCGCGGCGATTCATCTGGGGGCGGACGTTGCCGACTGGCAACAGGCCTTGCTCACCGACCCGCAAACCAGTGGCGGCCTGCTGGTGGCCTGTGCGCCCGAATGCGAGACCGCCGTGCTGGACATTTTCCGGCGCGAAGGCTTTGCCCCGGCGGTGATCGGCGCGTTGACGTTGCCATTGTTGCCATTGATGCGGCCGGATTCCGGCTCGGCACAAAACACCGCGCAACTCGTGGTTTCCTGAGCGGATCATGGCTACTGCCAGTGCGCGTAGGGAATGTGTACGGTTTGCCAGTGGGCAGGAGGTCTGCAGCGGATACCTGCACCTGCCGGCCGGGGTGCGTCAGCCGCCGGTGGTGCTGATGGGCAACGGGCTGGCGACGGAATGGCACTTTGGAACGGCAGATTTCATCCGTGCCTTTAACGCAGCGGGGATCGCCACCTTCAATTTTGATTATCGGTATTTCGGTGCATCGACGGGCGAGCCGCGTCAATTGCTGGATTTTTCAAAACAGCGGGATGACTGGCGTGCGGCACTGGCCTGTCTGCGGAAGCGGCCGGAGATTGATGCTGCGCGCATCGCCCTGTGGGGGAGCTCGCTGGGCGGCGGGCATGCGCTGATGCTGGCTGCTGAAACGCCAGATTTGTTGGCGGTGGTCGTCCAGGTGCCGCATCTGGACAGCCGCCATGCGTTGAAAGTCGTGCCGAAATGGCAGCTATTACGCACCCTGACGCATGCGCTGCGTGACCGCTTGGGCGCGTGGCTGGGCGGTGCGCCGCATACGATCCCGGTGCTGGCCGAACCGGGCGAACTGGGGCTGCTGACCAAGCCGGGCTGGAAGGCGCATTACCTGAGTCTGGTTCCGCCCATTTCAAACTGGCGCAACGCGGTACCGGCGCGTTCGGTGTTTACGGCCGGAAATTACAATCCGGTGGATGTCGTTGACCGGCTGAAGATGCCGGTGCGGGTGGTGTATGGCCTGCAGGATGCGGCGATTCCGGCGGTCAATGTGGAACTGGCCGCGCAACGCATGAGCCAGGCCACGTTGCAGCCGTTTGATGACGATCATTTCGGCGCGTATGAAGGCGAATGGCATGCCGACATCGTGCAACAGGAAACGGATTTTTTGCGGGAACATCTGCGCGCCGAGCCGGTCGTGCCGGTGAGCGCGGCCAGCTGTGCGCCGGATTGCACGCAATGCCAGGGTTGTTGAATCGTGGATGCGCATGATCAGGCCTGTTACCACTGCGGGCTGCCGATTCCCGTAGCCGTCGATCTGACGGTCGATGTCGATCAGCAGCCGCGCCGGATGTGCTGCGCGGGCTGTCAGGCCGTGGCGCAGGCGATTGTGGGCAATGGCCTGACCGATTATTACCGGCATCGCGACGCGTTGCCCGAACGCCCACGCGAGGCCATGCCGGCGGAATTGCAGGAGGCCGGTCTGTTCGATCTGCCCGAGATGCAGAAATCCTTTGTGCATGACGTGACCGGTGCCGATGGCCAGCCCCGACCATATGAACGCGAAGCCGCGCTGATGCTCGAAGGCATTACCTGCGCGGCCTGCATCTGGCTGAATGAAGCGCATTTGTCGCGCCAGCCTGGGGTGACGGCAGTCGATATCAATTACGCCACGCGCCGTGCGCGGGTGCGCTGGGATGCGCGGCAGATCAAGCTCTCGCAGATCCTCACGGCGATCACCGCGATCGGCTATCGCGCGCATCCCTATGATCCTGCGCTTTCCGAACAAATCGCGCAGAAAGAGCGGCGCGCCGCGCTGTGGCGGCTGTTTGTGGCCGGGTTTGGCATGATGCAGGTGATGATGTATGCCATTCCGGTGTATCTGGCGCGTGAGGGTGACATGACGCCGGATATTGAGCAGCTGATGCGCTGGGCCAGTCTGCTGCTCACCTTGCCGGTGATGTTCTATTCCGCCGCGCCGTTTTTCCGCAATGCCGGGCGCGATCTGCGGCAAGGACGTGTGGGTATGGATGTGCCCGTCGCGCTGGGCATCGGCTGCGCCTTTGCGGCGAGCCTGTGGGCAACGCTGACGGCGCGTGGTGAGGTGTATTTTGATTCGGTGACGATGTTCGTTTTCTTTTTGCTCGGCGGTCGTTATTTCGAGATGATGGCGCGACAACACGCCGCACGGGGCGTGGAGGTGCTGGCGCGTGCCTTGCCCGCCTTTGCCTCACGGCTTGATCACTATCCGGAGCTGACGGTGGAACGCATCGCCGTGGCGCAACTGGCGGTGGGTAATCTTGTGCTGGTCCGGCCGGGGGAGGCGATCCCTGCGGACGGCGAAATCATTCAGGGCGAGAGCACCATCGACGAATCGCTGCTCACCGGGGAGAGCCAGCCTTTGCCGCGCGGCGTGGGCGGGCGGGTGGTGGGCGGCAGTGTCAATACCGCCAGCCCGCTGGTGCTGCGGGTGGATCAGGTGGGCAAGCAAACCCGGCTGGCGGCCATTCAGAGGCTGGCCGAGCGGGCACGGGCGGAAAAGCCGCATCTGGTGGTCATGGCCGATCGCATCGCTGCGCGCTTTGTTTTGGCGTTGATCCTGCTGGCACTGGCAACGGCACTGGCCTGGTATTTCATCGACCCGAGCCGGGCCTTGTGGGTGTTCGTGGCGGTGCTGGTGGTGAGTTGCCCGTGTGCGCTGTCGCTGGCCACCCCGGCTGCGCTGACGGTGGCAACCGGCGCCTTTTCGCGCATCGGCGTGCTGGTTACCCGTGGCCATGCCATCGAAACGCTGGCGCGGGTCAATCACTTCGTCTTCGACAAAACCGGCACGCTCACCGAAGGGCGGCTGGCCCTGGCAGAAACCCTGCCGCTGGGCGTGCTCTCGGCCGATGAGGTGCTGCACTGCGCGGCCTGGCTGGAGCAGGGTTCCGAACATCCGCTCGGGCGGGCATTGCGTGTCGCGGCCGCCGCCTTGCCTGCGGCTTCCGTGGCGTTTTCATTGACCGGTGAAGTGCGCGCCATCACCGGACAAGGCATGGAAGCGCGTGGCGTGGGGGGCTTGAGCGGGGTGTTGCGAATCGGCACGTCGGATTTTGTCGCTGCCCTGCATGGGCAGGCATTACCTGAGGTGGCGCAACGCTGGCGCGCCGATGGGCAGGCCAGCGACAGTATCGTCGCGCTGGGCAATGAACGTGGCTGGCTGGCGTTGTTCCGCCTGCATGACACCCTGCGTGCGGATGCGCCGGCGATGATCGCCGCCCTGCGTGCGCTGGATGTGCAGGGTGTGCGTCTGACCATACTCAGTGGCGACGCGCCAGAAACCGTGGTGGCAGTGGCAAAACAGTTGGGTATCGCGACGGCTGACGCACGGGGCGGCCAGACCCCTGAAGCCAAGCACGCCTATATCCGCCAGTTGCAGGCACAGGGCGCGGTGGTGGCCATGATCGGCGACGGCGTGAATGACGCGCCGGTGCTGGCGCAGGCGCAGGTGTCGGTGGCCATGGGCAGCGGCGCGGATCTGGCGCGCCAGTCCGCCGATGTGGTGTTGCTGGGCGAGCGACTGGCCGCACTGATCCTTGCCGTGAAGCTGGCGCGGCGCACGCTCAGCATCGTCCGGCAGAACCTGCTCTGGTCTTTCGCTTACAATTTGCTGGCGATTCCGCTGGCCATGACCGGCTTTGTCACCCCCTGGATGGCCGGTCTCGGCATGTCATCCAGCTCCTTGCTGGTGGTGCTGAATGCGCTGCGGTTGCAAAAGGGGAAGTGAAGAAATGGATATCCTGTATTTGCTGATTCCCTTGTCGGTGGTGTTGGTGTTTTTGATTGGTGCCGGGTTCTGGTGGACGTTGAAAAGTGGCCAGTTCGACGATCTGGAGGGGCCTGGGTATCGTATTCTGATGGATGATGATCGGCCTTCACCGGTTGAGGTGGCGGTTCATCCGGTGGTTATTGATGAAGGAAAATCTCCATGAAAGCGTCGCGTAAACCAGCCGGGCGTGTGGACGCGCAGCCACGGATTTCCTGCGGGCAGTGCGGGGTGCAGACGCTTTGTATGCCCAGTGCGCCGGGGCGCGATGATGCCGCGCCGCTGGCGCGCATCATGCGGCGCAAGGAGGTGTATCAGCGTGGCGAGGTGCTGTTCCGCCCCCGCGATCCCTTGAGTGCGCTTTATGTGATCTGCGGGGGTTCAGCGCGAACCAGTGTGGGCACGGAAGATGGACGGGTGCAGGTGATCGGCTTTCATGTGCCGGGCGATCTGCTGGGTTTGAGTGCCATGGCGACCGGGGTGCATGCGTCCGAGGCGTGCGCGCTGGAGATGATGTCGGTGTGTCGGCTGGATATCCAGCGTCTTGACCGCTTGGCGGATGAATTCCCGGCCTTGCGCCAGCAGTTGTTGCGCGTCATGAGCGATCAGTTGCGGCAACAGGAAATGCAGATGCTGTTGCTGGGCAAGCGGAGTGCGGAAGAACGCGTGGCCGAGTTCCTTGTCGGGCTGTCGCGTCGTTTGTTCGCCCGGCAGGGGAGTCTCAATCAAGTCAGGTTGAGCATGTCGCGCCTCGATATCGGTAATTATCTGGGCTTGTCTGAAGAAACCGTGTGCCGCATTTTCAGCCGCTTTCAGAAGGACGGCTTGATCCGTATCGACCGCAAGGAAGTCACGCTGCATGATGTGTCGCGACTGGGTGCGCTGGCGCGGCTCGATCAGGCGGCGTGAAGCTTCATGTGTGAATCATTTATTGTTCGTGTTTTTTGAGCGATAATGGCGATCTTTTTATTTTTTATTGTGGGCGGCCTGCATACGCAGGTCGGGCATCTTTCGATGCGTTTTCTTGTGAGGTAAGCACATCATGCAATCGCAGGCGACTTATAACTACAAGGTCGTGCGCCAGTTCGCCGTGATGACCGTCATCTGGGGCATCGTCGGCATGCTGGTCGGCGTGTTCGTGGCGGCGCAACTGGTCTGGCCGGATCTGAATGTCGTGGAATGGCTGTCGTATGGCCGTTTGCGCCCGTTGCACACCAATGCCGTCATTTTTGCTTTTGGCGGCTCCGGGCTGTTTGCGACGTCCTACTATGTGGTTCAGCGCACCTGCCACACGCCCTTGTTCGCCCCCCGGCTGGCGGCCTTCACTTTCTGGGGCTGGCAACTGGTGATCCTGCTGGCGGTCATCACGCTGCCGATGGGTTACACCTCGGCCAAGGAATATGCTGAGCTGGAGTGGCCGATCGACATCCTGATTGCGGTCGTCTGGATCAGTTACGCCGTGGTTTTCTTTGGCACGATCGTCCAGCGCAAGACGCCACACATTTATGTGGCCAACTGGTTTTATGGCGGCTACATTCTGGCGGTGGCATTGCTGCATATCGTCAATAGTGCCGAAGTGCCGGTCAGTTTCTGGCCGATGAAGTCGTATTCTGCTTACGCTGGCGCGCAGGATGCGATGATTCAGTGGTGGTATGGCCACAATGCGGTGGGCTTTTTCCTGACGGCGGGCTTTCTGGGGATGATGTATTACTTCGTGCCCAAGCAGGCCGAGCGTCCCGTGTATTCCTATCGTCTGTCGGTGGTGCACTTCTGGGCGCTGATTTTCACTTACATGTGGGCGGGCCCGCACCATCTGCATTACACCGCGTTGCCGGACTGGACGCAGTCGGTGGGCATGGTGTTTTCGCTGATCCTGCTGGCACCCTCCTGGGGGGGCATGATCAACGGTGTCATGACGCTCTCGGGTGCGTGGCATAAGCTGCGTGATGATCCCATCCTCAAGTTCCTCGTCACCTCGCTGTCCTTCTACGGCATGTCGACCTTCGAAGGGCCGATGATGGCGATCAAGACGGTGAATGCGCTCTCGCACTACACCGACTGGACGGTGGGTCACGTGCACTCTGGTGCGCTGGGCTGGGTGGCCATGGTGACCATCGGTTCGATCTATTACCTGATCCCGCGCCTGTTTGGTCGCGCACAGATGTACAGCGTTTCGCTGATCAACACACATTTCTGGATTGCAACCATCGGCGTGGTGCTGTACATCGTCGCCATGTGGATTTCCGGTGTCATGCAGGGGATGATGTGGCGCGCCACCAACCCGGACGGCACGCTGACCTACGCCTTTGCCGAAGTGGTCAAGGACACCTATCCGTTCTACATGATCCGTCTGGCGGGTGGGCTGTGCTTCCTGAGTGGCATGGTGCTGATGGCCTACAACATGTTCATGACCATCGCGGCAGGTAAAGCCACCGATGCCCCCGTGGTTGCGCCGGTCGTCGGCCATGCCCACGCCTGAGAGAGGATGAGGAAACTGTCATGCTGAAGCACGAGACTATCGAAAAAAATATCGGCCTGATGATCGTCCTGATCGTTCTGGTCGTCAGTGTGGGCGGCCTGCTGGAAATCGTCCCGCTGTTTTTCCACAAATCGACGACCGAGCCGGTGGCCGGGCTCAAGCCCTACGATGCCGTCAGCCTGGTGGGGCGCGACATCTACCTTCGTGAAGGCTGTTACGGCTGTCATTCGCAGATGATCCGCCCGTTCCGCGCCGAGACCGAGCGTTATGGTCACTATTCGGTGGCGGGCGAATCGGTTTATGACCATCCCTTCCAGTGGGGCTCCAAGCGTACCGGCCCGGATCTGGCGCGGGTGGGCGGCCGTTATTCCGACCAGTGGCATCGCGCCCATCTGCTGCAGCCACGGGATGTCGTGCCGGAGTCGAACATGCCCGCTTACTACTGGCTCGATCGCCCGGCCAAAACCGATGACATCGAAGCCAAGATGCGCGCATTGCGTTCTGTGGGCGTGCCCTATACCGATGAAGACATCGCCGGGGCGAAAGAGGCGACCCAGGGCAAGACCGAGCTGGAGTGCATGATTGCCTATCTGCAAGGCCTGGGCACGGCACTCAAATAGTCCATCACATATCACATATCACGTTACGGACGATAGTCAGGGGGCGGTCATGGATAGCAATGATATGCGGGTCATTTTCACGGTGGTGACGTTCGTGACCTTCATCGGCATCGTGTGGTGGGCGTACAGCAGCCGCCGTCAAAAGGATTTCGATGAGGCTGCCATGCTGCCTTTCACCGAGGACGAGCCGGCGGGCGGGGCTTCAACCCCCTCCCGGCATCAATAAAGGATTTGTACCATGAGTGAAGATTTTTCCGGTTTCTGGAATTTCTACATTGTGACGATCGTGCTGGTCAGCGTGCTGGCCTGTGCCGCTTTGCTGTGGATGCAGGATCGTGTCAAAAAGACGCCCGGCCAGACGATGGGACATGTCTGGGATGACAATTTGGAGGAGTACGACAACCCGCTGCCAAACTGGTGGCGCTGGATGTTCTACCTTACCGTGATTTTTGCGCTGGCGTATCTGGTGCTGTACCCGGGGCTGGGTCATTACGCCGGGACCTTCAACTGGACTTCGCGTGGCGAGTATGAAAAGGAAATGGCCGATGCCAAAGCCCGCTTCGACCCGATTTACAACGCTTTCCTGAAGCAAGACATCGTCAGTCTTTCCAAGGATCGCCAGGCCCACGAAATGGGCAAGACGCTGTTCCTGACCTATTGCGCCCAGTGCCATGGTTCTGATGCCAAGGGGGCCAAAGGTTTCCCGAATCTTGCGGATCATGACTGGCTGTGGGGTGGCACTCCCGAGAAAATCGAAGATACCATCAACAATGGTCATCAAGGCATGATGCCGCCGTTTGGGGGTAACCCGGAGGCTGTCGGTGGTGCGTCTGGGGCGAAAGAAATCGCCAGCTATGTGCGTTCGCTGTCGGGTCTGGCCAATGACAGCATCCTGACCGCCAAGGGCAAGGATCGCTTCGAGAAAGTTTGCGTTGCCTGCCATGGCGCGGACGGCAAGGGCAATCAGGCCATGGGTGCGCCCAATCTGACGGACAAGGTCTGGCTGTATGGAAGCAGTGAAGCCACGATCGTCGAAACCATCACCAAGGGACGCACCAACCAGATGCCCGCGCACCATGATCGTCTGGGGGATGCGAAGGTGCATCTGCTGGCAGCGTATGTCTATGGACTGGGCGGTGGTGAGCCTCCCGCACCGACCACTGCACCCACTGACGCGGCAAAGAAATGATTCCTCCCCCCGGTCGTGCGACCGGGGTTTTTTTCTCATGAAAATTAGAGTTTTCTAATGTTGTGGGGTGGCAGAGTCGGTGGCAGAGTCGGTGGCAGAGTCGGTGGCAGGATGATACAGCGCGCAATGTGGCGTGCAGGTACAAAGAGGCGGGTGAGTGGGCGAGTGGTCGAATGGGCAAGTGAACGAATGGACAGGCTGACATCATGAAGCAGAACAACACGCAGGAGGCCCGTTCGGCGGCGGGGGCAAAAAAGGTCATTCCGATTCATTTTGTTTCGACGGACCAGAAAATCTACCCGCGCTCCGTCCAGGGGGTTTTTGCCAACTGGCGCTGGATTTTCTTTTTTGCCATTCAGGCCGTGTTTTATGGGCTGGCCTGGTTGCCATGGAACGGGCGGCAGGCGTTTCTGTTCGACCTGACGGAACGCAAGTTCTATCTCTTCGATTTGGTGTTTTGGCCGCAGGATGTGATTTATCTGGCTTTGCTGCTGATCATTTCGGCTTACGGTCTGTTCCTGTTTACCGCCATCGGCGGCCGATTGTTTTGTGGCTATGCCTGCCCGCAAACCCTGTTTACCGAGTGGTTCCTGTGGATCGAGGAAAAGATTGAAGGTTCATATCTGGCACGCCAGAAACTTGACCAGCAGCCGATGGATGCGCGGAAGTTCCGCATCAAGCTGGCCAAACATGCGGTTTTTCTGCTGATTTCGGCGTGGACGGGATTTACCTTCGTCGGTTATTTCACGCCGATCCGCACGCTGTCTCAGGAATTCGTCACCTTCACGCTGGGGCCGTGGGAGATTTTCTGGATTTTCCTTTACGGCATCGCCACCTACGCCAATGCGGGCTTCCTGCGCGAACAGATGTGTCTGTTCATGTGCCCGTATGCACGCTTTCAGAGCGTGATGTTCGATCAGGACACGCTCACCGTGACTTACGACAAAGGCCGTGGCGAAACACGCGGTGCGCGCAAAAAGGACGAGGATTATCAGGCGGCTGGCAAGGGCGACTGTGTGGATTGTGGCATCTGTGTGCAGGTTTGCCCGACGGGGATCGACATCCGCAATGGCCTGCAATACGAATGTATTGGTTGCGCGGCCTGTATCGATGCCTGCGATCAGGTGATGGACAAAGTGGGTTACCCGTGTGGCCTGATCCGCTATACCAGCGAACATGCGCTGGAAAAAGGTTGGGGCAAGCCTGAAATCATCCGTCATCTGGTGCGACCGCGCACCCTGGTTTATGGTGCGATCCTCCTCGTGGTGGTGGCGGCCACGCTGTGGGGGATTGCGACGCGCATCCCGTTGCGTGTGGATGTCATTCGTGATCGCGGTGTCATGTCGCGTGAAACCGACCACGGCACGATAGAAAACCTGTATCGCCTGCAGATCATGAACGTCAGCGAAACCGCGCATCGTTACTCGATTACGGTGAGCGGGCTGGAAGAGATTGATTTTGACGGCGATCATGTCGTCGAAGTACCGGCCTCCTCCTCGCGCATCGTGCCGGTGGCGGTACATATTCCGACGGAATCCGGCAAGCAGGCCAAGCATATGATCGTTTTTGCTGTGGCCGAAATCAGCGATCCGCAGGTGGCTGTCCATGAAAAAGCTACTTTTCTGATGCCCTGAAACGCAAGGAATTTCTCATGAATATCACGCACTCGGTTGCTGTCATTCCCTGGTATCGTCATCGTTGGCCGTGGTTGCTCATGGCCGGCCCCGCCATCGTGGTTGTCGCCAGTTTGTACACGGCCTGGCTGGCGGTTCGTACCAGCGATGGCCTGGTCACCGAAGATTATTACCGCAAGGGACTGGCGATCAACCAGACCCTGAAACTGAGCGAACGCGCCCACGCACTGGGGCTGGAAGTCGGACTGAAAATTTCACTGGATCGTGTCGATGTGCGTCTGTCGAGCCATCAAGCCGGTTTTGTGCCGCCCGAGCGTCTGCAGGTCACGGTGGCGCATCCGACGCGTGCCGGTTTTGATCAGACGCAATTACTGCATCGTCAGGAGGCGGGTTATGCCGGAAATTTCCGCCTGCCTGCGGATGGTCATTGGGTGGTGCTGATTGAAGATGACGCAAAAACCTGGCGCATCATGGGCAATCTGATCCTGCCCGCCACCCATGAAACCGTATTGGGCGGCGAGCCACAGTCGAATGTGCGCGTACCTTGAGGGTGGCTGTAGCGTGGCTGTCGTGGCTTGACACACATCCGTGGAAATGAAAGACTGCGCCGCTGCTTTATGGAAAATTCATAACGATTATTAAGGGGGCTACATGAACAAGCGACTGATTTTGGCAACGACGACGGCTGTACTGGGACTCACGCTGGCTATGCCGGTACTGGCGGCTGGTGCGGCGAGTGTGGCCAATGCGGCAAATAGTGCCGAGCAACTGGCCAAGGACAGAATGTGTTTTCACTGCCATGAGGTCAAGGGCGAGAAGCGTGGCCCGGCTTTTGAAGAAGTGGCACGCCGCTATGCCGGTCAGGAAGGCGTTCGCGCCCGGCTGATCAAGGCGGTGCAATCGGGTACGGCCAGCGGTGCGGGCGCACTGCATCATTGGGGTACGGGCGAAAAAATGCCGCGTGATGCCGCGCGTGTGACGGTCAGCGCGACAGAGGCCGAGCAACTCGTGGACTATGTGCTCAGCCTGAAGAAGTAAGGTTCTGGTCGGTATCGATCAAGCCATTGATCGTTTCAGGGGAGTGACGATGCGCTGCGGGTTATCCGGCAGCGCATTTTTTTGGGTGGTTTTGTTTGTTGGGAGGCCGTCGCATGTCGCGTAATCTTCGTTTTCTGGGGCAGCGTCACAGCGATCTGTCGATGCTGGAGCGTATGACAACGCACAGGGTGCAGACGCCGGATGAGATTCAGCGACTGGCGCGGCAGACGGGGTTCCCCGCAGCTTCATTGCAGGGTGCGGCGAGTTTTTATGACTTCATGCAGGGTGAGCGTGCGGGAAAAAAAGCGCATGTGTGCACCGGCACGGTGTGCCGCATGTCAGGTCACGAAGCGCGGGTGCGAGCGCATCTGCAGCAGCATTACGCCGCTGACGAGATCGGTGAAATGGCGTGCGTGGGGCATTGTGATCATGGCGGCGGCTTTGAGGCTGAGGGGCGTACTTTTGATGTTCGCGATCTGGATGGCACGGGGCAGGCGCAGGGGCGTGATGTGGGCGTGTCTTTCCGCAGTACGCTGGCCGATCCGGTGTTTGGTGCTGAGGCTGAAGATGCCAATGTTGATGGTGATGCGCTGTATCAGGCGGCGCTCGCTGAAGCTGCGCTGATACAGGCGCAACTCGATGCTTCCGGCTTGCGCGGACGCGGGGGGGCGGGGTTTCCGTTTGCGCGTAAATTGCAAAGTTGTGCGGCACAACCGGGGCGCAGCAAATATGTCGTTTGTAATGCCGACGAAGGTGATCCGGGCGCGTTTTCCGACCGTTTCCTGCTGGAGCATCGCCCCGCGCGCTTGCTGGCGGGCATGCTGGCCGCCGCACAGGTGCTGGGCGCGCGCGATGCGTACATTTATTTGCGTGCTGAATATCCGCAAGCGGCGCGCACGCTGGCCGCTGCCATCGAACAATATGACCGCAGCCCGGCGGCTTTGAGTAGCGGGGTGCGCTTTCATGTGCTGCGTGGTGCCGGGGCGTATGTGTGCGGCGAGGAAACCGCGCTGCTGAATTCCATCGAAGGGTTGCGCCCCGAAGTGCGCGTGCGCCCACCATTTCCGGCGGAAGCCGGGTTATATGGACAGCCGACGCTGCTGTCGAATGTCGAGACTTTCGCGGCGATCCCCTGGATATTGTCGCGCGGCGGCGCGGCTTTTGCCGCCATGGGAAACGGACAGAGCACGGGCAGCAAACTGCTTTCCCTCGACCGGAGTTTTGTCCGGCCGGGGGTGCTGGAAGTGGCGATGGGCACGCCGCTGGCTGAGGTGGTGTATGGGCTGGGCGGTGGCTTTGTCGAGCCAGTCAAAGCCTTGCAGGTGGGCGGGCCGCTGGGCGGGGTGCTGCCGGTGGCGCACATCGAATTCGAATCCGAATCCAAATTGCTACGGGTGGATTTCGAATCTTTTCGCGAGGCAGGCTTTTTGCTGGGGCATGGCAGTATTGTGGGCATCCCGACGCGCGTGCCGATGCCGGCGTTTCTCGCGCATCTGTTCGCTTTTATGGCAAATGAATCCTGTGGTCGCTGTTTTCCCTGTCGTCTGGGCACCCGCAAGGGTGCCGATCTGCTGGCCGGCGCGGCGCAGCAGGCAATCGACCGCAGTTTGTTCGACGATCTGCTGAATACGCTGGCGCAAGGCTCGTTGTGCGCGCTGGGCGGTGGGCTGCCCCTGCCGGCACGCAACATCCTCGAACATTTTGCCGACGAGATGGCCGGCTGCTTTCGGCAGGAGGTGCAAGCATGAATGCAGCACAAGCGACGATCTGGATAGACGATCGTGCCTATCCGCTGGAGGAGGGTGATGCAGCCAGCGCGGGACAGCCCACATTGCTCGACTGCATCACCCGGCATCGGGGTGTCGAGGCCGTGCCGGTGTTGTGCCACGATCCGCAGCTTGCGCCGATTGGGGCGTGCCGCATGTGTACCATCGAAGTGGCCAGTTCGGCTGATGGCCCACGGCGCACGCTGGCGGCTTGTCATACCCCCGTGACGGCAGGCCAGTGGATATGGACCGACAGCCCGGCATTGACGCGCTTGCGCCGAGGGATCCTCGAACTGCTGGCGGCCGATTTGCCGGATGCGGTGTACACGCCCCATCCTGGCGAACGACCCACGCCGCTGCAACAATTGTTGCGCCGCTATGCGGTGGGTGGCAGCCGTTATCTGGCCAGCACTAAGTCCAGCACTAAGCCGCGTGATGTGGACGACATCCACCCCTATCTGCGCTTTGATGCCGATGAGTGCATCCTCTGCGCGCGCTGTGTGCGTGCCTGCGATGAAGTGCAGGGGCAGTTTGCGCTGGCGGTTGCGGGGCGTGGTGCAGACAGCCACATCATTCGTGGCATCGATGCAGACTTCATGCACTCGGATTGCGTTTCTTGTGGCCGCTGTGTGCAGACCTGCCCGACCAACGCATTGACTGATCGTTATCGCGCACGGCAGCGGATCAGCGAGCGGCAGGTGCGAACCACCTGCACCTATTGCGGCGTGGGCTGTGCGTTGGAGGTGCAGGTTGATGGGGATCGTGTGGTGGCCATCGCCGCCCCCGAATCCGCCGCCGTCAATCACGGTCATACCTGCGTCAAGGGGCGTTACGCCTTCGAGTACGTGCATCATCCGGAACGTCTGACCACGCCGTTGATCCGCCGTGAAGGTGAATTGCAGCCGGCCACCTGGGCGGAAGCCTACGCCCATATCACCCGCCGTCTGCAACAGATCATCGCTGAAAAAGGCAGCAACGCGGTGGCCGGGATTTCATCGGCACGGTGCACCAATGAAGAAAATTACCTGATGCAGAAGTTCATGCGGGCGGTGGTGGGCAGCAATCACATCGATGGCTGCGCGCGCGTCTGTCATGCACCAACGGCCTTCGGCATGCGTCACACCATCGGCACAGGTGCGGCCACCAATTCCATCGACGACCTTGAGCACACTGCCTGCCTGCTGGTGATCGGTGCCAATCCGACCGAAGCGCATCCGGTGGTCGGCGCGCGCATCCGCCAACGTGCGCTGAAGGGTGTGCCGCTGATCGTCATCGACCCGCGTCGCACCGAGCTGGCCGCGCTGGCGGATTTTCATCTGCAGGTGAGCCCTGGTGGCAATGTGCCGCTGCTGCAACTGCTGCTCTTCTGGCTGCTCCACGACGGGCTGGAGAATACGGATTTCATCGAAACACGCACTGAAGGTTTTTCGGCTTTCCGGCGTGACATTCTCGCGCTCGATCCGGCTATCTTGTCGCATCAATGCGGTGTGGCGGCCGAGTGGGCGCGGCAGGCCGTGCATTGCTACGCCCAGGCCGAACGTGCCATGGCGTTTCACGGGCTGGGGATCACTGAACACTATCAGGGCAGCCGGGCGGTGATGCTGTTGTCTGCCCTGGCCATGGTCACCGGCAATCTGGGCGTTCCCGGGGTGGGCATCAACCCGCTGCGTGGCCAGAATAATGTGCAGGGCGCGGCCGACATGGGTGTGCAGCCCGATCTGGGGCCCGGCTATCTGCCTATGGCTGACCCGCAGGTGCGCGCCCATTACCGCCAGCATTGGGGGCGCGAAGTTCCCGCCACGCCGGGTCTGCGGATTCCGGAAATGTTCGCGGCCGCCTGTGAGGGAACCCTGCACGCGCTGTGGATCATCGGCGAGGACTTGCTGCAGACCGATCCAAATTCCTGCAAGGTGCGTTATGCCTTGAGTCGTCTGGATTTTTTGGTGGTGCAGGAGCTCTTCATGACTGAAACCGCCGCACTTGCCGAAGTGGTATTGCCCGCCGCCTCCCATCTGGAAAAGGAAGGTACATTCACCAACGGCGAACGGCGCATCCAGCGGGTGCAGCGGGCGATCGCCCCGCGACCGGGAACGAAAACCGACGGGCAGATCATCGTCGACATCATGAATCACATGGGCTATCCGCAAGCCGGCTACGACGCGCGCCAGCATCTCGAAGAAATAGCCCGGGTCGTGCCGTTTTTTGCGGGGGTGAGCTGGGATCGACTGGGCGACGATGGCCTGCAATGGCCGGTTGCGGCCGATGGCAGCGATACGCCGATCCTGCATCGGCAGAGCTTTCCGGGGGGCAAAGCGAATTTCGTGTTCAACGAATTTGTTCCCAGCCCCGAACTGGGCGGGGTGGATCGTGCGGAATATCCCTATGTGCTGACCACCGGGCGCATTCTCCAGCATTACAACTGCGGCTCGATGACGCGGCGCACGCCGAATGTCGAGTTGGTCGATAGCGACACCCTGCTGCTGCATCCCGACGACGCGGCGGCGAAAGGCATCCGGGAGGGCGACGTCGTCATCATCCGCTCGCGGCAAGGCACGACGCGCATCCATGCAAGGGTCACGGACGAGGTTGCACCGGGCGTGCTATTTACCACCTTCCATTTCCCCGAGGTCGCCATCAACCAGCTCACCAGCGGCATTCATGACATTGACAGCATGACACCGGAATTCAAGGTGGTGGCGGTGGATATCGCGCGGGCGTGATGCCGAAGCGCGTGGATTTTATCCGGCTTCAGGATCACGTTAGTTCGCAGAGAGTGCTGCATCGTCCCGGCCAACGCCTTCGCAGACATCGACGCTAACCAAGACCGCCGATGGCAAGGCGTTGCAGAACACCCAGGTCGAGACGCTGGTGCAAGCCATGGCCTCCTTCACACCGCCTGCGGCAGGCCAGACCACACTGCCGCAGAGCTACCAGACCGCGCTGATTGCGGCGAATTGGCAGTAGCCATAGAGGATGGAAGGCGACCGACCTTGGGTCGGTTGCCTTGCTGCTTTGCGCCATTGCGGTCGAATGTCATGGGCAAATAGCACCGCAGCACGATCCGCACCTAAAAAACCGTTGTAACCGAATATCTCGCTACGTCAATGGGATAGGCGTGGCCGTGCTATGGCCAAAGTTAGTAAACGCCTGGTCGGTGAAGAAAGTTGCATTTGAGATATCCAAAAATGCTGTATAGAATCCTGCGGCATTATGTTGAATGGGTGGTGTTTCATGAGATTGTGCATTCAATGCAGGGCTGAAAGTGAAGAGGGCGAGGTGAGGCTTGCGGCGATTGGATTGAGTATGCATCGCAGTTTGCTGCTGGGTATATCGGGTATCCATGATCGTGCACCTCTCGTCAATGGTGCTTTCACGGCAACTTTATTGATGAGATACCGAATTGCATTCGGATGGGGGATATGGCAATTGATAACACAGGAGATGGCAAATGCAGCGTTTCGTACTGCTTAGGTGTGATGGCGCTCAAATTTTCAAACTACTGTTGATGGTCCTTTTTATGTCCTTCAATGCTTCTTCATCCACCGCCGCCGAGGAAAAGGTTTTCAGAACGGGCATCCAGGGCTCGCCGCGGTATTTCAGTGTGTCGCCGGGCGGCGAGTTTCTGGTATTCGACACGGGCAAGCCGTTGCACGGCCTGCATCTGCTGAATTTGAAGACCGGTGCTGTCGGCATTGTGCCGGCCGAGCAGGGGCGCGTCTGGGAGATGGCGAACATTGCCAGCAATGGCCTGGAAATGGTGGCAGTCTCGACGGGCATGGTAGACGGCAAATACAACATGAGCGACATGAAGCTCATCGTCGTCAGTCTGAAGGACTGGTCGTGGCAGCAAGTCTCGCCGAGCGGCGACGGGGTCAAGATCACGCCGTTCTATGCGCAGGATGCCCGGCAGATCTACTACTTCAAGGGCGCGATCCGCAAGGATCGTGGCGCTACGCCCGCATCCAGATATGACCTGTATGTCGTCAAGGCGGATGGCAAAGAGGAGCGACTGACCGAGCGGCAGTTCTATGAGGCGACGGCCGGTGATGTCAGTGCCGACGGGCGCACGGTGTATTTCGGGCGCTATGGGGGGGAACCCATGGATGGGACGGCCTTCGAAGATTGGGGGTCTAGAAGCAGCATCCTGGAATTGGATGTGGTGAGCAAGGCGGTACGAGTCGTCTTACAAAGCAGAAAGAACTCAGAGTATGTTCAATTTAGCAGCCCGGAACTTGGCGGCGATGGACTGCTGTATTTCTTTGCGGTCGTGAGTCATGGCGGTTCGTATGAATACCATGTGGTGAGAAGCAGTGATTCCGGTGGTTGGCGGCAAAGCATCGCCACGGGAACCAATGGAAGTAGATTTCATATCGCTAAGCGTTCAGGCGATATCTACATTTCGGATGTATTGAATGGCGAGGTGGTATTTCGCCAACTAGTGATCAATACAAAGCGATAAATATTGAGAGGTGGACAAATAATGGCTTTTTCGTCGATTGGAAATGCTCTTGGCACGTGGGTTGGTTCGTGGTTGGATGTCGATTTTCGGGATCCTGGCCATTTTGCGCTAGGAGGAACTGATTACTGCGGCCCGGGATGGACGGATCATAAGTGGGTGTACCCCGGCGACGCCGACACATATCAAAACGCCCCCCGCAATCCGTTGGATTCAGGGTGTAAGGATCACGATCAGGACTATGGGCAAGTGGTCGGCAAGCCGAATCAACAAGAATTGGAAAGTCAGGCCGATTCTCGATTAGTAACTCATGTTCTTAATATGTCGGTTAACGATTGGCAGCACGTGAACAATCTTCATGCTGCGTTGGTTGTAATTTATTTCTCCATGAAGTCTCGGCCACTCTCCTACGCGGAGTTTGTACAGCTTGTAGCAACTTGGGGGGTCGCCAATGACCATATTACAGGCGTATATCTTGGATTCAACGATGCACAGAGGGTGGCTGTCCGTCGAGATCCGTTGGTATTTGATCTCGACGGGGATGGCATTGAAACCGTGGGGTCAGACCAATCAGGAGTTTTTTTTGATCATGCGGGGACAGGGGTCAAGACCGCTACCGGATGGGTGAAGAGCGATGACGGTTTCCTGACGATGGACCGCAATAGCGACGGGCTCATTTCTAGTGGCCGGGAACTGTTCGGCGACGCGACGCCATTAAACGCGGGCGGCACGGCCATGGACGGATTCGCGGCCTTGGCACAGGAAGATTCCAATAGCGATGGCGTGATCGACTCGCTGGATTCAAATTGGGGAAGGCTACGTATTTGGCGGGATTTGAACCAGGATGGCATTTCTCAATCCAATGAATTGAGCACCATGGTTGATGCTGGGATCGCCAGCATCAATGTCGCGGCAGAGAGCCACAACGTGACGCTGCAGAATGGTAATCAAATTGGCGACCTGGGCACTTATGTTCGTACGAATGGCGTTGTTGAGACGCTGGGTACGACCTGCGGAATGGCTGATCTGAACCTGGCGCAAAATACCTTTGAGTCTGTTTTCACTGATCAAATTACGGTGGCACCGGACTTGGCTGGCGCACCCGATGTGAAGGGTTTCGGTTTGGTCAGGGATCTGATCCAGGCGGCCAGTTTGAACACCGCCGCCGGCGCCGCGCTGAAAGCCAAATTGATCGAATACAGTGCCGCGACAACGGCCGCGCAGCAGAAATCGTTGCTCGATGGCTTGTTGCTTGCATGGGCAAACACTTCAAGCTTGGTTGCGCACATGCAGGATCGCGACCCGTCACATCTCCGAGTCGTTTGGGCCAATAGTTCAACCCAATCGGAGTGGGAAGACCGGTTGCATGTGCTCGAAGCCTTTAATGGCCGATATTTCTTTTCGCTGCCAGGCGAGTCACAAGCCGGGGCTCTGGCAGGGTTGTCTCTTGGGACACCCGATTCGGGTGGATTGGTAACGGCAACCGTTGATCTATTGCAGAACCACCTGGATGCGTTAAATACGAGTTACGAGTCATTGAGGAGTGAAATATTCAATACGCTTGCGCAGCAAACGCGCCTAAAGACTGTTTTGGATGGGATTCGGCCGGTGATTATTGACGGTGGGTTCTTTGTCGACTTCACTGAGGCGGAATCCGAATTGGTAAATCGAATGGCGGCTAACCAAGCGCAAGGTTTGTCGGATTGGATTGAGTTCGCCAGTTATGCGCAGGATGCATGGGGTTACGCGGGCTATGATGCTTGGCCTCGTCTTGAATCGATTCTCAAAGATCCGGCAGTCGATGCCGCTACACTCAACGGACTCCATGTGCAGTTGGGCGGTGAGGGGGCCGACTGGCTAATGGCTACGAACACGGATGCCATCATATTGGCAGATTCGGGTAATGACTCGGTAACCGGAAGTTCGGGGAATGACACGCTGGATGGCGAGGGCGGCGATGACACACTGAGTGGCGGCAGTGGCAATGACATCCTGAGCGGCGGTGCTGGGAACGACGTGTTGGATGGAGGCGTGGGGAATGACACATACGTAATTCGGAGGGGCAGTGGCGCGGATGTAATCCAGAACTACGACTGGACCGCCGGGCATGTGGATACGATCGAGTTCGTGGATGTGGCATCGACGGAGGTAACGGCACTAAAGTGTCAAGGCAGCGATTTGATCATTCAGTATGGAGCGGGTGGTGATCGGGTCACGGTAAGCGGCCTGTTTTACAGGCCAGACTATGCCGTTCAACAGATCAATTTCAGTAACAACGTGACATGCACGGTTGCGGAATTGCTGGAATCGCAGCCGATCAACTTAACGGATGGCAATGATTCATTGGGTCTGAACAGCTATAGAGCGCATGTGACGGCAGGGGCCGGGAACGACGCAGTGTCGGGAGGTTTCGGTGACGACACGCTGGATGGCGAGGGCGGCGATGACACGCTGAGTGGCGGCAGTGGCAATGATATCCTGAATGGCGGTGCTGGAAACGATGTGCTGGATGGAGGCACAGGGAACGACACCTATGTCTTGCGGAAGGGTAGCGGCGCAGATGTCATTCAGAACTACGATTGGATTGATGGGCGTGTGGATACGATCGAGTTTGTGGATGTGGTGTCGACGGAGGTGACGGTGCTCCAGTGCTATGGCGGTGACTTGGTCATTGAGTATGGAGCCGGGGGGGATCGGGTTACGGTGAGCGGACTGTTTAACAGCCCGGACTATGCCGTTCAACAGATCAAGTTCAGTAACAACGTGACGTACATGGTTGCGGAATTGCTGGAATCGCAGCCGATTATGCTCACGGATGAAAATGACTCGTTGAATCTGAACAGCTATAGGGCGCATGTGATGGCTGGAGCCGGGGATGACACTGTGTGGGGATGTTCCGGTAACGACACGCTGGATGGCGAGGGCGGCGATGACGCGCTGATCGGCGACAGCGGCAATGACATCCTGAACGGCGGTGCTGGAAACGATGTGCTGGATGGAGGAGATGGAAATGACACCTATGTCTTCAACTTGGGCGATGGCGCGGACACGATAAGTGAAACCGCCAGTGAGGCCTATGGTGCAGCCGATATGCTGCAGCTTGGCGCTGGATTGTCATCCGCAAATACGCAGATTGTGCGGAATGGCCAGGATCTGCTGCTGAGCCTCAATGCGATAGACTCTGTGCTGATTCGTGACTACTTCGCCACAGGGACGATCGAGCAGATTTGCTTTGCCGATGGAACCACGTGGAATTACACGGCTGTAGCAAGCAATGTGGTTTATAAAGGAACGGCTGCTGCCGATTACTTGTACGGATTGACAGGATTTTCCAATCGAATCAGTGGCCTTGGTGGAAATGACACGCTGTACGGTGTCGAACTGGATGATTGGCTTGACGGGGGCGCTGGAGCCGACAGCCTGATCGGCGGCGCTGGAAATGACACTTATGTGGTTAATAGCACCGCTGACGTGATTACCGAGAGTGCCAGCGAAGGCACGGACACGGTGCAATCATCGGTGACCTACACATTGGCCGCGAATACCGAAAACCTGACGCTGACCGGTTCTTCGGCCATCAACGGCACGGGCAACACCGCGGACAATCTTATCGTCGGCAATGGTGCGGCGAACATACTCAGCGGCGCAGCTGGTAACGACACGATTGACGGCGGCACCGGCGTTGATGTCATGTACGGCGGATTCGGCGACGACACCTTCTACATTGACGACACTGCCGACGTAGTTAACGAGTACTTCTGGCA
>JAGOVA010000095.1 GCA_018061005.1 Sterolibacterium sp. | reverse complement strand
ATTCTTCGCCAGTGAGTCGCTTCGATCGTCTTTGCACACGGCTTCGATGGGGTAAGCAAGTACGCTGGGGGGTTAACGGTTACATTGGGCGCCTCAATAATGAAAACGCAACTGAGCAATCAGCAGAGCATCACCCTCGATACGATAAACCATGCGGTGTTCGTCTGTTATGCGGCGTGACCAAAAGCCTGATAGCGCGTGCTTCAGTGCTTCCGGCTTTCCTACGCCGGAGAATGGTTCGCGTTGGGTCTCACGAATCAGCTTGTTAATCCGTTCAACCATGCGTTTGTCTTGCTTTTGCCAGTAGAGGTAATCATCCCATGCCTCGTCCGCGAAAATCAGCTTCACTTTGCCAGCTTCCGCGCAACGCCTTTCCCAGCGTTCAGTTGTGCGGCCGCCGAGAGGAGGCGCTTGGCGTTGGCGGGGGTACGTAAGAGATAAGAGGTTTCCTCAAGTGCTTTGTAGTCTTCGAGCGAGAGCATCACCACGGCCTGTTCGCCGTTGCGGGTAATAATCAAAGCTTCGTGGTCGTTGCAAACCCGATCCATCGTGGTAGCAAGGTTTGCGCGAACAGTGGTGTAGGTCATTGCGTCCATGGTGGCTCTCCCAATATGTACGCATTACTGTACAGTACAAAATGTTAATTGTCCACTCCGTCGCCAAGACGCCCAACGATTAAGGTTAGATCGTGATCGCGAAGCGAGCCGCGATCTGAACCGGTTGTTGAACAAGCCCGGTTTATCGCACGGGCGTTTTCATTGAAATGCCTTTTTGTTTTGCGCCCCACTCAAGGGCTTGCTGCGCGGAAAAGTGCATGGGGTTCTGCGTGCCGCGCCAGGGTGTTGCCGGGCGGTTGTGGAACTATTCGATGCGCTGGTGGTCTTGATTCTCGTGGGGTGTTTGTGGGCGGTGGTTGATCGGGCTTCGGCACCGTAAAAGGATGTTTCATGGGCTTGGGCGAAGGGGGTATCGGCTATACTGGTCGGCTTACTCATGCCCACCTCGAGAATTTTTAACCTGTCGTGACTGATCGCGAATCTGATCAAATTCTGGTCGAACGTGTCCAGCAAGGAGACAAGCAGGCTTTCGGTTTGCTGGTTTCGAAGTATCAGCGCAGGCTGGTGCGTCTGGTGTCGCGCCTGGTGCGTGATCCGGCTGAGGTCGAGGATGTGGTGCAGGAGGCATTCATCAAAGCGTATCGTGCTTTGCCCGGCTTTCGCGGCGAGAGTGCTTTCTATACCTGGTTGTACCGGATTGGCATTAATGCCGCCAAGAATTATCTGGCATCGCGTGGGCGGCGGCCACCGACTACGACGGAGTTCGATAGTGAAGAGGCGGAGGTTTTTGATGACGCGGAACAGTTGCGCGATCAAAATACGCCCGAGCGCATTTTGATGTCCAAGGAAATCGGTGTCACCGTGAATGCGGCGATGGAAGCCCTGCCGGAAGAGTTGCGGAATGCCATTGTGCTGCGTGAGATTGACGGGTTGAGTTATGAGGAAATTTCTCAGGTCATGAATTGCCCTATCGGTACGGTGCGTTCGCGGATATTTCGGGCGCGTGAGGCGATTGCTGAAAAGCTGAAGCCCCTGCTGGATACCGCACCGGATCGGCGCTGGTGAGTGAGCCTGTGCGTGCGTATGAATGTGAATGCGAGGTGATGCCATGATGAAAACCGAACTTTCCGCATTGCTCGATGGTGAGCTTGAGGGGGATCGCCCGCAGGTTGTTCTGCAGGGTTTGCGAGGGGATGCCGATTTGCGTGCGACTTGGTGCCAATATCATTTGATCGGTGATGCGTTGCGACACGCGCCGCATCTGGAGGTTGATCTGACGGCTCGGATCATGACGGATCTGCAACGTGAGCCTGCCATATTGTCGCCTTCCCGCAAGGAACGGAAAGCGCCGTTGCAAGGGTTGTTGCGTTATGCGGCGGCCGTGGCCGGGGTGGGTGCGGTTGCCTGGCTGGCGTTGTCGGAGCCGGCCACGCTGCCGATGGTCGCGCAACCTTTGCTGGCGAAAAATGCCCTGGATCGTTCTTCACAGCCCCGGATGGTTCAGGGTTTCGCTCAGCATGTGAATGCAGGTACGGAGGCGAACCGCTTGCAGACGTATCTGCTCGCACATCAAACCTATTCGCCGGGCAATCGTTTTGACGGTGGCGCAGGTTACATTCGCACGGTGGCGGCAGCGCGATGAGGGCATGGCTGGCTGGCGGTGTTTGTTGCCTGCTCTCGCTCTGCCCGGTTGTGACGCGGGCCCAGGCGGCTACGTCGCCTTCAACCGTACCAACCGTACCATTTGCACCATCCGCTCCATCTGCATCATCTTCTTCTCTTCCTCAGGTTGTTCAGGCGGATGGCATGATCTGGCTGGGTCGTGTCATGACGGCTGCGCGTGAGCAGAATTACAGTGGTACATTCGTTTATCGCAATGGCATCCATGCTGAAACCTCGCGCATTACGCATGTTTTTGAGCATGGCAAGGAGTATGAGCGTCTTGAAGTGCTGGATGGCAGCCCGCGTGAGGTGATTCGTCATCACGACGAGGTGAAGTGCTACCTGCCGGAAAGTCAGACCCTGATTGTTGAAAAACGGGCGCAGCGCGGCAGCTTTCCGATACTGCTGCCGACTTCACTGGCGGGTTTGGCGGAGCATTATGTGATTCGCAAAGGCGCGGTCGGGCGTGTGGCAGATCGCGATAGTCAGTTGATTCTGCTCGAACCCCGGGATGATCTGCGTTATGCACATCAGTTCTGGATCGACCTGGGCAGCGGTTTGTTGCTCAAAGCCGGGGTTCTTAATGAGCGCGGTGAATCGCTGGAAACTTTTGCGTTTACCCAGTTGCAGGTGGGTGCCAGCATCGATCGTAGCCTGTTGAAATCAAAGCTGGGCGCGCAAAGTGCTCACTGGCGTGTGCATCACGTTCAGGCCACCGAAGCACGCGGCAAGGATGAGGCATGGTTGTTCAAGGTTCAGTTGCCGGGTTTTCGCAAGATCGCTGGCATGAAGCGCAGCGACGGCAACAACGAGAGCGCGGATAACCTGCATATGGTGTTTTCGGACGGGCTTGCGGCTATTTCGGTTTTCGTGGATGTCTTGCCGGACAAGCCGGTGCTGGGTTTTGCCGCATTGGGCGCGGTCAATGTCTATCAACGTGCCATCGGCCAGCACCTGGTCGTTGTGATGGGCGAGGTGCCGCGTGCCACGTTGAAAAAATTTGCCGACGGCATCGAGCCGCGCAAGAAGTAATCCCACGACGCGGAGACACCACAGCGCATTTATGGAAAATCGTGGAATTGTTCGCCGGGTGGAGGGAGATCAGGTTGAGGTGGAAGTTCGTCCGCTCAGCGGGGGCTGCGGGCGTTGCCATGAAGAAGGTGGTTGCGGCAGTCATCTGCTCAACGAATCGTTACGCCCACGGCAACTCAGCGTGTATCGGCTGCACAACACGATTAACGCCCGGGTCGGTGATTCCGTCATCCTCCAGGTGGCCGAAGGTGCGGTGTTGCGTGCCGCGCTGTGGGCTTATCTTTTGCCAGTGTTGTTGTTGATTGCCGGAACGGCGGTCGGTCGGCTGTTGTCGCCGCCAGGCGACGAACGCGCGCCCTTGCTGGGTGCGGCGGCAGGTTTGCTGCTCGGCTTGCTGGTCTTGCGTTTTTTGCCGTCAACCGCGCATGCAGCAGACGGCCATCCGCTGTTGTCGATGCGGCTGGCCGCCGCCGCTGGGGCGGGTGAAACCGCGCAGGGATGCAGCCGGAAGGAGCCATGAGCGCATGAATCCTTCGGCTCTGCGTCGGCATCTGCGGCTGTACAGCCGGAGTTACTGTCATCTTTGCCACGACATGCTTGTTGCGCTGGAAGCCTTGCGCGATGAATGGGGTGTGGATTTTTCCATAGAAGTGGTTGATGTCGATAGCGAGCCTCAATGGGTTGAGCGTTACGACGAACTCGTGCCGGTGCTGGTGGTGCTGGAAGCTGGGAACGTAAATGTGAACGTGAATGAGGGTGAGCGCGAGTTGTGTCATTACTTCCTCGACCGAACTGCACTCAGGGCTTGGCTGGATGCCTGTGGAGGGCAGGGCGCGTGAGTTTGCTGGATTGTGTCGCCTGCCCGCGACTGGCGGATTTTCTGGCGGAAGTCCGTCGGGCGCATCCCGACTACCACGCGCGCCCGGTCGCCCCGTTTGGTGATCCGCAGGCGCGTTTGCTGATCGTCGGGCTGGCACCGGGCATGCACGGTGCGAATCGTAGCGGGCGACCTTTTACCGGCGATTATGCTGGCATCCTGCTGTATGAAACCCTGCATCGTTATGGTTTTGCCAGCCATCCGCGTGCTGTTGCGGTGGACGATGGGCTGGTGCTGATCGATTGCCGTATTACTAATGCGGTTAAATGTCTGCCGCCGCAGAACAAGCCGGAGACGGCGGAAATCCGTACCTGCAACCGTTTTCTGGCGGATGAATTACAGTCGTCGCCTGACGTGCGGGTGGTGCTGGCGCTGGGCAATGTCGCGCACAAAGCGGTATTGCTGGCGCTGGGTTTGAAGCAGGGGGCTTTTGTGTTTGCTCACAATGCACGCCATGCCTTGCCCGATGGCCGGGTGCTGATCGACAGCTACCATTGCAGCCGCTACAACACGCAGACGCGCCGCCTGACGGCCGCAAGTTTTGCCGCTGTGTTTGACCGTGTGCGCCAGGAACTTGAGCACGCCGCCTGAAGCTTTCGATGCTGCCACCTTGCTGGCGACACTGCCCGATGCGCCGGGGGTGTATCGCATGCTGGGTGCTCAAGACGACGTGCTGTATGTGGGCAAGGCCAAGAACCTCAAGAAACGGGTCAGCTCCTATTTTCAGAAAACCGCCAAAAGCCCGCGCATCAGCCTGATGCTTACCCAGGTGGCGAAGGTCGAGATCACCGCGACCCGTTCCGAGGCGGAGGCACTGATCCTCGAAAACACGCTGATCAAGCGGCTGATGCCCAAGTACAACATTCTTTTTCGGGATGACAAGTCGTATCCGTACATTCTGTTGAGCGGCGATGATTTTCCACGTCTGGCCTTTCATCGTGGCAGCTTCAACAAATCGGCGCAATACTTCGGGCCGTATCCCAGCAGCCTCGCGGTGCGCGAGGCCATCCAGCTTCTGCAAAAGACCTTTCTGCTGCGAACCTGCGAGAACGCCGTGTTTTCTCATCGCTCACGGCCTTGCATGTTGTATCAGATCAAGCGATGCAAGGCACCTTGTGTGGGTTGGGTTTCGCCGGAGGCGTACCGCCATGACGTGCAGATTGCTGGGCTGTTCCTGCGTGGTCGGCATGGCGAGGTGATCGAAGGTTTGACGCAGGACATGCAGCAGGCCGCCGACGCGCTGCGTTTTGAAGAGGCAGCGCGGTTGCGCGATCAGGTGCGGGCATTGCAGGCGGTGCTGCACCGGCAATACGTCAGCAGCACCGGTGACGAGAATGCCGATATCCTCGTCGCGCTGGATACGGAGGGGGCGTTCTGCGTCAATCTGGCGATGGTGCGCGGTGGGCAGCATCTGGGTGACCGTGCCCATTTTCCGCGCACGGCTGCGGCGGATTATGGCGGGGAGGCGGCAGCAGGGCTGCTGGCCTTCATCGAACAACACTACCTGGCGCATCCCGCGCCACCCCGTTTGATTCTCAGCCATGATGTCATCGAGGCCTGTCCTGCTGTGTTTGCTGTGGCGGGCATCCGCGCGACGGCCACGTTGCCGCGCAATGAAAT
>JAGOVA010000009.1 GCA_018061005.1 Sterolibacterium sp. | reverse complement strand
GTGATACCGTTAGCACCGGTACCGCCGTTGAAGGTTACTGTGCCACCGCCGGACGACATTGTGTCATCGCCAGCACCGCCATTCAGCACGTCAGTACCGGTCGCGCCAGACGACAAGACATCAGCAAAGCTGGAGCCGGTCAGCGTGTCGTTACCAGCAGCGCCCGTCAGCGTGTAGCCGAGCGTGCCCGTTGCCAGCGCCATGTTGATCGTGGCACCAGCAGCTGCCGCCGTGAGGACGACGGAGGCGTTGGTGTTGTCAGCGCCCGACGAGTTGGTATGCGACGACGACGCGCTAGCCGTAAACCCGGTGGTGGTCGCTGCCAGAGTCGCGGCAAAACCCGTGTTGCTACCTGTCACTTGGATATCGTCACCGGTAACCAGATCAGTGATCGTTGCATTAGCCACTGCTCCAGCGTTTGCAATCACCTTGAAAATATCGCCTGACCCATTGCCGGTCATCGTCACGCCCGTGAAACCACCGGTATTCAGCGTATCGATATTCGCCGTGCCCACCAGAATCTGGTTGTTGGCGATCGCAGTCATCGTCGTACCCACCAATTCCGTGTTCGGGCCTTCCGAGGTGATGGTCGTGGTACCCGTAACAACCGAGGTATTCACTACCGGAACCTGGAAGTTGCTCACCGTCAGGGAAGCCCAGGTGCTGGCCGTATTGTTGGCCAGATCGCCCAGGTTGATGGTGCCTTGCAGCGTGGCGACCGCATCGGTTGCGCTGGTGCCGTTTACGATGGAGTACACCGTGCCGACGTTGGTGGTGCTGTTGACCACAATGACCGCCGAGTTGATGGCCGCAGCAGAAACTGCGGTATCTGCAGCCGCACGATACAGCGCCTGAACCTTGGCGGCTGAGTCGTTCGCGGTGGCGCCGGCGCCAGTCACTTCCTGCATCATGTTGATGACGCTCTTCGTTGCATTGAAGTTGTTAGCCGCAACGGAAGAACCTGCCAGCGTGACGGCTGTCGCGCTATCGAGGAAGGCGTACAGGTTGAGGTGATCGATGCCGTTGCCGGAAACGTCGAAGTTGACGATGGTGTCATTGCCGAAGTTCGCGCCGAGGACGACGACGTCGTTGCTCGAACGGCCAACGTCTTGCAGGCTCTCGGTGGTGCCGAGCACGACGACATCGTTACCTTCACCCGGGGTGATGAAGTTGTCGCTGGTCGAGGTGCTGTTGGCGCCGACGATGTTGGTGCCTGCGGCGTCCTGCGCCATCTGGGTGACGTAATCGGCATTGGTGGCGTTGAACGTGGTCATTTGCGTGACCATCGGTGCGTAGACATCCGCACCCGCAGCCAGACCCCAGGCGGTGCGCGCGGCGGTTTCTTCGGCCGTCGTCAGGCCGGTGGTCGGCGCTGCCAGCGTCACGGAGAGATCCGTCGTGTTCATGGTGCCATCGACCAGCGAGGTGACGATCAGGGAGTTGCCCGGGCCGTCATGCGCGACGATCAGCTTGCTCAACGTGGCGTTGGTGTTGATCGCGTTCTTGATGGCCTGGTTGATTTCCAGATCGGTGGTCTTGTAGGTGGTGGTGTTCGCCAGGGTGATCGTCGAGGAGGTAATGCCCTTGAACGATACCGTCAGCGTAGCCTTGTACAGGTTGTACGTATCATTGACGTCCGAGCGGATGTCATAGATGTTACGCGCAGCACCATTGGCCACCGCATTGGCCTGATCGTAGGTGTTGAACACCCAGATGCCGTTCGAGGACGTGCCGTTGCCCAGCGCCGTCACCGAAACGCCGCCGCCGTTGTTCAGGCTGGTCTGACGGCCGGTGTTGTCGGCCCAGACGGTATCTGCACCTGCGCCTGCGTCGATGGTGGTGTCGCCCGCGCCCGGAACGCTGATCGTGTCGTCACCTGCACCGCCGTTGATGGTAATGTTGTTGTTCAGATCCTGGTTGTTGTACCAGTTCTGCAGGTTGCCGTTGAGCGCGACGTTGGTGTTAACGTTGACGGTGATGGTGTCATTGCCTTCGCCACCGTTCAGGCTGAACGTCATGTCGCTCTGGCCGGAAACGACGGTCGAACGCGATGCGGCAGCTGCGGCGTCGATGGTGACCGTCATGGTGTCGTTGTCGTTGCCGCCGGTGTAGATGAAGTTGGCACCCGGAACGTTGTAGTTGACGTTGCCCGAGCCGGCGACATCCGCTGCCGGATCAGCCTGGTAGTCGGCCAGGTTGACGTACTTGCCGATAGCGTCGTGGGTGATGGCCGCAGTGAAAGCCAGCTTGCCCTTGAATGCGGAGGCATCGATCAGGCGAACATCGGTGAAGCCGGCAGCGTTGGCACCCTGGTGGACTACGGTGGAACCTTCATTCGCGCCGTCCATGGTCTGGTTGTCAGCTGTAACACCCTGGTCAGCACCCAGCGAGCTCTTGGCGTTGCCATTGACCGTCAGGTCACCTTCGTTGGTGACGAAGTTGGCCTTGTTGTAAGCACTGACTGTGCCATCGGTGAGGCTGGTTTCGCCGCTGGCGATGGTGACTTCACGCAGGGCGTTGTTGGTCGAGTTGATGGTTTGCAGCTTGCTGCTGTCTTTCACCGTGATTTCGAAACGCTCAACGCCACGCGAGGTGGAGGTTTCGCCCACGGACAGGCCGCCGATCAGCAGGTCGCCGCCGGTGGAACCACGACCGACGTTATCCAGCACGACTGTCGAGGTGACCAGTTCGCCCGTGCCACCCGAGCTTTGGTCGTAGGTGGTGTAGATGTTGGAGGTCGGCGGAACCGAAGCGCCGGTGGTGTTGTACCAGCCCGAGCCGGAAGGCGCGGTGATCGCGGTATTGCCCGTTGCCGTCAGCACGATGGTCTGGCCGGTGACCGAGGTGTTGGAGATCGGATCGGTGATGGTGAACGTGCCGGAGAGCGCAGCCGTAACGCCGGAACCTGTCAGGGCGTTCTGGAACACGGTGAGCAGTGCGGCATAGGTGTCGGCTGCAGCAACGGCGACTTTGTCGAGCTGAATGGTGGACAGCACGCCATTGATGCCCAGCTTGAACTGGTCATACGGGTTGTTGAGCAGCGGCGTGGCGGCAGTGGCCGCATTACCCGCAGCACCGGTGTCCATGACCTTGATGATCAGCGAGGTCGAGCTGTTGGTGGAGTTACGCAGCGAGTGCTGGTCAAAATAGACGCCGTAATCAACGTTGCCCGGATCGGTGTCGACCATGGCAATGGTGATGTCCTTGGTCTTCTGGCTGTCCGCAATGCGGACATCTTCGATGATCAGGTCAGAACGGCTGTTGTTGTCTTCCCACTGATTGACACCCGACATGCGCTGGGCGTCGATGATGCCCTGGCTGCTGTTGGCGATGTTGTTGTCGCTGGAGTCGGTCTGGCCGTGCTGAACGCGGATTTGAACCGTTTCGATCGACGAGGTGCGGGGGGTGATCGCGCCACTGGTCGGGTTGGCAATGTCGGCCATCAGGGTGTCGCTGCCTGCGCCGCCATTGAGGACGTCGCCATCGCCGAGCGTGTTGCTGTTGCCGATCGAGTAAGCGGTGAACGTGTCGTTGCCCGAGGTGCCGGTGAGGGTGTCAAAGCCGGTGGTCAGGTTGAAGGCGACGCCAGTGGACAGATCGGTGAAGCTGCCGTGGTAGACGCTGGTGGCGGCAGTGCTGTACACCATGGCATTGGCTACGCGGCCTTCGAAGGCGGAAGCAGCGGCGCTGTACAGCGGGTCAGACGTGAGGCCAGCGAACAGGCTCATGGTGCTGGAGATGACGGCACCACGGGCGTTGGCAGCGACGCCATTGAGCTGACCGGTGAGGTAAGCGACAGCGTCGGTGTTGGCCTGGCCGGTCAGGCCGAGGTTGTTGGCCACGGTCTGGGCGACTTGTGCGGTGGTTTTGCTGCCGAAGTCGGCGGCGAAGACATCATTCGCCACGGCATCAAAGCCACGGGCGTAGATTTCTTGCAGGGCGGAGTTATAAACGCTGTTATTCAGGGCGACGCCGTACAGTGCGCCGACGAAGCGGGCAATTTTGGTCGGGGTGAAAGAGATAGCCATTAAAGGTTCCTTTTTTCGGGTTAATTGAACTTTCTGCAGAAAGCCGAGGCCAGTCGCTGACACTCGATAAAACGTTCTTGGTGAGGCGTGTAGCTAGTACAGCTAGTGTAGCCATGCAGCCAGTGCAGCAAATAGGGGTGGTGCGCTTGCGGTATTTGCTGTTTCTGCTGCGCCAAGAGCGCTTTATCGAGCTTGCGGCATGAACTTCTGCCTTCTGTATTTCGGTACTTCTACCAGCATTTTTGATTCTATCCCGATATTGCAAGGTTTTGCCAAGCAGTGCGGGTTTTGTTTGGGGCTGCTTTGCGTGGAATGTTGTGTTTTTGCCACAGCGCGCCCCAACGCCGATGCACCGGTTTTTGGCCAATGCGGGCATGTTTTCGGATGTTAGCCGGTTTGCAAGGGATGTTTCTGTGATTGTGGTCACATCGGCAAAAGCACGGGGTGATGGTTCCCTTGTTCTTTCCTTGTTCTTTCCTGAATGGAAAGAATGCTCAGCAACACTCGTCATCCCCGCGCAGGCGGGGGTCCTGCGCCCAGCCGATGTGCTCGCAAGCCCTGGATTCCCGCCTGCGCGGGAATGACGAAAATAGAGCGCGGGAATGACGGGAGTCCTCCTCCCCCACGCGGAGGGAGGGCGTGTGGTTGCGGGTTGCTTTGCACGCTCCGTTGGCAGGCGTGGGCTGTTTTGCTTCCTCGCCCCTTGTGGGAGAGGGCTGGGAAGGTGCAGCATTTGCAATTTATTCGCTTTAAAGCCAATATTGCCGCACGCACGAGATCATTCACTATCTCGACGAAGCTGAGAATGACATCGACCCGTCGTGGCTTGAATCGTTACGGGATCGTGTGGCCAAGGTGGCAACGAAACTGATTTGATGCTGGCGCTGCGCGCCTTGAGCAAGGCATTCGGTGGCATTCAGGCGGTCGCACGCCAGACGGATGTCAATGCTCATACCTTGTATCGCACGCTGTCGGAAAAGGGCAATCCTGAACTGAACACCCTATCGGCAATTCTGAAGGCGATGGGCTTGCGTCTGGCGATTCAACCGCTAAGCCAGCACGCCCTCGCTGGGGTCGGGTAGCGGAGGTCGGCAAATACGGACTGGTGATTTTTGTGCGGGCGGGGACACCCGCCGAATTGTTTAAACTTGTTTGAAATTGTTTGAGTGACACCAAGCAGAAACAAAGTCACCCGATTTTCTCCTCCTCAACTCAGTATTTATGCGCGCCCAGACATTGACTGTAAAGTACGACCAGGTACAGGATCGGATTGTTGTGATTGTGCGTGTGCCCGGTGCGGATTATGCGTTGCTGCTGACGCGCCGCTTTACCTGCGGTCTGCTGACGATGCTGGTGCGTCAGGTGCAGCAGGCTCAGGGCGATGCCCGTCTGGCTCAGGCCGGCTTGCAAGATGAGCTGCTGACAATGAAGCATGTGCGGGCAGTGTCTCAGGTTCGCGGCGCACAGGTCGATGTGTCGCTGTCGCTGTCACCGTTGCCACCCTTGCCGGAACGACTCCCTTCGCACCTGCCCACACGCGTCGATGCAGCGCCTGACGCGGAGGGGGGTGTGCTGCTGACTTTTTTCGTGGCTGCCGAGGTGTTGGGTACGCTGCTTTTTCGTCCTCGCGATTTGCACTGGTTCCTGGAGCGGCTGCTCGCCCACGCCAAAGCGGCGGGTTGGGGGGAGGCGATCCCGGTTCCGGAATGGCTGTCACAAGGGGCTGCCGATGTGGCGGCTTCAAGCACGCCGCCCGCCATGGTGCTGCACTGAGATACTGCGCTGAGGTGCTGCACCATGGCACCGCCCCCTTCTGCCTTCGTTGAAGAAGGGGCGGCACCCTGTCAGCCGCCGATGGACATTCATGCGATGGCTTTGCGGTTCTGCGCTGAGCGACGCGGGTTGTCCGTGAAAATATGATAATTAAAGACCTGACCCCATGTGGTTTTTCCGCAGGTTTCGACGAGCGGGTAGTGCGGGCGGGTGTGCTCGGCGGGGCCGAAGGGGCTGGCGTGGGGCTGGTTGCCCGGGCAGTTGTGGCTGACGAGGCGGAATGCCAGGGGGGAGCGGCTGTTTTGTGCGGTTTTTTCGGGGTCAGGTGTGCCGGGTGATTTGTCTGGCACGGGTGCGGTTGCAGGCGTGGTGGGGGCGATGTTTTGTGTGCTTTCAGGTTCGGGGGCTTTTCCAGGTTCAGGTTCGGGTTCGGGGTCGCGGCCATTTTTGTCGAGCCAGAGGTTGATGGCGGTGATGTCTTCTTCTTGCAGTGAGCCGGCCAGGCTTTGGAGTTTGAGGCGGGCGAGGAGGTATTGCAGCCGGGCGTTGCTGAGGTCGCGGCGGGTGTTCATGCGTTGTTGCTGGGCGTTGAGGATGTCGACCAGCGTGCGGGTGCCGGCCTGGTAGCCTTTCTGGTTGGAGTAGACGGCCTGGTCGGCTGAGCGTTCGGCTTGTTCGAGGGCTTTGACTTTGAGGATGCCTTGGGTGATGTTCTGATATTCCTTGCGAACGGCCAGGTCGATTTCACGCCGTCTTGCTTCATATTGTTGCCGTGCCTTGTCGAGCGCGGCTTCGGCTTGACGCACCTGGGATGAGTTGTAACCACCGGCAAAAATCGGGATGCTGATCTGGATGCCGACGCTGGTGGTCAGGTAGCCTTGGTTGAGGGTGTTTTCGGTGTCGCTTTCGGTTTTGCTGCGTTGGGCGACGAGGTCGATGGTGGGGTGGTGGCCTGCACCGGCTTTAGAGACTTCTTTTTCGGCGATGTCGATGTTGGCACGCAGGCTGCGGAGTTCTGCATTGACGTCTTCGCTGCGTTTGATCCACGCTTCGGGGTCGGCCGGGTTGGGCGGCAGCAGTTCGATGCGTGCGGGGAGCAGTGTGGCCAGGTGGGTGACGGGCTGGTTGATGATGGTTTGGATTTGTCGCCGGTTGTAGTCGAGGTTTTGCAGGGCATCGAGCTCCTGGGCGAGTGCCATGTCGTAACGGGCTTGGGTGTCGTCAATGTCGGTGCGGGTGCCCTGGCCGGATTCGAAACGTCGTTGGGCGTATTGTTTCTGGGCGGCGTAAGCTTCTTTCTGGGCGAGGGCGAGGTTGAGCTGGTCTTCGGCCATGAGCGCGTCGAAGTAGCTGCTGGAGAGGCGGATCAGCAGGTCTTGCAGGTTGCGGTCGAGATTGGCTTCGGCACTGGCTACCTGGGATTGGGCCTGCTGGTAGAGCATGAAGTTGTAGCGCCGGTAGAGCGGTTGCCGCAGGGTCACGGCGTAGTTGGAGCTGATGTAGTCTTGGCGGTTGTGGCTGATCTTGCCCATGAAGTTGGGCGCGCTGATGTCGGAGCTGCGGTCGCTGCGTGCGATGTTGGCGCTGACGTTGGGTAGTAGCTGGGCGATGGCCTGGGGTTCGGCTTCACGGCTGGCGGCTGCTTCGGCGCGGGCGGCTTGGTAGCGGGCATCGTTCTGGATGGCGAGCCGGTAGGCTTGCAGGAGGTCGATGGCGTGAGCCGTGGGCGACAGCGCCAGGGCACACAGGGTGGCCAGCAGCGATTTGCGGATGCGGGGGAGGATTTTCATGAGTGTTCTTTCTTTGCGCGGGCTCATTCTTCTTTCATGGAGGCGGAAACGCGCTTGATCAGCGGATGCAGCAGGTAGGTGAGCAGCGAGCGTTCGCCGGTCTTGATGACGACTTCAGCGGGCATGCCGGCTTGCATCTGGCGTTTGCCGAGTTCTTTCATGCCTTCCGGGGTGATCGAGACGCGGGCGAGGAAATAGGGATGGCCGGTGACCGGGTCGGAGAGCAGGTCGGCAGAGATGCTGTCGAGCTTGCCTTGTACGACCAGCGCCGGGCTGTTGGCGAAGGCGGAGAAGCGGGTGTCGACGAGCAGGCCGGGCTGGAGGCGATCGATCAGGTTGGGGGGGACATGCGCTTCGAGTAGCAGGGCTTCGTTTTGCGGGACGATGTCCATCAGTTTTTGTCCCGGGGCAACGATCGCGCCGCTGTGCTGGATGACCAGACCAACGACCTGGCCTTCAACCGGCGCGCGGATCACGGTGCGGGCGAGGTCGGCGGCGGTGGCTTTGTATTTGTCGGCATCGGCTTGAACTTCGCGGCGGATATCGGCCAGCTGGCTGTCGACTTCCTTGCGGTATTCCTGGGTACGCTGGAGCCCGCGCGCTTTGAGTTCGGCGATGGCGCGCTGGCTACGCAGCAGGCCGGCTTGCAGGTCGGCAATCGCACCGCGGGTTTCGGCATTCTGCCGTTCGAGCTGGAGCTGCTGGTTGCGCGGGGCGTAGCCGTCCTTGACGAGATCACGAACGCCGTTGAGTTCTTCCTGAAGGAAGGTGAGCTGGCTGCGACGCGATTCGAGTACGCCTTTGGCTCCCTGGATGCTGGCTTCCTGGCCTTCGATGGATTCATTCAGCCCGGCCATTTCGGCTTGACGTGCCAGCTGGCGGGATTGCAGGAGCTGCATCTGGTTGTCGACCGTTTGCCGGATGTAGGGGTCGGTTTCGGCTTGTTTCAGATCCGGGTGGAAGTTGATGCGGGTTTGTCCGGCCTGTTCTGCCAGCAGGCGACCTTCGGTGGCGCGCAGGGTGAGGTAGTGCTGACGGATGGATTCGTAATTGGCGCGGGCGACGGCATCGTCCAGTTCAACCAGGATGTCGCCTTGCTTGACGTAGGTGCCTTCTTTGACATGCACCTGCTTGGTGATGCCGCCGGTCAGGTGTTGTACGGGTTTGCGTTTGGTGTCGATGGAGACCAGCGCCTGGGCGGGCACGCCTTCGTCGAGGGGGGCAATGGCCGCCCAGAGCAGGAAGCCGCCAAAGCCGATGCCGAGTGCCCACAGGCCGATGCGGGCGGGGCGGCGGGTATCGGTCAGCGGGGTGATGGCTTCGCCTTCGAGGGTGGCGGGGCTGGGGGCGAGGATGTTTTTGAGTGTGGGCTGCTGAGCCATGTTCTTGTCCTTGTGTCGGATGTCTTGCGGGTTCTTGTCTGGTCGATGGGTGGTTTTCAGGCGGGCTGCGCTGCCGCATCCGGCGCAGGCGCTGCGGCTTGGGGCGGCGGTTGCAGGGCGGCGAGAACGTCTTGTCGCGCGCCGTAATTCTGGATTTGCCCGTTGTTCATGATGAGTATCCGGTCAGCGATGCCGACGATCCCCATGCGATGGGTGATGAGGAAGATCGTGCGCCCTTGTTGCTTGAGATCCTGGATGGCTTTGATGAGGGCGGCTTCGCCGACATCGTCGAGGTTGGAGTTGGGTTCGTCGAGCACGATCAGGCTGGGGTTGTCGTACATGGCGCGTGCCAGACCGATGCGCTGGCGCTGGCCGCCGGAGAGCATGTTGCCGGCGATGCCCATCGGGGTGTCGTAGCCTTGCGGAAAGCGCAGGATCATTTCATGCACACCGGCACGCTGCGCCGCTTCGATGATCTTGTTGGAGTCGATGGCGCCAAAGCGGGCGATGTTTTCGGCAATGCTGCCTTCGAAAAGCTCGATATCCTGCGGCAGGTAGCCGACATGCTGGCCGAGTTCGTCCCGATCCCAGCTGTCGATGGGTTCGCCGTCGATCAGGACGCGTCCTTCAAGATTCGGCCAGATGCCGATCAGGGCGCGTGCCAGGGTGGATTTTCCGGAGCCGGAAGGGCCGATGATGACGGTGATTTCGCCCGCCGGAAAGTCGAGGTTGAGCTGCTTGAGGATGGGTTCGGCTCGCCCGGTGGCGGTGGCGACCAGGTTTTCCAGTTGCATGTGGCCGCGCGGGGCTTCGTGAATCCGGCGATTGTCGCGGGCGGGTTGTTCGGCCAGCAGTTTTTCCAGACGCATAAAAGCGCGGCGGGCTTCCAGGGTTTGCTTCCAGGAGCTGGTGAGCTGGTCTATCGGTGCGGTGGCTCGTCCCATCAGGGTGTTGATGACCAGCATGGCACCGGCGCTGATGTGGCCCTGGATGACGAGGATGGCGCCTGCGGCCAGACTGACCGATTGTTGCGAAAGGCGGAAGAACTTGCTGAAGGACTGGGTGCGCGTAGTGAGGTCCTGGGCGTGATGGCTGGTGGCCATATGGCGACGATGCCGTGTCAGCCAGCGATGGCGCAGGTTGTCGAGCATGCCCATGGCTTCGATGACCTGGGTATTGCGTAGTTTGCTGTTGACGTACTGGTTGACCTGCATGCCTTCTTCAGCGGCTTTTTCCAGCGGCGCGTCGGTGTAACGTTTGCTCAGCCAGGCGATCAGCACCAGCAGCAGCGTCAGCAGCGCGCCAATAATGCCGAGCGAGGGGTGGAGCAGCCATAGCACCACAATGTAGATCGGTGCCCAGGGCAGGTCGAGAAAGGCAAACAGCCCCTGGCCGGTGAGGTATTGACGCAGGGTGGTCAGGTCGTTGAAGGCTTGTGTGGGATTGCGGCCTTGTTGCTGCAGATAGGCTTCGAAGCTGGCATTGAACACCCGGGTATTGAGCTGTTTGTCGAGCTTGACCCCCGTGCGTACCAGCAGGCGCGCACGCGACCAGTCGGAGACGGCAATCACGATAAACATGAAGACCATGATCAGGGTGACGGCGGCAAGCGTCATTTCGCTGCCGCTGACCAGTGCACGGTCGTAGACCTGCAGCATGTAGATGGTCGGGGTGAGCATGAGGACGTTCATGACGGCGGTGAAGATCGTGGCGACGATAAATTCGCGGCGAAAGCTCCACAGGGTGGCCGTCAGTTCACTGCGTTGGAAGAAGGCTGGATTTTTCATGATGAGCACGCGGTTGTTCTGGGCATGGGGGGCGTTGGCTGTGTTCAGGCGGTGGCCACAGGCGCTGCCGCTGCAGCGGGTGGGGTAGCCGCGGCTTGAGCGCCCTTCTGGAGTGCGGCCAGCACTTCGTCACGCGGGCCGTAGGCTTTGGTCTGGCCGTCAACAAGGATCATCATCAGATCCACCGCCGTCAGCAGGTTGGTACGATGGGTGATGACGATAACGGTGGTTCCGGCCGCCTTGAGGGCTTGCAGGGTTTGCAGCAGGGCGCGTTCTCCGGCTTCGTCGAGGCTGGAGTTGGGTTCGTCGAGCACGACAAAACGTGGCTGGTTGTAGATGGCGCGTGCCAGACCCACACGCTGACGCTGGCCGCCCGACAGGAAGCAGCCTTCGTCGCCAATATTGGTGTCGTAACCCTGGGGGAGCGCTAGCAGGGTTTCATGCAGGCCCACCGCGCGTGCGGCCGCTTCCACCTTGGCCATGTCGACTTCGCCAAAGCGGGCGATGTTGTCGGCCAGGCTGCCTTCAAAGAGCTCGACTTCCTGTGGTAGGTAGCCCACATAAGGCCCCAGCTCGCTTTTGTGCCAGGGAAAGATGTCGGCGCCATCGAGCCGCACTTTGCCATTACTGGCCGGCCAGATGCCCATCAGCAGGCGCGCCAGGGTTGTTTTACCGGAGGCGGAAGGCCCGACGATGGCGAGGATCTGACCTGCAGGAAGATTGAAGCTGACACCACGCAGGATGGGGAGGGGCGAACCCGGTGCGCCCGCCACGAGATTCTCGACCTGCAGGTTGCCACGCGGCGAGGGCAGCGCCATGCTGGGCTCTTTATGCGGAACGAAGTTCAGCAGGCTATCGAGCCGTTGGTAGGCTTCACGCGCACCGACCACGGTTTTCCAGTGGGCGATCAGTTGCACCAGCGGTGCCAGGGCTTTGCCGCCGAAGATGGAGCCGACAATCATCATGCCGCCACCGCCAGGAAATTCGCCGCGCAGCATGAGCCAGGCACCAAAGCCCAGCAACAGCGAGGACAGCAGTTGCTGTACGAAACGGGCGGAGACGGAGAAGTCGCCGGCTTTGTCGGAGGCTGTGGCCTGGTACTCTAGAAAGGCTTCCTGCTTTTTCTGCCAGCGTTGGTGAATGTTGCGCTGCATACCCATGGCTTCAATGACCTGGGCGTTACGCAGTGTGGCGGCTGCGTAATTCTGTGCTTCGATGGCCGTGCGGTTGGCCGCCATGAGCGGGGGTTGCGTGCTGCGTTCGTTGAGCCAGGCCAGGGTGACCTGAACCACGCCCCCCACCACGGCAAACCAGCCCATTGGCACACTAACCACGAAAACAGCCACCAGATAGACCAATGCCAGCGGGACATCGATGATTGCCAGCAGTGCCGGGCTGCCAATGAATCCACGCAAGGCACGCAGGTCGTTGAGGGCTTGTGCGCTGGCTCCAGAAAACCGCCGCAGGCTGGCTTCAAACATGGCATTGAAGGTGCGCTGCCCGATACGGTGATCAAATTCCAGCGCGGCATTGTGCAGTACGTCGTGCCGCACCCATTCGATGACTTCCAGCACGGCCAGAAGCAATACGATGGCGATGGTTTCCATGGCCAGGGTCATCATGCTGCGGCTATTGACGACGCGGTCGTAGACTTCCAGCATGTAAATGGTGGGGGCGAGCGAGATCAGGGTGGTGAATACACTGAAGAAAATGGCGCGCTTGTAGTGCGGCCGGAGTGCCAGCAGGGCATCCTTCAGGTCGGTATTTCGTGGAGCACCCGGTGCAGCGGCTGAGATCGTGGTCATGGTGAAATTAACGTGAAATAACAAAAATCGGCGACGGCTTGAAGCACCGGCAGCCACCGCTTGAAGGGCGGATCGTTGGGGTGAGCGTCGGGGGTGGCACGGGTTTCATCCTCTGGGCGGAAAGCTGGAAAATGGATGGCAGGTTCAGCGTTGAAGACTGGGCTGGGGCGGCGGCATCGTGTGCATGACCATGCCCGGCGGAATGCCTTCTTCTTTCGGCAGGATGAGCAGGTATTCGGGGAACTCGGCCTGGGTGGGTGCCGATTCCGTGCTGAGCTCACCTTCGTCCAGTGTGCCTGCCTGATCAAAGGTGAAGGTCAGCTGATATCTGTCCGCATTCCGGCAGAGTACGATTTCGCGCAGCTTGCTGTTCTGGAAGCGGTCGAGATCGGACTCATTGAGCTGGAGCTGGAATTTCATCCGACCATCGAGGGTGTACATCGAAAGCTTGTCGTCCTTGATGCTCAGGGTGTGACGATCGAAGTACACCGGGGCACTGGGCGCGAAACGGATGGCCGGCAGAGGGGCATCCGGGCGTTTGGCTACATTGAACGGGCTCGCTGGGTGCTGGTACACCAGCCGGCAGGTTCGACTGACCGAGTAGATGGCGTTGCAGATCATTTGCGACCCCATCTGCGGAAACTGCTCACGCAAGGCATGGTAGGTCAGATGATGCAGCGCAACCCGGTTCCAGCACCGCCGCTCCTGCGCCACAGGGGCGAGCGCATTGCAGACCTCGGCAAAAGCCAGCTGCAACGCCTGCAGGCGCTCGGCCTGCTCAGGCGAGGTGTTGAGAAAGGTGGTGAGGACGGAATTCATATAGGAGGGATTCTAGCGCAGCTTCTCCTATATGAACACTCCTATATGAAATTGTTACAATTTTCTGATGCGTAATGAACGTCCGCCAGATTTTCCGCTCATGATTCGACAGGCTCACCACGGACGAAAAACAGCGGGTCAGGGTGTTATTTAACGTGAAACAACAAAATCGGAGTTGGGTTAAATCTCCGAGCGAAGCGAGCAAATCAGTAGCCGCCCCTCGAGGGGCGGATGGGTGGGGTGGGCGTGATGGGTAAAGCCTGTTTCATTCTCTGTGGGTGGAGATGACTGCCATGTGCGTTAGACTGAGCTCAAGGCCGTTCGCCCTGAGCCTGTCGAAGGGTGAGCACGAGGGAGCAGCCTTGCGCTGAGGTTCAATCATGGCCACCGTAGGCTGCATACCGTAGGCTCTGCAGGCTTTACGCCCGCCCGAACAGCCGCTTGAAGAAATTGACGATGCCCATCCACATCACCTTGAAGACCACCGAGCCCATGTCGATGGACTCTTCTTTCGGCGGCATGGGCGGTGCAGCGGGTGCGGCGGAAGCTGCCGCTGCCGGTGCGTCAGTCGGTGCGGGAGCCGCAGCATCGGCCGGCACTTCGAGCATGCTGCGAACATTGCCGATGTATTTCTTGACGATCTGCCCGGCCACGCCTTCGATCATGCCACGGCCGACCTGGATCAGCTTGCCGGTGAGGTCAACGCTGGATTCGAACTGCACGTCGGTGCCTTTGCCGTCGGGCAGCGTGACCAGCAAACAGACGATGGTGGCCGTGGCCGTGCCGCCGCCGCGTTCGTTGCCTTCGGCCAGCAGCTTGATGCGGCGCGCGGCTTCGTCGACTTCGGCGTAGGTGATGGTGCCTTCGTACTGCGCGCTGACGGCGCCGACCTTGAGCTTGACCGTGCCGATGAATTTCTTCGGATCAACGATTTCCTTCAGCCCGGCGCCGGGCATACAGGCGACGACCATTTCCGGCTTCATCATGAACTCCCACACCTTGGCTATCGGTGCGGCAACCTGGAAAGATTCCTTCATTTCAATGGCCATGCCAGTTCCCCAATGCTTGTTGAATAAGAAAATTCTGTTGCCGATGCGGTGGGCAAGACTGATCCGATCCGTTCGCATTGAGCTTGTCGAAATGCGCGCTCAGTCAGCGTGGGCTTCGACAGGCTCAGCCCGAACGGAGGAAACCAGTACACGCCCCCATCGTCCGATCAGACGACGTGTACCGCAGGCGAATCCCGTAGATTATCGCAAATATCCAGACACTATGAGGCACATCATGTCTTTTGATTTCTCAAATCGGGTTGTATTGGTCACCGGCGGCGGTAAGGGCATCGGCCGCGGCATTACCGAGGCTTTCCTCAAGGCCGGTGCAAAAGTGGCCATTTGCGGTCGCAGCGCGCCGGAATCGCCGGTCAGCAGCGGCAACGTCACAGCCGATTTTTTCGCCCTGGATGTGCGTGACAACGAGGCCGTCAAAGCGTTTTTCGATGAAATTGCCACACGTTATGGCCGTCTGGATGTGCTGATCAACAACGCCGGTGGCAGCCCGAATGCCGAGGCCGCCACCGCCTCGCCGCGCTTCCACGAAAGCATCCTCCGCCTCAACCTGCTCGCCCCGCTCTACATGGCGCAACTGGCCAACGCCATGATGCAGAAACAGGCCGAAGGCGGCGTGATCGAATTCATCGGCAGCGTCTCCGCCCTGCGCCCCTCGCCCGGCACGGCCGCCTATGGCGCGGCCAAAGCCGGTGTGCTGAATCTGGTCAGCAGCCTCGCCGTCGAATGGGCCCCTAAAGTGCGCGTCGTCACCGTCAGCCCCGGCCTGATCCGTACCGAGAAATCCGACATGCACTACGGCGACGAAACCGGCCTCGCTGCCGTCGCCGCCACCATCCCGCTCGGCCGCATGGGCGAAGGCGAAGACATCGCCAACGCCTGCATGTTCATGGCCTCCCCTTATGCCGCCTACGTCAGCGGCACCAACCTGCTGATCCACGGCGGCGGCGAAAAACCCGCCTTCCTCGATGCCGCAAGCGTGAACAAATAACCCATGGGGTCAGGTCTTTAATTATCAGGTTTTGCCTGACCTCATCGCGACCGCCGGGCATCTGGTTTGGCATCATTTGATGCTAAGATTAGGCATCCATTCTCCTGATCAGGAAGAATGGCCCGCAAAGTTCGTCATCCCTGCGCAGGCGGGAATGACGGGAACGAGGCGTGCGGTCTGCGGTCTGCCGGGCATGGACATGTCGAGCAGCAGCACATCGGCCGGATGCTTGCTGACGTTGATTGCTAATCAGGTCCATTTTCAGGAGGAGCCAAAGATGCGTACAACCCTTGCACTCGATGATGACTTGCTTGCCAAGGCGCAGATGCTCACCGGGCTGTCCGAAAAAACCGCCCTGCTTCGCGAAGCATTGCAAGCGTTGATCCAGCGTGAAAGCGCCAAACGACTGGCACTGCTGGGCGGCAGCGAGCCGGAACTCAACGACATTCCCAGACGCCGGGCCAAGACTGCATGATCCTGGTCGACACGTCGGTTTGGATCGATCATTTGCGATCGGCTGACCACACACTCGTCCATTTTCTCGAAGCAGGCCAGGTTCTTGTCCACCCGTTCGTGATCGGTGAACTCGCATTAGGAAATCTGAAGCATCGAGCGACACTCCTGGCGTCATTGCAGGCGTTGCCTCGTGTGCCCGTAGCGACAGATGACGAAACGTTGCATTTCATCGAACGACACGCGCTCTTTGGTTTGGGCATCGGCTACATTGATGTCCATCTGCTGGCGACAGCGAAGCTTGCAGCCAGCAGCCTCTGGACGCGCGACAAACGCTTGCAGGCGGTGGCTACTCGGCTCGGGCTTGCGAACGACACGAGACACTGACGCCATCGTTGCCTCGTCACCTTGCCACCTCGTTGCTTCAGTGCGCCTGATCCCAGTTTGTGCCGACACCGACGTCTACGACCAGCGGGACGTTCAGTTGGGCGACGTGATTCATTAGCCGGGGCAGGTTTTCGCGGAGGACGTGGAGTTCGTGGTCAGGAACTTCCAGCACCAGTTCGTCGTGGACTTGCAGGATCAGTTTGCTGCTGAGGCGTTCATGGTCAAGCCAGTTTTGTACGGCGAGCATGGCGAGTTTGATGAGGTCGGCGGCAGTGCCTTGCATGGGGGCGTTGATGGCGGCGCGTTCGGCGGCCTGGCGGCGGCCGACCTGGCTGGCGCGGATTTCGGGCAGACCCAGACGGCGACCCAGCACGGTTTCGACGTAGCCTTTTTCGCGGGCTTGTTGCCGGGTTTCTTCCATGTACTTTGCTACGCCGGGGTAGCGGGCAAAGTAGCGTTCCATGTAATTTGCGGCAGCGCTGCGGTCGATGTCCAGCTCGCGCGCGAGGCCGAAGGCAGACATGCCGTAGATCAAGCCGAAGTTGATGACTTTGGCGGCGCGGCGTTGATCGGGGCTGACTTCCAGCGGGATGATGCCGAAAATTTCGGCGGCGGTGGCACGATGGATGTCTTCGCCGTGGGCGAAGGCGTCGAGCAGCCGGGCATCGCCGGAAAGGTGCGCCATGATGCGTAATTCGATCTGCGAGTAATCGGCCGAAATAAGGCTCATGCCAGGCGGGGCGATGAAGGCGCTGCGGATGCGTCGGCCGGCGGCGGTACGCACGGGGATGTTCTGCAGGTTGGGCTCGGCACTGGAAAGCCTGCCGGTGACGGCTGTGGCTTGCGAGAAGTGGGTATGCACACGTCCTGTGCCGGGTTGTACCATGCGCGGCAGTTTGTCGGTGTAGGTGCTTTTGAGTTTGGCGAGGTGGCGGTAATCGAGGATCAGCTTGGGCAGCGGGTGATCCAGCGCGAGTTCGCTCAGGGCTTCTTCGTTGGTGCTGGGCTCACCGGAGGGCGTTTTCTTGCGCGGGGTCAGCCCCATCTGGGTAAACAGGATTTCCTGAATCTGCTTCGGTGAGTTGAGGTTGAAGGGGCGACCCGCCTGTTCATGCGCCTGCCGTTCGAGCTGGATGAGGCTGTGACCGAGTTCGTCGCTTTGTTGGGCGAGGGAAAATACGTCGATCAGCATGCCGTGCCGTTCCATGCGGTAGAGCACGTCGGCAACGGGCAGTTCGATGTCACGGTAGATGCGGGCGAGCGATGCTTCGTGGTCGAATTGACGCGCAAATTCCTGGTGCACGCGCAGGGTGAGGTCGGCATCTTCGGCGGCATACGTGCTGGCGCGCGCGATGTCGACCTGACTGAACGGAATTCGCGCCGCACCTTTGCCGGTCAGGTCGTCGTAGGCGATCGAGGCGAGCCCCAGATGCCGCAGTGCCAGTGCGCCCAGATCGTGCGCTTTGTCGCTTTCCAGCACATAGGAGGCGAGCAGGGTGTCGTCCTGGATGCCGCGCAGGGTGATGCCGTGGTTGGCGAAAACATGCCGTTCGTATTTGAGGTGCTGGCCGAGCTTGGCGTGGCTGGGCGATTCGAGCCAGGGGCGCAGCCGTTCCAGTACCGCTGCGAGTGGGAGCTGGCTGGGTGCGCCGGCGTAGTCGTGGCCGAGCGGCAGGTAGGCGGCGCGCGGCGTGCCCGCTTCAATCACGGCGAAGGAGATGCCGACAAGACGCGCGGCAAAGGGATCCAGCGCGGTGGTTTCGGTGTCGAGCGCGGTGAGCGGGGCGTGTTCAATTTTTGCCAGCCAGCGTTCGAAATCCGCCCAGGTGAGCAGGGTTTCATCTTGCTGCCGGTCGGCACTGCTGAGGCTGCGCGAGGGAGCAGGTTCCGGGATGGCCATGGGGGCGGTTTTCGCCAAAGCGGGTGCCGAAGCGGCGGTTTGCAGCTCGCGTAGCCAGCTTTTGAATTCCAGCCGGGTGTAGAGGCCGATCAGCTGTGCAGCGTCCGGCGGTTGTGCAGAGAGTTCCGTCACCGCCTGGGGTAGCGGCAGATCGCAGACGACCGTCAGCAGCTTGCGCCCGAGCGGCAGGAAGTCGAGCGCGCGGCGCAGGTTTTCACCGACAACCCCGCTGATATTCTCGGCATTGTCGACAATCGCATCGAGCGTGCCGTACTGGGTGAGCCATTTCACGGCGGTTTTGGGGCCGACCTTGTCGACACCGGGCACACCATCCACGGCATCGCCCGTCAGCGCAAGGTAGTCGACGATGCGCTCGGGCGGGATGCCAAATTTTTTCACCACGCCGTCGATGTCGAGCGTTTCGTTGTTCATGGTGTTGACCAGCGTGACATGGCGATTGACGAGCTGGGCGAGATCCTTGTCACCGGTGGAAATCAGGCAGGCGATGCCTGCGGCTGTGGCACGGCTGGCCAGCGTGCCGATCACGTCGTCGGCTTCGACGCCCTCCACCATCAGCAACGGCCAGCCACTGGCGCGGATACATTCGTGCAGCGGCTCGACCTGGCGCACCAGATCGTCGGGCATGGGCGGGCGATGCGCCTTGTATTGCGGATACCAGTCGTCACGGAAGGTCTTGCCCTTGGCGTCGAACACGACGGCGCGATAAATTTCGGCTTCCGGCGTTTCCGGGTGCTGTGTCTTGTAGTCGGCCAGCAGGCGGCGTAGCATGTTGAGCACACCATACACGGCACCGGTCGGCTCGTTGGCCTGGTTCCGCAGATCAGGCATGGCGTGGAAGGCGCGATAGAGATACGAGGAACCGTCGACGAGCAATAATGTAGGCATGACAGGAATCAGAAATCAGGTAGCAATAGAGACGCAGGAGATGCAGCGGAATGCAGATGTGGTTGCGTATGCATCACCGGATAATCGCAATGAATAACGGAATGGAGAATCACGCATGAGTGCCTGGAGCAAAACCCCCAAGCCGTTTCCGCCTACGCGCGGCGGTGAAAGCTGGATTCCGTCCAAACCTTCCGCTTCGGCAGCGGCCGCACCTTACGCCTCGCGCGAGGCCTGGCGACTGTTGGGCATTATGTCAGAATTCGTCGAGGCGACCGACCGCCTTTCCGGCATCCGCCCGGCCGTCACCATCTTCGGCAGCGCGCGCGTCCAGCCAGATTCGGCATACTATCTGCAGACTGAAAAAATCGCCCGCCTGTTGTCCGATGCCGGTTTCAGCGTGATTTCCGGCGGCGGCCCCGGCATCATGGAAGCCGCCAACAAGGGCGCGCATGCCGGGCAAAGCCCCAGCATCGGTCTGAATATCCAGCTGCCGATGGAGCAGTCAGCCAATCCCTACCAGGATATCTCGCAGACCTTCCGCCATTTCTTCGCACGCAAATACATGTTTGTGCGTTTTGCAGCGGCGTATGTGGTCGCGCCGGGTGGTTTTGGCACGCTCGATGAACTGCTGGAGGCACTGACCCTGATCCAGACCAACAAGACCCCGCGGATTCCCTTGATCCTTGTCGGCAGCGCGTTCTGGGCGGGACTGATCGACTGGTTCCGCGACCGGCTGGTGAGCGAAGGCATGATCAGCCCGGACGACATGGATCTGCTCCAGGTGATCGACGAACCGGCAGAAGTCGTCGCGGCTGTCTTCAAATACTACGAACGGCGCGGCTTCGAACGCCTGCCCGAAGAGCACGAGTTGCTGCTGAATCTTTGAGACACCTTTGAAACGCTGCAGTTACAAACGTACCCCAGCCCGCCCATTGCAGCAGAGGGCGCATCGTTCATCCGTCTTCATCCGTCTTCAGGCGGCTGGTTTCAAGCTACAATCCTGCATCCATTTTTACTTCAGAGCCCCGCCATGCGCCGTCTATTCTTGATCCTCTCCATGCTTGTGGCATGGCCTGTGGCCGCACAGCAGCCGACGGATCTGCAACCCTTGCCGGAGCCGCCGCCACCGCCGGGCGTAATGGATCCCGCGCTTGAGCCGCAGATCACCATCACCCAGCGCGGCTCGGATCGCGTTGAGGAGTACCGCATGAATGGCAAGCTCTACATGCTCAAGGTAACGCCGCCCAATGCGCCCAGTTACTACCTCATCGACGAACGCGGTGACGGCAAGATGACGCGGCAGGATGCGCTCGGCGGCAAACTGAGCGTGCCGATGTGGGTGATCGGCACCTTCTGATCCTCAGACGGTCGCTGCTCACTCCCCCCGTTTTTCACCGCCATGCAGGCTCGAACCCTCCCCGCCTCGCGCGGCCTTTTCTGGCTGCTGGCGGGCTTGCATCTGTACCGGCGCAATCCGCCGCTGCTGAGCCTGCTGACCTTTGCCAACCTGATGTTGATGCTGGTGGGCAGCCAGTTGCAGCCGATCGGCCCGTTTTTGCTGTTGCTGCTCTCCCCCATGATCGTGACGCTGATCGCCAATGCCTGCGCCATCACCGCCCGCTTCGGCCTGCTGCAGTTTTCTCCGGCACTGCTTTTGCACGGAATCCGCGAGCGCGCCCCTCGCCTGCTGCGGCTGGGCATGTTACAGATGGGCTATGTGCTGCTCGTCGTCCTCCTGCTCGATGCCCTTCTGCCGGCAATCGACGCGCCCCTGCTGAATGCCGCCCGCGGAACGGCAGAAGGCGCGACACAGGCCGCCGTCGCGCTCGACCCCGGCCAGCTGGGTGTGTTGTTGCTGCATCTGGGGCTGACCGCCCTGCTGGTGTTTCCCGCCTTCTGGTTCGCGCCGTTACTGACGGCCTGGCATGATCTGCCGCCCCTCAAGGCGGTGTTTTTCAGCCTGGTGGCGGTGACGCGTAACGGGCGGGTCTTTCTGGTCTATGCACTGTCCGTGGCTGTTTTTGGCGTACTGCTGCCCTCGATACTGCTGGGGCTGTTCATGCTGCTGCCCGGTGCCATCGGCGGGGTCATGGCCAGTCTCATCCAGCTGATGCTGTTGCTGGTATTTGCCCCGGTGCTCATGACGGCAGCGTATTGCGGCTACAGCGACATCTTTGCACCCATGCCCGAATCCGGATCCACACCACCGCCTGCCGCTCCCCATGCGTGAGCCCGCAGCGGCCGGGGTATTAGGCACACCGGACGCATCGTGTGCTCTGGGCATCCTGGGCGGCACGTTCGATCCCGTGCATTTTGGTCATCTGCGGCTAGCCGAAGAAGCCCGCCTGCAGCTCGGGCTGGCCGCCGTGCGCTGGATACCGGCCGGACAACCCGGCCATCGCCACACGCCCACGGCTGCGGCAGCACATCGGCTGGCGATGGTGCGGCTGGCAATTGCTGGCCAGCCGGCCTTTCAACTGGATGATGGCGAAGTGCTCAGTAGCGCGCCCAGTTACAGCGTGCCGACCCTGCAACGCCTGCGCGCCGAACGGGGTGCGCTGCAACCCCTGGTGCTGCTGCTCGGCGCGGATGCCTTTCTGGGGCTGGAAAGCTGGCATCGCTGGCGCGAACTGTTCGGGCTGGCACACATCGCCGTCGCCACGCGGCCGGGCTTCGCGCTGGCGCTGGCCGCTTTACCGCCGCTGCTGGCCACGGAATTTGTCGCGCGCGCCACAACAACGCTGGCTGATTTACACTCCGCGCCTGCGGGGCGCATCCTGAGCTTTCCGATCACGCCGCTGGCTATTTCAGCCACGCAACTCCGCGCACAGCTCAAGGCCGGATACGCGCACAAACAAGGGCAAGGGCAAGGACACAGTGTGCGCTATTTGCTCCCTGACCCGGTGCTCGACTATATTTTTCTGCATCAGCTGTATTCCTGAACGCCTGAACTCCTGAACTCCTGAATTACTTTCTGACTTTCATTCCATGGACTCACTCAAACTACAAAAAATCGCGGTCGCTGCACTTGAAGACATCAAGGGACGTAACATCGAAGTCATCAACACCCGCAAGCTCAGCCCGCTGTTCGAGCGCATCATCATTGCCAGTGCGGACTCAACCCGACAGGTCAAGGCACTGGCGCGCCATGTGCGTGAGAAAGTCGCAGAAGCCGGTGGCGATATCATCGGGCTCGAAGGCGAGGAAGGCGGTGAATGGGTGCTGGTTGATCTGGGCAATGTCGTTGTCCATGTCATGCAGCCCGCCGTGCGCCAGTACTACAACCTCGAAGAGCTCTGGCAGGCGCGGCCAGGTCGGGCGAAGAAAGTGGCGGCAGCAACGGAAGCCGTCGATGCCGACGAAACTGAAGATGCGTGAGTATCCGTATCAGTGTCCGCCTGAGCCGGTATGCCGACGCGCTGAAGCATGAAACTGCGGGTGCTGGCCGTTGGCACGCGTATGCCGTCATGGGTCGATGAAGCCTGGGCTGATTTTGCCAAACGCATGCCGCGTGAAATGCCGCTGGAACTGCTGGAAATCAAGGCCGAGCCGCGCACCACAGGAAAACCCGCCGCCGCGCTGATGGCCGCTGAAGCCGGGCGCTTGCGCGCTGCCCTGCCCGGGCGTTGCCGCAAGGTCATTCTCGACGAACGCGGGGCGGATCTCACCAGTCAGGCACTGGCGCGGCGGCTTGAAGGCTGGCTGGGCTCGGGCGATGACATTGCAATCATCATCGGCGGGCCCGATGGGCTGGACAAGGACTTCAAGCAAGAGGCCGACGAAACCCTGCGTCTTTCCAGCCTGACCCTGCCGCACGCGCTGGTGCGTGTGCTGCTGGCCGAAGCCCTCTACCGCGCGGCCAGCCTGCTCAAGGGCCATCCTTATCATCGGGAATGAGCGGGACGCTCTGTGTGCTGCTGCTGCGCTGCGATGAGATAATCCGCTGCACCGCTCCATCCTGACTTTCATTCTCTCTCATGACCTCCATCGAGCCGCGTATTTACCTGGCATCGCGTAGCCCACGCCGTCGCGAGCTGCTGCATCAGATCGGCGTGCATTTCGATCTGCTCTCGTTCCGCGCCCCACCGCGCGAAGACCCCGAGGTCGATGAGCAGGCATTGCTCCATGAGCCGCCCGCTGCGTATGTGGTGCGTGTGGCGCGCGCCAAAGCCAGCCACGCGGAGCGATTGACGCAGAGCCGACAGATTTCCCCCCGCCTGTTGCTGACAGCCGATACCACGCTCGATCTGGATGGCGAAATCATCGGCAAGCCTCACGATGCCCGCGAGGCGATCGACATCCTGCAACGGCTGTCAGGACGCGAACACCGCGTGCTGACAGCCGTTGCAGTATCGAACGGACGTGAGATGGCACACGTCCTGAGTGACAGCCGCGTGCGGTTCCGCGATCTGAACGAGGCTGAAATCCGCCGTTACGCCCATTCCGGCGAGCCGCTCGACAAAGCGGGCGCGTATGCCATTCAAGGGGTTGCCGGAATGTTTGTGGCCGAAATCAACGGCTCGCACAGCGGCATCGTCGGCCTGCCTTTATGCGAAACGGTGCTGCTGCTACGCCGTTTCGGTTACCCCATTTGAACTGTTTTTAGCCAATCATCATGAGCGAAGAATTTCTCATCAATTTCACCCCCCAGGAAACCCGTGTCGCGCTGATGCAGCAGGGGGTGGTGCAGGAACTGCACATCGAACGCAGCGCCAGCCTGGGCATCGTCGGCAATGTTTATCTGGGGCGGGTGGTACGGGTTTTACCGGGGATGCAATCAGCATTTGTCGATATCGGTCTGGAGCGCACCGCGTTCCTGCATGTGGCCGACATCTGGACGGAGCGTGCCGCAGGCAGCACCACGGCGGCGCGGCCGATCGAGAAAGTTCTCAGCGAAGGCCAGAACCTGATGGTACAGGTACTGAAAGACCCGATCGGCACCAAAGGCGCGCGGCTAACCACGCAGATGTCGATTGCCGGACGGTTGCTGGTCTATCTGGCGCAGGATCATCACATCGGCATTTCGCAACGAATCGAAGGCGAGGAAGAACGCGAACAGTTGCGGACGCGCATCCAGAGCCTCGCACCGCCGGATGAGCCCGGCGGCTTCATCGCCCGCACCATGGCAGTTTCAGCTTCGGATGACGAATTGCGCGCCGACATTGCCTATCTGCGCCGCCTCTGGGCGGAAATCGGCAACCGTGCGCGCAGTGCGCGCGCACCCGAGATGCTGCACCATGACCTGCGCCTGGAGCAGCGCGTGCTGCGCGATCTGGTGACCCCGGAAACCACGAAAGTCATCATCGACTCACGCGAGAATTTTCAGAAGCTCTCGGCCTTCTCGCAGGAATACATGCCGCAGGTGGCGGATCGGCTTGAACACTACACCGGCGCACGACCGCTATTCGATCTGCATGGCGTGGAAGATGAAATCCAGAAGGCACTGGCGCGGCGCGTCGATCTGAAAAGCGGCGGTTACCTGATTTTCGACCAGACCGAGGCAATGACCACCGTCGATGTGAATACCGGCGGCTTTGTCGGGCTGAAGAATTTCGATGACACCATCTTCAAGACCAATCTCGAAGCCGCGCAGGCGATTGCACGGCAGCTGCGTTTGCGGAATCTGGGTGGCATCATCATTGCCGACTTCATCGACATGGAAAACGAGCCGCACAGAGAGGCCGTGCTGGCGGAGCTGGACAAGGAACTGGCTCGCGACCGCACGCGGGTGGCCGCCAACAAATTTACCACGCTAGGGCTGGTGGAAATGACCCGCAAACGGACGCGTGAATCACTGGCGCATGTGCTGTGCGAGCCCTGCCCGACTTGTGGCGGCCGTGGGGAAGTCAAGACGGCACGCACCATCTGTTATGAGATCCTGCGCGAACTGCTGCGCGAGGCGCGTCAGTTCGATGCCCGCGAATACCGCATGCTGGCCGCACCCGCGGTAATCGACCGGTTTCTCGATGAAGAATCCCAGGCACTGGCCATGCTTTCGGATTTCATCCGCAAGCCGATCTCGCTCCAAGCCGAAACGGGTTACACCCAGGAGCAGTATGATATAGTTCTGATGTAAGCTTTCCCCTTCCAGATCAAGCACATGAATAAGAATTCACTGATATTCGGCGGCCTGCTTCTGACCGCAGGCCTGATCCAGGCATCCTACGCCGTGGCTGAGGACGAAGAGCATTTCCACATCCAGCGTTTTGCGGTGGAAGGCAACACGCTGCTGAGTGCGCCGCAGGTGCTGGCACTGACCGCGCCCTATACCGGGCAGAACCGGGTGTATGGCGATGTGCAGCGGGCACTGGAGGCGCTGGAAGGCGCGTATCGCAGCGCGGGCTATCAGACGGTGCGGATCAATGTGCCGGAACAGGAGCTGACCCAGGGTGTCGTGCGCTTCGTCGTCACCGAAGCGGTCATCGGTAAGATCACGGTGGGCGGCAACCAGCATTTCAGCGAGGCCAATGTGCGCGCCGCGCTGCCCGCCCTGCAGGAAGGCCAGGCGCCGAATGCGCGGCTGCTGTCCGAAAACATCCAGCTGGCCAACGACAACCCGGCACGCCAGCTCAATGTGACTTTGAGCGTGGGCACGGATGCGCGTCATATCGACGCCAAGGTGGCGGTCAGCGATGAGCCTCCACAAAAGATCATCGCCACCCTCGACAACACCGGCAGCGCGGCGACCGGTCGGCTGCGCACTGGCCTGGCCTGGCAACAGGCTCATCTGCTGCAGACCGACCAGACGCTGACCCTGGCCTACACCACCTCGCCCGACGCGCCAGAGGGGGTCAGGGTGAATGTCTATAGTGCCACGTACCACTTGCCGATTTACGCGCTGGGCGACAGCCTTGATCTGCTCTACGGCAACTCCAGCATCAACGCGCCCAGCGTGCAGACCACCGGCTTTGGCCTGGCGGGTAAGGGCAGCGTGGCCTTGTTGCGTTACAACCATTATTTCCCGCGTCAGGGCGAGTTTTCCAACAAGCTTTCGCTGGGCTACGAGCACAAGTATTTCAATACCCGCTGCAGCATCGGCGGGGTCGAGCAGCCGATCAATCCACCGGTCGCGGCCGTGCCCGCCTGCACGCCCTACACCACGCGCCTGCTGGGTGCGACCTATGCCGGGCAGTGGCAAACAGCCACGCAATCGGCCGATTACCAGCTCGCGCTGGCGACCAACCTGCCTACCGGTTCACGCTACCTGTATCAGGGCGCGCTGGATCGTTACAGCCAGATTGCCAATCGTGCCGTGCCCGACCACTTCACGCTGCTGCGTTTGGGTGGCAGCTACACCACGACACTGCCCGCGCACTGGCAGGCACGGGCGGCACTGAGCGGGCAATACAGCCCCCACGGGCTGGTGGCGGGGGAGCAGTTCAGTCTGGCAGGCAGCAATGCCGTGCGCGGCTTTGGCGAGCGGGTGGTCACGGCGGATCAGGGGCATCTGCTCAATCTCGAAATCTACACGCCTGAACTGGCCAGCTGGCTGGGTTTACCTGGCAACCTGCGCGCGCTGGCGTTTTATGACCTGGCGCGCGGCAGGAATATCGGCGTGCAGAACCCGGCAACAGCCACCCCGGCCACCGCAGCACATCTGGGCATCGCTGCGGGCGGCTTGGGCGTGCGCTATAACCTGAGAAAAACCTTCAGCCTGCGTGCCGATGTGGCGAATGTCACCAAGGCCGGGCCGGTGGGCACGGAAGAGCGGGGAGACTGGTCTGGCCATGCCAGCATCGTTTTAAGTTACTGAGCAGCGCGCGACCCATGAAGGGGAATGAAATGAATAAATCCATGTCTGCGTTATCGACGCAGCCGCGCCGTCTGGCCGTGGCCATCGCCGCCGCCTGCCTGGTTAACCTGAATGTGGCACTGGCCATGCCCAGCGGCGCGCAGATCGCTGCGGGTAGTGCCCAGTTCAACCCGGCAGGGGCGGTGCTGAACATCCACAACAGCGACCGCGCCATTCTCAACTGGCAGAGCTTCAACATCGGCGCGAATGAAACGGTGCGCTTCCATCAGGCATCGGCCAGCAGCAGCGTGCTCAACCGCGTGCTGGGCAACGACCCGAGCCAGCTACTCGGGCAGTTGCAGTCGAATGGTCGGGTGTGGCTCATCAATCCGGCAGGCATCCTCGTCGGTGCGGGCGCGCGAATCGACACGGCAGGGTTTGTCGCCTCCACCCTGAATGTGCGTAACGAGGATTTCCTTGCCGGGAAGCTCAATTTCCAGCCTACGGCCAGTGCGGGCGGCGTGATCAATCGAGGCAGCATCAGCACCCCGGAAGGCGGCAGCGTGTATCTGGTGGCGCCGGACGTGAAGAACGAAGGTCTCATCAACACCCCCAAAGGCGAAACCCTTCTTGCTGCCGGGCAGCGCGTGGACCTCATCGACACTGCCACGCCCGGCGTGAGCGTGGAAGTGACGGGGGCGACGGGCAATGTCACCAATCTGGGGCAGGTCGTGGCCGAAGCGGGACGCATCGGCATGGTCGGCGTGCTGGTGAAAAACAGTGGCACGCTCGATACCCACAGCGTGGTGCATGAAGGCGGACGCATTTTCCTCAAGGCGAAGCAGGACACCACCGTCGAGCAGCAGGCGCGGCTCGACGCCAGCGGCCGCATCGGCGGGCATGTGGAGGTGATGGGGCAGCAGGTGGCACTGGCCGATCAAACGCAGATCAACGCCTCCGGCGCGCAGGGCGGCGGCACGGTGCTCATCGGCGGTGACCGGCAAGGGCGCAACCCGGCGGTGCAGAACGCCCGCGCCCTCTATGTCGGGCCGGAAACTTCCATCCAGGCCGATGCCCTGCAAACCGGCGATGGCGGCAAGGTGATCCTCTGGTCGGATGAGGCCACCCGTGCCCACGGGGCGATTTCGACACAAGGCAGTCCCGGCGGCCAAGGCGGCTTCATCGAAACCTCCGGCGGCTGGCTGAGTGTGAATGGCAGCCGGGTGCGGGCGGGCAAGGGCGGGGAATGGCTGCTCGATCCGTATGACATCGTAATCACCTCAACCACTACCGCCAACAACAGCGGCACGCCGTTGTTTACGCCAACAGGCACCTCTTCGATCATTAACAACAGCGAGATTGCGACCGCGCTGGCAAGTGCCAGTGTCACGATTGATACCACCGGCGCGGGTGCAGAGGCCGGGAATATTTCCGTGATGGAACCCATTGCCAAGACTGCCGGTGCCGATGCGACCTTGACGTTAAGGGCGCACGGAAATATCACCGTCGATGTCAACGGCGCGATCTCTTCCTCGGCAGCTAAACTGAACGTCGTATTTCAAGCCGACCAGGACAACAACACCAGCGGAACCGTCACGGTTGTCCAGGCCATTGACACCAATGGCGGCAATTTCACGGCCAGTGGTAATGTGGTCAATCTCAATTCGACGGTGACGGCCACCGGAGCACTGGTCTGGCTGTATCCGAATATCACCAATGCCGGCATGACCATCGTGGGCACCAAGACGGGCGGCTTTCAGCTGACCACCGCAGAACTGAACAATGTCACCGCCAGCACGCTGCGGATTGGCGACATGAATTCCGGTGCGCTGGCGATCAACGCCCCCATCAATCCAACCAACGTCGGCACACTCTCCTTGAGGACGGGAAGCACGATCCTGCAGTCCGCACCGATCACCATCACCAATCTGGCCGTGCAGGCACTAGATAACGTGACGCTCACCAATGCCGGCAATCAGGTCGGCAACCTGGCGGCCAGCATCGGGGATGGCAGCAACCAGAACAAGAATTTCAGCTACACGAACAACAACACCGCCCTGCAGGTGGCTGCCAACATCGATGGTCTGAGCGGCATCCAGATCAATACCAGCGGCACATTCAACGCTGCCTCACCCGATGGTGTGATTACCCTGGTCAGCGGCGGTGTACTGACACAACTCGGCAGCACGGCCACCCTGGGCGGCAAAGCGGTGTATGCCGAAGGCACCAAGGTCACACTGGGTGAGGCCAACCCGACCGGGGTGATTGCCGGGAAAGCAACCGGGGCTGGAACCGGGGATATTTTCAGCTACAAGAGCAGCAACCCCATCCAGTTGTCGACGGTGGCAACCAAATCGGGCGTGATTGTCTCAGCGAACTATTCCGATGCCTACACGGTTGAACTGGAGGCGGGCAGTGGCGGCATCGGCCAGGACAGCGGTGCACTCGTCGCACCCACGAGCAGCAGGGGGCTGAAAGTAAAAACCACGGGACCGGTGAATCTGACCGAGGCCAATACCTTCGGCCAGTTTGCGACCACGGGATCGACCGGCCAGATCAACCTCAAGGCCGCCAATGCCCTGACGCTGGGCTCGAACGGCGGCGACACCGTCACCACCAGCAACGCCGCCCTCAATGCCGAAACCACCTTGGGGGATATCATCTTCGCCGGGAACGTCAATACCGGCACGGGCAGCATGGTGGTGAAAGCCGCCAACCTGCAGATCGGCATGCCTTCCTATGCCGGCGTAACGCTGACGGGCGGTGATATCAAGCTGACCGTCAATTCGGCGGGGGGCACGATCACCACCGAGGGCAGTTCCGCTTCGACCATCAATAGCAGCAGCTATCTCAGACTGGGTACCGACAATTTCTCGTTCATCCAGGCACCGAGCTTCAGTGCGAGTACGGCGATTTATTACCGCACCTTTACCGACAACCGTTCGATCACCGTCGGCAGCAGTTGTAATGGGGCTGATCCGACCTGCCTGATCGTCGGCGGCATGACGCAAAGTGCGGCCAATATCATCATCGGCAACCACACGGCCGCTGATAACGATACAACCGGCAACATTCACGTCGATGCCGCGCTTTCCAATGGCTCGGGGCGCGTATTTTTATTGTCGGGTGCCGCGATTGACCAGGCAGCCGCCATCACGGCCAACGGGCTGGGGGTGATTGCAGGAAGCAACGCAACCCTGAACACCACCAACGCCCTGAACAACGTCACCGCGCAGGCGGGCGGGACGTTCGCGCTGACCAACGGGCAAAGCCTGACCGTCAATTCAGTCAGCGCACAAGATGCCATCCCGGCGATCACCGGCGTTTCAGCCAGCGGCGCAGTGCAGATCCATGCCACGGGCAGCAGCAACCTGACCCTGAGCAATCCGGTCAGTTCGGCGCTGGCCAGCGGCAACGCGGTAATCCTTGATGCTGCCGGCAGTTTCACCAACAGTGCGGGGGCCAGCGGCATCACGCTCAGCGGTGCCAGCGCGCCGCGCTGGCTGGTGTATGCCGCCAGCCCGGCCAATACCAGCAAGGGCGGGCTGACCTCGAACTTCCGCCATTACAGCAAAACCTATGCGACCTATCCTGGCCCGGTTGAATCCGGCAAGGGCTACATCTACGCTTCGGCACCCGGCACGCTGACCGTCAACACCACGCTGGCTTCCGGGGTGGCCAGCAACACCTACGGCACGGCACCAACGGCCACCTACAGTACCAGCTACGCCAACGCTGCGAGTGCTGACAATGAAGATCTGGCATTGATCGGCGGCACGGCCAGCTACACCCCGGCCATCACCAGCAGTACTGCGGCCGGTACTTACACCATCTTGTATGGCAGCGGGCTCACCAGCGCAGCCGGTTACAGCTTCACGGCCGGCAGCGGCGTGAGTTACACGGTCGATCCGGCACTTTTGGCAGTCATCACTGCCGGGCTGACAGGTGACACGACCAAGGTGTATGACGGCACGACCACGGCCGCACTCAAACCCGCCCACTTTCTGTTAAGCGGCTTTATGAATGGCGACAATGCCCATGTCACCCAGACCACCGGCACCTACGCCAGCAAGCAAGTCGGCAGCAATCTGCTGGTGACGGCCACACTGGCTCCAGCAGATTTCTCACCCGAAGGCAGCACCAATTTGGCCAACTACCAGCTCCCCACCAGTGCCAGCGGCCAGATCGGCACGATCACCCCAGCCACCTTGAGCATGAGTGGTGTGCTTGCGAAAGACAAGGTGTATGACGCAAAGACGGCCGCGCAAATCGACACGAGCAGCGCGGCACTAAACGGCATCATCACGGGTGACACAGTGCACCTGCTCAACACAGAAGGCCACTTCGCCGACAAAAACGTGGGGCAAGCCAAACCCGTCAGCCTCAATGCCACGCTGGAGGGTGGCGATGCCGGTAATTATGTGTTACAAATGCCCGCCAACCTCGCCGCCAGCATCACCCCCGCCCCCATCAGCCAAATCACCGGCATCACGGCGAACGACAAAGTGTATGACGCCACCACCGTAGCGCAGCTCGACACCCGTCACGCCGTGCTCGTGGGCCAGTTCGCCGGGGATGACCTCAGCATGACCGGCGCGCAGGGCGCATTTGCCGACAAAAACGTCGGCAAGGACAAACCCGTCAATATCAGCGGCATCACCCTGAGCGGCACGGATGCAGGGAATTACCGGCTGGAAAGCACGCAGGCCAGCACGCTGGCCAGCATACAACCGCTGATTGATGATCTGCTGACCACAGAGGCTGCACGCACAGGAATGCAGCAGGCGGTGGATGCGGTCATTGCGCTGACGACCACGACCCCGGGGGCGATGGGTACAACAGGTGCGCCTGCGAATCAGGCGGCTGGCGGCCGTTCTGGCGGGGGAAGTAACCAGAACGATGAAGACACGCGGCAGGGGCGAGAAGCCGGTGCTGCGAATGACGAAGGCGGCGCGGCAAACCGCCCCGCTACAAGAAGATTACCCATGTGCAGTTGAAGCTGTTTCTGAATAGACAAAGGGTGAGTGCATGAAAAACGTTCTGATACGTCTGTTGATGCTGGGGCTGCTACTCGCGTCCCATAATCTCTGGGCCGGCGTGGCCGGGCAGGTCACGAATCTTTCCGGCGTGCTTTCGGCCAAACGCGCCGATGGCTCGAGCCACTTGCTGGCCGTTCGCTCTGAAGTGATGGAAGGCGACCTGCTCACCACGACGGCCGATACCTATGCGCGCATCAAATTTGTCGATCGCGCTGAAGTGGTGTTGCGTCCCAACTCCCAGTTGCGCGTGAATGCCTACAGCTACAACGAAGCACAACCGCAATCCGACAACGTGCTGATTGGCCTGCTGAAAGGCGGGCTGCGCGCCCTCACGGGGCTCATCGGCAAGCGCAATCATGATGCCGTCAACTTCAAAACGCCCACCGCCACCATCGGTATCCGCGGCACGGATTTCGGCGCGCTGTATTGCAACAACGACTGCGCGGGCATGGCCACCTTTTCCGGCCAGACACCGGAAAACGGGCTTTACCTCGATGTCGCCGACGGTGCTATTTTTGTGCAGAACAACGCCGGGCAACAGGATTATGCCGTCGGGCAATTCGGTTTTGTGCGTGATGCAACAAGCCCGCCTGTCGTCATCCCGCCGCAACAAGGCGTGCAAGCCCCCGTGCCACCGCAGGTCAGCCAGGAAACACCGGCTTCCTCGGGCGTGGGGCACACGGGCAGTGTCGAATGTGTGGCGCAATGAACACGGGCTGAGTGTTTTTCACACAGATTCCCATACAAATTTTTCATGGGGTTAACTTTTCGACCCTGCATCCGTTAATCTACCTGAGCACTCCAACTTTTAACGGGAGATCATCATGGTCATCATCATGGACATGGATACGGGGCGATATGAATGCGAACATGCGCTTGGTGATTTCCAGAATGAAACACTGGGCAAATCGTCGGGCTTGCGGGGTTTGCCGGGTTTACCAGATCAGCCCGTGCTGAACCCGAACCGGGTCTGCCAGCTTGGCCTGCAAACCCTGGAGTCCGAACTTCGGCCAACGCGAGACTTCTGCTTTTAAGAAACGCCGCATGGGGTCAGGTCTTTAATTATCATATTTCAGGCTAAAAATGTGATAATTAAAGACCTGACCCCATTCCGTTACAGGGTGTGCAGGCGGTCGCCAGACTGGAAGCCGGGGAGGGTTGGCGGAATTTTTCGTCCGAAGGCGATGACTTTGAAGAGTTCGCCCATTTCGTGCGGCAGGATCAGCTTTTCGACGTTGCGGACAGCGCTCAGGTAGGCGCGATGGCGGGTTTCTCCGGCATCGGCCAGGCGCGCCAGCGCTGTGGTGATACCGCAATTCAGCAGAAATTGTGCTTGATGCGTGTAGCCCAGCACGTCCAGCCCGGCATTGAACCCGGCATCGGCGATGGCGCTGAAGTCGACATGGGTGGTGATGTCATTCAGCCCCGGCCACCAGAGCGGGTTGTCGTGGGCGTGATGGCGGTAATGACACATCAATGTGCCGTTGTTACGTTGCGGCAGGTAGTACTCGTGACGCGGAAAGCCGTAGTCGATCAGCAGCAGCGCGCCTTGTTCGAGGTGCTGGCTCCATTCGGCGACCCAGGCGCGGGCGATGAGGCCGATTTCGCAGACGTAGGGAAACACCCCCTGCAGGTCGAGCTGTTGCGCGGCTTCCCGCAGCCGCCCTGTGGCGGGGCGGTTGAACCAGCAAAATTGGCCGTGTTCGTCGAGGGCGATACCGCGTTCTTGCAGCATGCCCTCCGCGTGCCATTCAACGAGTTCCACCGGCATGGCGTCGAGCACTTCGTTGCCCAGGACGAATCCGGAGAATTTTTCCGGCAGATGATCGAGCCAGACCATGCGCTCATACAGGTGCGGGATGCGGCTTTGCGCGGTGGCCTGCTGACGGGCGCGCAGTTCGCCGGAGACTTCGAGTATGGCGTAACGTTCCGGCAGTTGCCCGAGGCGTTCCAGCTCAGCAAGCAGGTCGACGGCCAGCAAGCCACTGCCCGCGCCGACTTCGAGGATGTGCGGGGCTGAGTGCTGCATTACCCAGACAGCGGGCGTAGCCAGACTATGGGCGAAGAGCGGGGAAATTTCCGGGGCGGTAATGAAATCACCCGCCGCACCAAATTTTTGCGCGCCGCCGCTATAGTAGCCCAGCCCCGGGGCATACAGTGCCAGCGCCATGTAGCGCGCGAAGGAAATCCAGCCGCCTGCGGCCACGATCTGTTCGGCGATGTGCTGGCATAACGCGGCACTGGCAGCGCGTGCCGCGGGCTCCGGCTCGGGCAACGGGGCGGATTGTGGGGTGGTGTTTAACCTGGTTAACCTCGGCAAACGGGTGTCCAGGCGTGAGGGGGCAGGATCGATCGACATGGGAGGCACATTTTCCCACGATATTTCCGATATTCTGCCGTTTCCCATCGGCTCAGGGGCAATTCGTGAATACCATCGCCGCACCATTGACTACCCGGCTTACTTGATCCGTAGCGGCACAAACATCCGGTTATCGCCGCGCTGGATCTGCAAAGCCAGATGTTTGCCGTTCTTTTCAACCAGTACACGCAACTGTTCGGCACTACTGAGCTTTTCGCCATTCACCGACAGGATGATGTCGCCCCGCCGCAAACCGGCTTGTGTGGCCGGGCCGGTGGTGGCGACTTCCTCGATCACCAGCCCGTATACCACGTCCGCATTCTTGCGCTCTTCGGTAGACAGGGGGCGCACTGCCAGCCCCAGCTTGCTGCTGTTGCCCGGCATCGTTTTGTGCTGTGCGACCGGGCTATCGACCTCACCCAGCTTCATGACCAGCTCGCGCAGCTTGCCCTGCCGCCAGAGTTCCAGCGTCGCGCTGCTGCCGGGTGCCTGTTCGGAAACCAGCGGGGGCAACTCGCTGGAACGGCTGATGAGCTGACCGTTGAATTTCAGGATGACATCGCCCGGCTCGATGCCCGCCTTCTGCGCGGGGCTGCCCTTTTCCACCGAACTGACCAGCGCACCGCGAGGCTTGTCGAGATTGAAGGACTCAGCAAGATCCTGATTCATATCCTGGATCATCACGCCGATCCGCCCCCGGCTGACCTTGCCATGCGCCAGCAGTTGCTGCTGCACCTTCATTGCCACGTCGATAGGAATGGCGAATGACAAGCCCTGATAACCGCCACTGCGACTGTAAATCTGCGAGTTGATGCCGATCACCTCGCCATTCATGTTGAACAGCGGCCCGCCCGAATTCCCCGGGTTGATGGGGACATCGGTTTGCAGGAAGGGCACATAGCCCTCATCCGGCAGGCTGCGCGATTTGGCCGAAACGATGCCTGCCGTCACGCTGTTTTCAAAGCCAAACGGCGCGCCGATCGCCACCACCCATTCCCCCACCCGGCTGTTCATCGAGCTGCCGATTTTGACGGTGGGCAGGTTCTTCGCGTCGATTTTCAGCACAGCGACATCGGTGGGTTTGTCGATGCCCAGCACCTTGGCCTTGAATTCACGCTTGTCCGTCAGCTTGACCGTCACTTCATCGGCATCGGCCACCACATGCGCGTTGGTCAACAACATACCGTCGGCACTGATGATGAAGCCCGAACCCTGGCCGTGGATGGGCATCTGGCCGCGTGGCGCAGGTGCCTGAAAACGCCGGAAGAATTCATAAAATGGATCGTCCGGATCCATTTGCGGCATGGGCGACGACCCGCCCCGCGTTTTGACGGAACCATTCACGCTGATATTGACCACCGCCGGGCCATGCTGGGCCACGATTTCCGTAAAGTCGGGCAGCGCGACCTGCCGGGCCGCGAGCGTGGCCGCCGACGGGCTGACGCTGGCAGGCGCCGCCTCGCGGGGCGCGCACCAGGCTTCACTGATCGGCGATTTTCCATACACCAGATAGCCACCGCCCAGCAGGGCGCTGAGCAACAGGCTGGCCAGCAGGCTGCGTTTGAGGGTGGGATTCAGCGTGTGCGGCTGCTTTGCTTGCATGATCATCCTTTCAATCGACAAAAACGAGATTGCCATGTGAACATGGCAACATGCCGCCACGTTATCCGTTATCCGTTACCCGTTACCAACCAAGGTACGGCCTTACCGTGCTATGGAGTGCGCCATTGAAAAAATGTTCCCCGTACAAGGATGAAACACAGGGGCAGGCTTTGCACCCGCAAAATCCACGGCGGGCGGTGATTACCCATCCAGGGCACTCCGCCGGTGCGCCGGGCTTGGTCTTGTGACAGGGCAGAAGGTATCATGCAAGTCTTTCATGAGGGACAAGTTATGGTCGATCTCGACATCCTTCGTCGCATCCAGGCAACTTTGGTCGAACGCAAGCATGCTGCACCGGGCACTTCTTACGTCGCCAGCCTGTACGCCAAGGGCACTGACAGCATCTGCAAAAAGGTCGCCGAAGAAGCGGCGGAAACCATCATGGCGGCCAAAGATGGCGACCAGCTGCATCTGGTGCGTGAAGTGGCCGATCTCTGGTTTCACAGCCTGGTGCTGCTCGGCCAGTTCGGCGTGGGTGTCGATGACGTAGTGAGCGAACTGCGGCGGCGCGAAGGGATTTCCGGCATCGACGAAAAACAATCCCGCAAGCCGGAAGGTGCATGACATGAGCGATTGCCTGTTTTGCAAAATTGTGCGCGGCGAGATTCCTTGCCACAAAGTTTATGAAGACGAATATCTCCTCGCCTTTCACGACATTCATCCGGCGACCCCCGTGCATTTCCTCATTATCCCGAAGCAGCATATCGCCTCGCTGGACGCAGTGAATGACACGCACACCGAACTGCTGGGGCGCATCATGGCCGCCACAGGCCGATTAGCGCGAGAGCAAGGACTTACTGAAGGATTCCGCACCATCATCAACACCGGGCGGATTGGTCGTCAGGAGGTGTATCATTTACATGTACACATCCTCGGCGGCCCGGAACCCTTGGGCGGGATGATCGTCAAACCGGTCTGACCGTTCTGACGTGCAGCCCTGCAAATTCGGCTATTTTCGGCTACACCCTGCTACACCCGGCTTCGGTCGACCCACGCAACACGGCATTCCTCTCGCCGCAAGCCCTCGATGGGCGGCGGCAATTTTTTGTTTCACGTTAAAAATATCAGGAGACATACCATGGGCAGTTTGAGTATCTGGCACTGGCTGATCGTGCTGGTCATCGTCATGCTGGTTTTCGGCACCAAAAAACTGAAGAACATGGGCTCTGACCTCGGCGGCGCGGTCAAGGGCTTCAAGGACGGCATGCGTGAAGCCAGCGATGCCCCCAACGACAAACCGGGCAATGTCACCCAGCAGGTGGGCGGTCAGACCATCGAAGGCGAAATCAAGGAAAAGACCCATAGCTGATCGTGGCGGCCGCTTTTGCGGCCACCAGCCACTGTCTTTGTTTTAGCCCGCAGCCATTCGCTCACCCAATCACCCTCCTCATGCTGGATATCGCATTTTCCGAGCTGCTCGTCATCGGCGTCGTGGCACTGGTCGTCATCGGCCCCGAGAAGCTACCCAAGGTCGCGCGTACCGCCGGCATCCTGCTGGGCCGCGCCCAGCGGTATGTTGGCGACATCAAGTCGGACATCAACCGACAGATTCAGTTCGAAGAACTGAAAGCACTGCAGGCGCAAATGGCCGAGCAAGCGCGCACGCTGGAAAACACCATGCAAAAGGAAATGCTCGAAACCGAAGCTGCACTCACCCGCTCGGCAGACAGCCTCAAATCCTCCGTGGCACAGATCGGCCAGGACATCGACGCCGCCGGGAAATCCATCGCGGCCGACGCTGAACAGGCCGTACCGCCGCTGGCTGAAACGACCATCGCACCGCTCGAAGCACCAGTCGAAGCGCCGGATGAACTCTACCGTGGCGAGCCCCCGTTCACGCCCCCGCAGCCCACCGCACCGACCCCGCGCGCATGAGCGACCATCAAGCATCCGAACCGCCCAAGGACACCTTCATCTCGCACCTGATCGAGCTGCGAACGCGGCTGATCCGCGCCATCATCGCCGTGCTGGTGATTTTTCTGGGTCTGGTGAACTGGGCGCGCGACATCTACACCCTGCTGGCGCAACCGATGCTCGATGCCCTGCCACAAGGCGGGCACATGATCGCCACCGATGTGGCCGGCGCGTTCTTCGTCCCGATGAAGGTCACCCTGATGGTATCCTTCCTGATCGCCCTGCCTTATGTGCTTTATCAGGCCTGGTCGTTTGTTGCTCCGGGTTTGTACGCCAGTGAGCGCAAGCTCACCGCACCGCTCCTGGTCGCCAGCGTAGTGCTGTTCTTCATCGGCATGGCGTTTGCCTTCTTCGTGGTCTTCCCGACGGTTTTTGTCTTTGTGAACAAATTTGCCCCCGAAGGCGTATCCGTCATGACGGATATCGACAAATACCTGACCTTCGTGCTGACCACCTTTCTGGCGTTCGGCGTGACCTTCGAAGTGCCCGTGGTGGTCATCGTGCTGGTCAAGACCGGCGTGGTCAGCGTCGCCAAGCTGAAGGAAATCCGGCCTTATGTGATCGTCGGCGCATTTGTCGCGGGTGCCATCTTCACCCCGCCGGATGTGCTCTCGCAGTTTCTGCTGGCCGGCCCCCTGTGCCTGCTCTACGAAATTGGCATCCTCATCGCCAGCATGATCGTCAAGGAAAGCGTCGCCCCAGCCACTGACGTGGCGACCCGCAAGTAACCTACCCCCCACCCGGGGTGATGCGATCATCCAGAAAGTACGCGCACTTTTGCGAAGGTTAGTGCTTACTCTTGGTGCGCTGATTATTCTTGGCGTGCTTTAGGGCGGCGAGCAATCACCACAGTCTTGTCGATTTCCTTGCCATCACGACGCAAGCGCAGTGCCACGGCCTGCCCCGGCGTTTGCGCGGCGACCCGTTCGAGCATGTTCTGTGGATCAGAAATCCGCGTGCCCGCGACCGACAACAGGATGTCACCCGGCTGAATGCCCGCCACATCGGCCGGCCCGCCGCGCATCACTCCGGCAATCAAAGTGCCTGCCGTATCGGGCAGCTTGAACGATTCCGCCAGTTCCGGCGTGATTTCCTGCACTTCGATGCCGATCCAGCCTCGCGTCACCATCCCATTCCGGATGATCTGCTCCATCACAGACTTGCCCAGCGAAACCGGAATGGCGAAGCCGATGCCCATCGAACCGCCGCTTTGCGAGTAGATGGCGGTATTGATGCCGACCAGATGGCCGTGCGTATCGATCAGTGCACCGCCCGAATTGCCGGGGTTGATCGCGGCATCGGTCTGGATGAAGTCTTCGAAGGTATTGATCCCCAGATGCGAACGCCCCAACGCGCTGACAATGCCATGCGTCACCGTCTGGCCGACACCAAACGGATTACCGATGGCCAGCACCACGTCACCCACCCGCAACGAGCCTGACGCTGCAAAAACGATGGCGGGCAAACGCGCGCCGGGTTCAAGATCCACCTGCATCACGGCCAGATCAGAATCCGGATCGGCGCCGACCACGCGCGCCTTGTATTTGCGGCCATCCTGCGTGGCCACTTCGATCGCGTCAGCCGCTTCGACGACATGGTTGTTGGTGAGGATGTAACCCTCTGCACTGACAATCACCCCGCTACCCAGCCCCTGGCGACGTTGCGGCTGCGCTTCAGGGCGATCACCAAAAAAATGGCGAAAAAACGGGTCGTTGAGAAAGGGATTGCGCGGCGCCTTGACGTCCTGGCTGGTAAATACATGCACCACGGAAGGCAAGGCGGTTTTTGCTGCCTGCCGGTAGCCGCCCGCTATGTTCGCCTGACCCGCCTCGCCGGGCGGCGCGCCTTCGGTCGTCACTTCCTGCACAGCAACCACACCGCCCGCGCGGCCTGTGGGCAGTTCGCCCCAGCCGAATAGCGGCCCGATGACATGAAAGGTAAACAAGCCCGCCACGCTGATCGTGACGGCTTGCGCGAAAATCAGCCAGAGACGGTGCATACTTTCATCCTTCCCCGCAGCGCGCTGCGACAATCAACACGCATCGACGTGGAAACGGGTGGGTTTTTCAAATGAGCCAGAAAGAGGTGAGCCTACATGCAGCGTGATGAACTGGTGCGTTATCTCAACGAAAGCCTGAGCAGCGCACGATTCCGCGATTATTGCCCAAACGGTTTGCAAGTGGAAGGATGTGGCGAGGTTCGTCAGCTAGTCTGCGGCGTCACGGCCAGCCTGGCCTTGATCGAAGCCGCCATTGCCCGCAATGCCGATACCCTGCTGGTGCACCACGGCTGGTTCTGGCGCGGTGAAGAAGGGGGGCTCACCGGTTTTCGCCGGCAGCGGATGGCTCGCCTGCTGGCGCATGACATCAACCTGATTGCCTATCATCTGCCGCTTGACGCTCATGCTGAGTGGGGCAACAACGCGCAACTGGCGCGACACCTGGGCTGGTCGGTCGAAGGACGGTTTGGCGAGCAGGAAATCGGCTTTCTGGGTCGGCCTGCGCCAGACACGCCCACAGCCAGCGCACTGGCTGCCGCCCTCACGCAGCAGCTGGCGCGCCCCGCCCAACTGCTCGGCAACGGCCAGCGTGGGTTGCAGCGCATCGCCTGGTGTTCCGGCGGCGCACAAGGTTATTTTGAACAGGCCATCCTCGCCGGGGCAGACGCTTATGTCACCGGCGAGGTTTCCGAGCAGACCTTTCATCTGGCACAGGAAACCGGTATCCCCTGCATCGCCATCGGCCATCATGCCAGCGAGCGTTACGGCGTGCAGGCACTGGCCGCACACCTGCAGAAACAATTCGGCCTGGCCTGCGATTATGTCGAGATCGAGAATCCCGTCTGAGGCCGCAGCTGAAGCGGGATGTTAAAATCGGCCGATGCCCTCCGCCATCGATAATCTTCCCGCCGCCACCAGTGAATCGCAGTTCATCACCCTGCGCGGCATGCGCCTGCATGTACGGCTGTGGGGTGCGGCCGATGCGCCGATGCTGTTCCTGCTGCATGGCTGGCAGGATTTCTCCGGCAGCTTCCAGTTCCTGGTCGATGCACTGGAAGGCCACTGGCGTTGCATCGCGCCCGACTGGCGTGGCTTCGGCCAGTCGCAATGGAACCATGGCGGCTACTGGTTTCCGGATTACGTGGCCGATCTCGATGGCCTGCTCGACCACTACTCGCCCCAACAACCCGCGCGGCTGGTCGGTCACAGCATGGGCGGCAACGTCGCCTGCGTGTATGCCGGTGTGCGGCCGCAGCGGGTATCGCACCTGGTCACACTCGAAGGCTTCGGCATGCCGGGCAATGATCCCGACGAAGCACCCGGCCGTTACACCCACTGGCTTGACCAGATGCGCGCGCCTCCGGCCACGCGGCACTACGCCGATCGCGCCGCGCTGGTGCGCCGTTTGCAAAAAAGCAACCCCCGCCTCACCATGAGCCGCGCGGCCTTTCTGGCCGAGCATTTCGGCGTAGCACAAAATGGCGGCGGCATCGTGGTGGCGAGCGATCCATACCACAAGGTGCTCACGCCCTATCCGTATCGTCTCGAAGAAGCCCGCGCCTGCTGGCGACGAGTCACGGCATCCGTGCTCTGGGTCGAGGCTGCCGATTCAACAGCGATGATGATGTATCACGGCCTGGGCGAGGCCGATTATCAGGCGCGCTGGCGTTGTTTCCAGAATCTACGCCGCGTTTTGCTGGAGGATGCCAGCCACAACCTGCACCACGACCAGCCCGAGCGGCTGGCACAGATCATTGAGGAATTTCTGGCATGAACGCCGACCTGCACAGTCACTCCACTATTTCCGACGGTTTGCTGTCGCCCGCCGAACTGGTGCGCCGCGCCCATGCCAACGGCGTGGAACTGCTGGCACTGACCGATCACGATGAGCTCGCCGGGCTGGCCGAAGCGCGCCACACGGCAGATACACTGGGGCTGCGCTTTGTGAATGGCGTCGAAATTTCCGTGTCCTGGGGTAATGACGCGACCATCCATATCGTCGGGCTGGGCATCGACCCGGATTATGCGGTGCTGGATATCGGGTTGATGCAACTGCGCAGTGGCCGCGATGCCCGCGCACAGCGCATGGCCGATGAGCTCGACAAGGTCGGCATCCATGGTGCTTACGCAGGCGCATTGCGTCATGTCGCCAATCCGGCAATGGTCGGGCGTTCGCACTTTGCGCGTTACATCGTCGAAAGCGGCCGGGCGAAGGATGTCAAATCGGTGTTTGACTACTGGCTGGCCAAAGACAAGCCCGGTTACATCAGCCATCAATGGGCGACGCTGGCCGATGCCCTGAGCTGGATCCACGGGGCGGGCGGCGTGGCGGTGGTGGCGCATCCGGGGCGTTATCGCATCACGAAAAAGGAATTGCACCGGCTGCTCGCCGAGTTCCGCGATTTGGGCGGACGCGGGATCGAAGTGCAATCCGGTTCGCACAACGAGGATGACACGCAGAACATGGCGCGTCTGGCGCGGGAATACGGCTTTCTGGCCTCGCGCGGTGCGGACTTTCATGGCCCGGGCGAGAGCCGCATCGACATCGGCAAACTGCCGCCGTTTCCGGCGAATCTCACGCCGGTGTGGACGGTGCTGATTTAATGTCTCAACTGTTCTACATCCACCCCGAGCAACCCCAGCTCCGCCTGATCCGCCATGCGGTCGAAATCATCCGCGCAGGCGGGCTGGTGGCTCTGCCGACCGACTCGGCCTACGCGCTGGTCGGCCATCTGGGCGATGCGACCTTGCTCGATCGGATCCGCCGCATCCGGGGCGTGGATGAACGCCATCTCTTCACGCTGATGTGCCGCGACCTGTCGCAGATCGCCACCTATGCCCGCGTCGATAACACCACCTATCGCCTGCTCAAAGCCAACACGCCCGGCAGCTACACCTTCATTCTCGAAGGCAGCCGCGAATTGCCGCGCCGCGTGCTGCACCCCAAACGCAAGACCCTCGGGCTGCGGGTTCCCGATCATCCGTTGATCCACGCCCTGCTCGACGAACTGGGCGAGCCGCTGCTGACTTCAACCCTGTTGCTGCCGGCACAAGCAGCCGACCAGGACCTCGAACCGCTCACCGATAGCCATGAAATTCGCGAACGTCTGGAAAACCAGATCGAACTGGTGATCGATGCCGGCCCCTGCGGCACGCAACCGACGACGGTGATCGACCTGGTCGATGGCACGCCGCAACTGCTGCGTGCGGGGCGGGGTGCGCTGGCGCCGTTCGGCTTGTCTGCCGCCGATTAGTCTTTTCGGACGATGCGTTGCCGACCCCCTCGGCGACAATGTCCGGCTGTTTTTTCCACGCCATTTTACGTCCGCAAGCCCGCACAGAAAGAGGCAAATAACGCCATGAGTGACAAGGATCAACTTGAAAAATTCCGCCAGGAAACGCGTGCCTGGCTGGAGGTGAACTGCCCGCCCGAAATGCGGACACCCACGCCGGAAGGCGGCATCGTCTGGGTCGGCCGTCAGATCCAGTTCGACTCCGAACCCCAGCGCCTGTGGTACGAACGGATGCGCGACCAGCGCTGGTTCGCCCCGACCTGGCCGGTGGAATACGGCGGTGGCGGGCTGTCCAAGGCCGAAGCCAGCATCCTCGAACGCGAACAATCGCGCATGAAATGCCGTCTGCCGATGGTCAATCTGGGCATCTGGATGATCGGCCCGATCATCCTCGAATTCGGCACTGAAGAACAAAAACGCCAGCACATTCCCAAGATGTGCTCCGGCGAAGCCAGCTGGTGCCAGGGGTTCTCCGAGCCGAATGCCGGTTCGGATCTCGCCAGCCTGAAGATGAAGGCGGAAATTGAAAAAAGCGGCGAAGGCGATGAATTTGTCATCAACGGCTCGAAAATCTGGACTTCCTACGCGCAGAAATCCGACTGGATGTACTGTCTGATCCGTACCGACAGCGATCCGGCCAAGGACAAGCAGCAGGGCATCACCCTGATCCTGCTCGACATGCAGACGCCGGGGCTCAGCGTCAAGCCGATCGAACTGCTCAGCGGCAAGTCGAACTTCTGCCAGGTGTTTTTCGACAACGTGCGCGTACCGGTGAAGAACGTCATTGGTGAAATCAACGGTGGCTGGCCGATCACCAAGAAACTGCTGCAGTACGAACGCAGCGCGATGTCGAAGCTGAACGAGTCCAGCGTCAAGGGGCGCGATCTCACCTCGCTGGCGCAGGAGTATCTGCCGCAGATCACCGACCCGGTGCAGAAGGCCGCGCTGCGCGACCGCATTGCCAGCGTGATCATTGATGAAAAAGCCTTCCTGTTTACCATGCAGCGCGTGGGTGAAGAAGCCAGGGCGGGCGGCGATGTCGGCGCACTGACCTCGATTTTCAAATACGCTTCCGCCGAAGAAGGCCGTCACAAATATGAAGCCCTGATGGCGCTGATGGGTCATCGCGCGCTGGGCTGGGATACGCATGAGGCCGGCCAGGAATTCAATGACGACGAACTGATGACGGCCAAACAATGGCTGCTGTCATGGACGTTCTGCATTGCAGGTGGCACCTCTGAAATCCAGCTCAACGTGATCGCCAAGCGCATTCTTGGCCTGCCTTCCTGACCTGCAGCGAGAGACAAGAACATGGGACTCCTCTTTAACGAAGAACAACGCCTGCTGCAGGAAACCGCACAGGATTACTTCCAGAACAATTTCAGCACCAAGACCCTGCGCGACATGCGCGAAAACAAGGATGCCCTGTGCTATGTACCTGCGCTGTGGCAGCAGATGGCCGAAATGGGCTGGACGGGCATCATCGCCAGTGAAGAACAGGGCGGCCTGGGTTTCGGCTTTCAGGGCGTTGGTGCGGTGCTGGAACCGGCGGGCAAGACGCTGGCCGGTTCGCCCTTTCTTTCGACCGTGGTACTCGGCGGCACCGCCTTGCAACTGGGCGGCAGCGATAGCCAGCGCAATCAGTGGTTGCCCAAACTGATCGCCGGTGAAGTGCGCTTCGCGCTGGCGGTTGATGAAGGCCCGCGTCATGATCCCAAATCCTGCACGACGACCGCCACGAAAAATGCTGCGGGCTATGTGCTCAAGGGCACGAAACAGTTCGTCATGGACGGCGATTGTGCCGATCAGCTGATCGTTTCGGCGCGCACCGAAAAAGGCATCACCCTGTTTCTCGTCGACGCGAAGGCCGCTGGAGTGACACGTCATCGCCTGTCGATGATCGACACGCGCAATGCCGCCCGTATCGTCCTGGCGGATGTGCAGATCGGCGCGGATGCCGTGCTGGGTACGCTGGACGAAGGGGCTGAGTTGCTCGATCAGATCCTCGATCGCGGCCGGGTCGCACTCTGCGCCGAAATGCTCGGCATCGCCCAGTGGCTGTTCGACACCACCATCGAATATCTCAAACAACGCGTGCAATTCGATGTGCTGATTGGCTCCTTCCAGGCCTTGCAGCATCGCGCCGCCAAGATGTTCGTGCAGATGCAGCTGGCGCGTAGCAGCGTGCTCGCAGCACTGGCCTGCGTTGACGAAAATCCGGCCTTCCTGCCGTTCTACGCCAGCGCGGCCAAGGCCAAGATGGGCGAAGTGATGGAACTGGTCAGCAGCGAAGCGGTGCAAATGCACGGCGGCATCGGCGTTACCGAAGAACTGGATGTCGGCCTGTATCTCAAGCGTGGCCGGGTTTGTGTGGCCGCACTGGGCGACATCACCTATCATCGCGATCGCGTGGCAGGCATTGTCGGGCTGTGATTTGTCCGTTATAAATAGCCCGCGACGGTAAATCGCACGCGGGCCGTCAGGAAAAGAGGAGTGCGCTGCACTCCTCTTTTTGTATCCGGCGTGTTTAGGGAAACGCGGATTATTCGTAACCGTTCGGGCTGAGCCTGTCGAAGCCCTTTTATTTCAAGGGAATGCTCTGCGACAAGCTCAGAGTGAACGGATTCCATCCGTGTTTCCTGACGGTGTTTAGAATGTTGGGGAGGCAACACGATGACTGAATCGCTACAGCACCAGCTGCATGCCGTTGCCGCGCAACTAACCGCGCCGGGCGCGCCTTTCGAGCTGACCGAAACGAATATCGGCGGCCAGACCTACCCGATTTACCGGAACGCCCCGCCCACTCTGGCCGCGCTGATCGAACAAGGGCGCGGTTTTGCTGACAAGGAATTCCTCGTCTGGCAGGATACGCGCTGGACGTATGCGACCTTCTATCAGCAGGTCGATGCACTGGTGCGGGTGCTGCGCGAGCACTACCATCTGCAAAAAGGCGAGCGGGTCGCACTGGCTCTGCGTAACCGGCCAGAATGGATGGCAGCCTATGCCGCCATCATCCTCTGTGGCGGCGTGGCGGTGCCGCTCAACAGCTGGGGACAGCGCGAGGAGCTGCTGTATGGCCTGCAGGACAGCGCACCCCGTCTGCTGTTTTGCGATGCCCAGCGGCTGGCGCATGTCATCGACGATCTGGCGACCTTGCAGCTGCCCGCCATTGTCGTCGATGGCGCAGACCCTTTGCCTTTATCCGCGAATGTCGCTCATTACCACGCGCTGCTGCAGTCTGTCGCGACGACTGCGACTGCGACTGCGACTGCGACGGCGGCTGCGGCTGCACCCCTGCCCGCCGTCGACATTGCCGCCGACGATCTGGCGATGATCATGTACACCTCCGGCACCTCCAGTCAGGCCAAGGGCGTGGTATCAACCCACCGGGCGATGTGCCAGGGCATCATCAATCTGGAATATTTTGGCGCGTTGTACGTCATGACTTCGCCAGAACGCTTTGCTGCGATGATGACGGCGGGCTTTGAAATGACCACGCTGATGGCCGTGCCGCTGTTTCATTCGAGCGGCCTGCACGCCCAGTTTCTTTCCGCCCTGCGTACCGGGCGGCGCATCGTCATCATGTACAAATGGGATGTCGGCGCGGTGCTCGAACTCATCGCGCGTGAGCGCATTACCCAGCTTTCGGCCGCCCCCGCCATGATGCTGCAACTCATGGACGATCCGCGATTCGATCAGGCCGATACCCGCAGCCTGGCCTGGCTGGGCTTTGGCGGCGCAGGCATCCCCGACCGGCTGATCGAACTGCTGGCCACAAAGAAACCGCAGGCAATGGCCGGGATCGGTTATGGCCTGACCGAAACCAACGGGCCGTCGAATGCCGCCACGGGCGAAGCTTTTATCTGGAAGCCGCGCAGCAACGGCCTCACGTCACCGCTGTTCGACGTGCGGATCGGCGACAACCCGGCGCAAGCACTGCCGCAAGGTGCGCGAGGAGAAATCTGGTTGCGTAGTGCCACCACCCTGCAAAGTTACTGGAACAAACCGGCAGCGACCCGCGAGGTGCTGCATGACGGCTGGTTTCGCAGTGGCGACATCGGTTATTTCGACGAAGACGGCTTCCTGTTTGTCGTCGATCGCATCAAGGATATCGTCAATCGCGGCGGTGAAAAAATTGCCAGCGCCGAGATCGAATCCGTGTTGTTACAACACCCGGCCATCGTCGAAGCCGCCGCATTCGGTGTGCCGGATGCCACCTATGGCGAAGCACTGGCGGTGGCCGTCCATTTGCGGATGGGGCAGTCGCTCGATGCCGACGCCGTGCGGGCGCATGTAGCTGCACATCTGGCACCCTACAAGGTGCCTGCCCATGTGACGATCCATCCCCATGAACTGCCGCGTAACGTCGTTGGCAAAGTGCTGAAGCGACACCTGCGCGAGGATTTCATCGCTTCGCGCAGTGATTGATCCGGCACAGTGATGTATTCATTCCGTTCGCCCTGAGGCCGCGCGAAGGGCTCAGCTGGAACGGCTACGAATAAATCAGCACTTCCTTAGCGCAACAACAGGGCGCGGTGGCCGATGTCGCTACGATACTGCATGCCATCGAAACTGATGCCGTCGACCACTTCGTAAGCGCGCTTGCGCGTGGTGCGGATGCTGTCGCCCAGCGCAGTCACGCACAGCACGCGCCCCCCGCTGACGGTGGCATGGCCGTCTTTTTCAGTCGTCCCCGCATGAAAGACGTGGCTATCCTCGGCATCCGCAGACTGCGAAGACGAAGACAACGACGCTGCCTGCGGCAGACCGCGGATGACATCGCCCTTGCGCGGGTTCTCCGGGTACCCGTGTGCTGCCAGTACTACGCCCAGCGCCATGCGCCGGTCCCACTCGGCCTCTGCCTGATCGAGCTTGCCATCAATGGCGGCATCGACGAGATCAACGAAATTGCTTTTCAGCCGCATCATGATCGGCTGGGTTTCCGGGTCACCCATGCGGCAGTTGAATTCGAGCACCTTCAGCGTGCCATCCGGTTTGATCATCAGTCCGGCGTAAAGAAAGCCCGTGTAGCGGATGCCATCCTTCGCCATGCCATTGAGGGTCGGCATGATGACCTCGCGCATCGCCTTGGCGTGCATGCTGGGGGTGACGACCGGCGCGGGGGAATACGCCCCCATGCCGCCGGTATTCGGCCCCAGATCGCCATCTTGCAGACGTTTGTGATCCTGACTGGTGGCCAGCGGCAGCGCATGCACACCATCGGCCATGACGATAAAACTGGCTTCTTCCCCTTCCAGAAATTCTTCGATCACCACCCGCGCACCCGCATCACCCATCTTGTTGTCGGTGAGCATCATGTCGATGGCTTCATGCGCTTCAGACAGGCTCATTGCGACCACCACACCCTTGCCCGCAGCGAGGCCGTCGGCCTTGATAACGATGGGTGCGCCCTCGGCATCGACATAGGCATGCGCCACCTGAGCGTCCGAAAAGGTCTGGAATTTCGCCGTCGGGATACTGTGGCGAATCATGAAATTCTTGGCAAAATCCTTCGAGCTTTCAAGCTGCGCGGCCGCCTGGCTGGGGCCGAAAATCCGCAGCTCCCGCTGGCGAAACAGATCGACAATACCTGCCGCCAGCGGCGCTTCCGGACCGACGAGGGTGAAGTGCACCTTCTCCTGTTCGGCAAAGTCGGCCAGCGCATTGATATCGGTGATGTCGATATTCTTCAATTCGCGTTCCTGCGCGGTCCCGGCGTTGCCCGGCGCCACATAAACGGTCTGGATGCCAGGAGCCTGCGCGAGCCGCCAGGCCAGCGCGTGTTCGCGACCGCCTGAGCCAATGACAAGTAATTTCATGTAGATGGAGAAGTTGAGGTAAAAAAAACAAGGGCGGGGAGCGAGCGAGCGAGGAAATAGCACCTCGCACCTCATGACAGCTTAGTGCCTGAAATGACGGAAGCCGGTAAATACCATCGCCACATTCTGTTCATCCGCCGCCGCAATGACTTCGGCATCGCGCACCGAGCCACCGGGCTGGATGACCGCCGTGGCACCGGCCTGCGCCAGCACGTCCAGCCCGTCGCGGAAGGGGAAGAAAGCATCCGAGGCGACCACTGAACCCGCCACGCTCAGGCCGTTGTTTTCGGCCTTGATTGCGGCAATCCGCGCCGAGTCGACACGGCTCATCTGACCCGCGCCCACCCCCACAGTCATCGCATCCTTGCAATAGACGATGGCATTTGACTTGACGTACTTGGCCACCCGCCAGGCAAACAGCAGATCGCTGAGTTCCGCCGGGGTTGGCGCGCGCTTTGTCACCACCTTAATCTCCGCCCGGGTGATGACGGCGGCATCGGCTGTCTGTACCAGCAGCCCCCCGCCGACCCGCTTGTAATCGAATGCAGCGGCAGCCTGGCCCAGCGGCACGATCATGACACGCAGATTCTGCTTGGCGGCAAACACCGCACGCGCTTCCGGCGTGACTGCCGGGGCGATGATGACTTCGGCAAATTGCCCGGCCACCGCTTCGGCGGTGGTTTTGTCGATCGCGACATTGAAGGCGATGATGCCGCCAAACGCCGAGGTCGGATCGGTCTTGAACGCCTTGCGATACGCGGCTTCCGCCGTGGCCGCCACAGCCACCCCACAGGGATTGGCGTGCTTGACAATGACGCAGGCGGCGGCAGATGCGGTGTCGGTGTTACCCGCGCTCCCGTTGAACGCCTTGACGCATTCCCATGCAGCATCGGCATCGGCGATGTTGTTGTAGGAGAGTTCCTTGCCCTGCAGTTGCTGATAGGTGGCGATGCTGCCCGGTACGGCTTCCGGCTCGCGATAGAACGCGGCCGACTGATGCGGGTTTTCGCCGTAGCGCAGGGTATCCACCTTGTCGAAGGCCAGTTGCAGGCGATCCGGGTAGAGGCCGGGCTGGTTTTTCTCGTCCAGTGAAGTCAGCCAGTTGCTGATCATGCCGTCGTAGCGCGCGGTGTGCGTAAAGGCTTTTTTAGCCAGATTAAACCGTGTGCTGTAACTCAGCGCGCCATGGCCGGACTTCAGTTCCTCAATGATCTGAGCGTAATCTTCCGGATCGGTGACGATGCCCACGCCACCTTGTTCATTGCCGTGATTCTTGGCGGCAGCGCGCACCATGGTCGGACCGCCGATGTCGATGTTCTCTATCGCATCGTCCAGCGAGCAGCCGGGTTGGGCGACGGTCTGCGCGAACGGGTAGAGATTCACCACCACCAGATCGATGCACTCGATGCCGTGTTCCTGCATGGTCTTGAGATGCTCGGGTAGATCGCGCCGACCGAGTATGCCGCCATGCACCTTGGGGTGCAGGGTCTTGACGCGACCATCGAGCATTTCCGGGAAGCCGGTGTAATCCGACACTTCAGTGACCGCCAAGCCCGCGTCGCGCAGCAGCTTGGCCGAACCACCGGTGGATAGCAGCTTGATGCCGAGTTGGGTCAGGGCGCGCGCAAAATCGACCGCACCGCGTTTATCGGAAAGACTGATCAGAGCCTGAGTAATTTTCATGATGTGTAATGAGCAAAAAGCAAAGGGTGGGCGTATTTCAGGGCAATCTCAGAGCAGTTCATATTCGGTGAGCTTGCGCCGCAGGGTGTTGCGGTTGATGCCCAGCATGCTGGCCGCGACCGTCTGGTTACCTGCGGCGTGTTGCAGCACGGTTTCCAGCATCGAACGCTCAACATTCTGCACCACCATGTCATACAGACCCGTCGGCGTTTCGCCATCCAGATCCTTGAAATAACGGTTCAGCGTGCGGCGGACGCAATCGGCAAGATCGTTCGTGCTCATGCGGCGATGGCCTCATCGGTGGGTTGCTCGGGGGAGGTGTAACTCAGGTGTTCGTGGGCTTGCGCATGGCTGAGAAAGAACGCATCCGTCGCCTGCAGCTGCTCGCTGACATTGCCCAGCTGATTCATGGCATGACGGAAATGCGCCGCACCGGCAATGCCTTTGGTATACCAGGCGATATGTTTGCGGGCGATCTTGACGCCGGTGTCTTCGCCATAAAAAGCATAAAGATCAGCCAGATGCTGGCGCAATATGGCGTGAATTTCGCTCACACGCGGCGGCGGCAGAAGTTCGCCAGTGGCCAAGTAATGTTCAATTTCACGAAACAGCCACGGGCGGCCTTGTGCGGCGCGGCCGATCATCAAGCCGTCGGCCTGCGTGTAGTCGAGAACGTAACGTGCCTTCTGCGGCGTGGTGATGTCGCCATTGGCGATGACCGGGATCCGCACCTGCGACTTCACCTGCGCGATGGTGTCGTATTCCGCTGCGCCGCGATACTGATCGGAACGCGTGCGGCCGTGGATCGCAATCGCGCGGATGCCACTGTCTTCGGCGATCCGCGCAATACGCGGCGCATTTTTGTTTTCGTGGCTCCAGCCTGTGCGAAACTTGAGCGTGACCGGAGTCTCCGGCACCGCCTTGACCACGGCTTCGAGGATGCGCGCAACCAGTGCTTCATCCTGCATCAATGCCGAACCGGCCATCACATTGCAGACTTTTTTGGCCGGGCAACCCATGTTGATGTCGATGAGCTGCGCGCCATGATCGACGTTATGTTTCGCCGCCTCGCCCATCATGCGCGGATCCGCACCGGCAATCTGTACCGAGATCGGCTCGACTTCACCCTCATGGTTGGCGCGGCGCAGTGTTTTGGCACTGCCGTAGAGCAGCGAATTGGAGGTGACCATTTCCGACACAGCCAACCCCGCACCGAGCTTCTTGCAAAGCTGGCGAAACGGCCGATCCGTCACCCCGGCCATGGGTGCCACGAACAAATTGTTGCGGAGGGTGTAGCCGAGAAATTGCATGCCGGGAAGGAACGCGTGCGCGACGCGGAAAAACGGGAAGGGCGTAATTTTACCGTAAAGCCGTGTCGAGGATGCGACGGCAACATGTCACAATGCCTCCCTCTGCGGATCCCGCTGGCCACGCGCCCTGCCCATGCCTTCTGTCTCATCTGGCATCAGCCCATCCCTCCCCGTCGAGGACAACGGTGAGCCGCTGGTGGCCATTCCACCCGGCCTCTTCCTGCTGACCAACCCACCCCCTTATCAAGCATTGGGCGCACCTTATGGCGCAGCTTCGCCCTGGCAGTTACGGCAGGGTGTGCTGCACGCCCTGACACAGGCGCAGCAGCGATTGCAGCAATATCGCCCCGGCTGGCGGTTCAAGCTGTTCGATGCTTATCGTCCGCTGGCAGTGCAAGCCTTCATGGTCTGGCGTGAGTTTCAATCTCAGGCGCAAGCGACGGGCGATGCCATTGAACTGGCGCGCCACCCGAACCTGACGCATTTGCGCGCACACGCACCGTGGCTCTACGAACGGCTGGCCGCGCACGTTTTTGAATTCTGGAGCCCGCCCAATGACGATCCACAGCAACCACCGCCGCACAGCACCGGCGCGGCGGTCGATCTGACGCTGGCCGATGCCACAGGAGCGACACTCGACATGGGCGGCCTGATCGACGAAACCAGCCCGCGTTCCTATCCCGCCCATTACGCCCAGGCGACGAACCCGGCTGCGCGTGAAATCCATGCGCGCCGTGAGCTGCTCAACGCCGCCATGAGCGAAGCCGGTTTCTGCCGCCATGCCCACGAATGGTGGCACTTTTCACGCGGCGACCTGATGTGGGCGCAAGCCCAAAATCAAACGACGGCCTGCTACGGGCGCGTTGCCTGAAAGCCGAATCTCAACAATTCCATCACCGGAGACTTCCATGACCCCAACGACTGCGCTCTACACCCTCCCCCTGCACACCCTGGCCGGTCAGGCCACAACCCTGGCCACTTACCAGGGACAGGTGCTGCTGATCGTCAACGTCGCCTCACAATGTGGCCTGACACTCCAGTATGCCGGGCTGGAAAAGCTGCACGAAACCTATGGCGCGCGCGGCCTGAGCGTACTGGGCTTTCCCTGCAACGACTTTCTCGGCCAGGAACCGGGCAGTGCCGGAGAAATCCAGGCTTTCTGCGAAACACAGTATGGCGTGCGCTTTCCATTATTTGAAAAACTCAGGATCAACAGTGCGCCACGCCACCCGCTCTATGCGTATCTCATCAACGCGCAACCACAGGCCATAAACGGTGACCATAGCGATGGCGGCTTGCGCGAACGGCTGGCACAGAAGAACCTGCTGCCGCCACAGGAAAGCGATGTCACCTGGAATTTCGAGAAGTTCCTCGTCAGCCGTGACGGACAAGTGCTGGCACGCTACGCACCCGACGTAACGCCCGCCGATCCACGACTGATCGCCGCCATCGAGGCCGCACTGCAATGAGGCACGAGCCGCGCCGGCTGAAGGCGGACAGCTACCCTTTCAGCATGACCATCGCCCCGCGTTTTGCCGACATGGACATCCTGCGCCACCTCAACAATCTGGCCCTGGCGGAATGTCACGAAGAAGCCCGCGTGCGTTTTCTGTGCACCCTGTTTGGCGAGGACTTCCTGTTTCGCCAACGCCCCTACCGGCTGCTGGTCGCCCATGCGGGGTACGATTATCTGCACGAAGCACACTACCCGCTCCCGCTGGAAGCGCGCGTCGCGATAGCCCGCCTGGGAAACACCTCGTTCGATCTGGCACTCGCCCTGTTTCAGGAAGGGCGCTGCGTCTGTCTGTGCGATGTCACCGGCGTCGCCGTGAATGAAGCCGGCCCCACGCCGTTACCTGCCGAGCTGCTGGCGGGATTTCGCCAGTATCTGCTGCGTGATGATTAAACGTTGAGCGTGCGCGCGAAAGAGGCATCACCTGCCAGCGCGCAACCCGTACATCATGCGGCGGGCGACAAAACCGCGCAGCGGGGGCAGAAGATCGAGTGCCAGTAGTGCCAGGCCACGGCTTTCGCGCAGCAAGGGGGTGTCGTTGCTGAACAGCCGCACGACGCTGTCGGTAAACCCGATCACCCCGGCGCGGTCGATACGGCGTGCGGCGGCATAGCGTTGCAACAGGGCGGGTGCGCCCGGGTCGGCGTGACCCGCCAGCGTTTGCGCCAGTGCGCGGATGTCGCGCAATGCCAGATTGAAGCCTTGCCCGGCGACCGGATGCAGGGTCTGCGCGGCATTGCCCAGCCAGACACAGCGCGTGCCGACCGGCGAAGAACGGTAGCGCAGGCCGAGCGGAAAAACATGGCGTTGCGTGGTGGTCACAAAGCGTAGCCGTGTGCCGAAATGCGCTTGTAACGCCGCCAGAAAATCGCTGTTATCCAGCGCCAGCAAACCTTGCGCTTCGTCCGGCGCGCCGGTGTAGACCAGCGCGTATTCGTTGTTTCTGCCACAGGGCAGGAGTGCCAGCGGCCCTTGCGGGGTAAAGCGTTCATAGGCGATGCCGTGATGGGGCGTGGCGGTACTGACTTCACAGATCAGGGCGTGCTGATCGTATTCTCGGGTAATGACGGTGCAGGCAGTGTGAGCCTCGTTATTGTGGATCGCACCTTCGGCATACACCACCAGCCGGGGATGGAATGTGCGGCCATCGGTCGCACGCAGGCAGAGTTGATGGGCTTCGGTTTCCACCCTGTCGATGGCGGTCTGGTCGTGATACGCAATCCCGGCGGCCGTCACGGCATCATCCAGCACGGCGGCAATCCGCCCTGCCGCCACCACCTGCCCCAGTGCCGGAACACGCTGTTCTTCGGCGGTAATGCGGGTGCGCCCGAAACCGCCCTGCTGCGAAATATGGATGGTGGCAATCGGCGTGGCTGCAGCCGCCATCTGTGGCCATAACCCCAGCCAGGCAAAGCTCTGCTGCGAACCATGCGACAGTGCCAGTACACGCGGATCCTGCCGTGCCGCGCCCCTTGCCCGCGCTTCAAAAATTCGTGCAGGGATGCCATGCCGCTGGCAGGCCAACGCCAGCGTCATACCGGCCAGACCACCGCCGATGATGGCGATCCCGGCTGTGCAGTCGCCGGGGCGTTCGGGCGCGCCTTGCGCCAGATGCGCGCCGAAATACGTCGGCTCAGCCACGCCGAATCTCAAGTTCAGCCTCGGCCATCAGCGTTTCGATTTCGGCGATGGTTTTCGGCGCAGCCTGGGTGATGATCTCGCAACCCAGTGCTGTCACCAGCGCATCGTCTTCGATCCGCACGCCAATATCATGGAATGCCGGTGGCACATCGGCCGCAGCGCGAATGTAGCAACCCGGCTCGACCGTCAGCAGCATGCCGGGTTCGAGGCCACGCCATTGCTCGCCCAGTTTGTACTCGCCCGCATCATGCACATCGCGCCCCAACCAGTGGCTGGTGCGGTGCATGTAGAACCGCTTGTAGGCTTCAGAGGCAATCACACCGTCCAGCGAGCCATGCAGCAGTTTCAGATCCAGCATGCCTTGTGCCAGCACCCGGACCGCCGCATCGTGGGGTTCGATGAAGCTCGCCCCCGGGCGGATCGCGGCGATCGCCGCCGTTTGTGCGTCGAGCACCAGTTGATAAACATCCGCCTGCGCGCCACTGAAGCGGCCACTCACCGGAAAGGTGCGGGTGATGTCAGAAGCATAGCCATCGAGCTCACCTCCCGCATCGATCAGCAGGAGTTCGCCCGCCTTGAGCGGCTGATCGTTGCCAACATAATGCAGGATGCAGGCGTTGCTGCCGCCCGCGACGATGCTGCTGTAGGCCGGAAACTGGCAGCCTTGGCGACGGAACTCGTGCAACAACTCGGCTTCGATTGCATATTCATACACGCCGGGGCGTGTCGCCCGCATGGCGCGTCGATGCGCTTCGGCGGCGATGGTTGCGGCACGGCGCATCAACGTGATTTCAGCGGCATCCTTGATAAGCCGCATTTCGTCGAGCGTGGCGCGCACATCATGCAGTTGCGTGGGCGCGCGTTTGCCCAGACGCGTCTGGGCGCGCACGGCATTCAGTGCCGCGCTGATCCGCGCATCCCAGGCAGCATCCTGCCCCAGCGAGAACCACAACGCCGGCTGGTCGGCGAGCAGCTCGACCAGCTTTTCCTCAAACCGGGCGATCGGATGGCAGGCATCGAAAGCAAACTGCTCGCGTGCGGCATCCGGCCCCCAGCGGAAGCCATCCCAGACTTCCCGGCTGTCATCCTTCTCGCGGCAGAACAGGATGCTTTGCGATTGGCTTTCGTGCGCAATCAACAGCAACACCGCCTCGGGTTCATCAAAGCCGCTCAGGTAATGGAAGTAACTGTCGGGACGATAGGGAAAATGCGTGTCGCGATTGCGCGTCTGCTCGACTGCAGTGGGGATCACCGCCAGACCACCGCCGTGCTGTTGCATCCGTTCAAGCAGACGGGCACGACGTGCGATGAAGGGTGCGATATCCATGAGTGGCCGAAGAGAATCAGGTGGGAAGGGGATGATGCAGCCGCGCATCGAGTGCCGCAAGCTGCGCGGGCGTGCCCAGATTTTCCCACAGGGCCTGCAAACACGCGCCCTGAATGCGTCCGGCAGGAATGGCAAGATCGAGCAATGGGCGCAAAGCCAGCTTCGCACCGGGCGTGACCGCTGCAAACATTTCAGGGCGAAACAGGCCAAAGTTGGCATACGTCAGGCGCGGCTCGCCCTCAAGATGCAGCCTGCCGCCGCGCAAGGCAAAGTCCCCTTGGGCATGCCAGGGCGGATTGGCTATCATCCACAGGCAGGCCAGTGCATCATCGGCCAGTGCACCGTTGGCCAGCGCATCGAGCAGTGCGCGGTAATCACAATCGCAATAGATATCCGCACTCACCACCAGAAACGGCGCGTCACCCAGCAGCGGCAAAGCCTGACGAATCCCGCCGGCGGTTTCCAGTGCCTCGGTTTCAGGGGAATAGTCGATCTGCACGCCCCAGCGCGCGCCATCGCCCAGCGCGGCCTCGATCTGCGCGCCCAGATGGGCGTGGTTGATGACGAGCTCGCGGATGCCTGCGGCCGCCAGCCGTTCGATCTGCCAGACGATCAAGGGCTTGCCCGCCACCGCCAGCAAGGGTTTCGGCGTGGTGTCACTCAAAGGCCGCATGCGTTCGCCACGGCCTGCCGCAAGGATCATGGCTTTCATGCGGGCGGGGGCTGGGGCAGAAATTGTTGAAAGTCGGCCGGCAGAGGTGCGTTTTCCAGGCTGCGCTGGGTGAACAGAAAACGTCCGTCACAAACGAACCCCGCCGCGCGCCAGTCCACCGCATTCAGTGCCGCGCAAAAGGTGGGCAGATGAATGTGAGGGTCATGCGGGAAGATCGCCAGCACCGCACCGTCGAAGTGATTCGACGGATGCATAAAGAACGGCTGCGCTTCCCGTGTTTTGCCATTGACATACAAGCGGGGCGCGTCAGTGAGCGGGTAGCCGCGCCCCCAGTGCCACCAGTTGGACTCTTCAAAATGGCGGATACCGCGCGTGATGAGGCGTGGCTTGTGGGCAGACAGCACCGCAGGGGGCGGGGTGTTCTTGTCCACCCAGATCATGCGCCGGGTCTGCCCGGTTTTGACCGTGCTGGAGCAGACAAAATCACGATTGCCATGAACTGCATCGGCATAAATATCATCCGCCCCGGAAACCGCGCCCACCTTGACGCTGGCGATTTCCTTCAGATGCAGGGCGTGCGCTTCCTTCGAGAACATCAGATGCCCGGCCGCTTCAACACACTGCCGTGATTCCCAGGCTGGTGCGGCGAGGGCAGCGTCGAGATCATCCCGATTGCCGATTTCCGCATACTGCATCGCGCGATCAAAACAATCTTTCTCGAAACGCCAGATCAGGCAGTTCGGCACGGCTGCTGAAAATACGCGGGCATCGCCCAGCTCGATGGCATGGGTGATCGTGCCGTGGGCAGATAGCCAGCGGTTCATCCGCACGCTGGCGGTGGCTTTGAGAAAATCGCGCGGCGTGATGAAAATCAGCTCGCCCCCCGGTGCCAGATGCCGCACCGCTTTTTCGATGAAAAACAGATAGAGATTGGAGCGCAGATCGAACAGCCGCGAACGGATCAGGGTTTTGGTCGTGGCATGAATGTCCTGATAGCGTACATACGGCGGATTGCCGATGATGGTGGCAAACCGGTGCTTTTCCGGATAGGCGAAGAAGTCGATATTCAGGCTGCCCGCTGGCGCGTGACGGTCATCCAGTTCAATCGCCACGCAGCCGGGTATCAGTTTTGAAAACGCGCCGTCACCGCAGGAAGGCTCCAGCACCCGCCCCGTGTTGCGGCGCAGTGCCAGCATGGCCTGAACGACACAGGTGGGGGTGAATACCTGGCCCAAGGTAGCGATGTCATGCGTCGGTGGCGGAACCGCAACGAGGGAATGACGCGCGTCAGACAACGCCTTAACCTGCCTTGATCTTTTCGTACTCACGCCAGCAGTTGTGCTGCTTCTTGGCGACATACATGGTTTCATCGGCAAACTTTTTCAGCTCTTCGATATCCGTGGCATCGAGAGGGAAAATCGCAAAGCCCAGGCTACCGCTCACACTCACCTCACCGGCGGTCGTCTTGATCGGCTTGGCAATGGCCGCCAGCAGGCGTGTGGCCATTTTTTCCAGGGCTTCGGGTTCACCCGCCAGGTCGAGCATCATCATGAACTCGTCACCCCCATGACGGCCGACAAAATCCGAACCGCGCAACACCGCACGCAGCCGTTCCGAAATGATCCGCAACACTTCATCGCCCACGGCATGGCCGAACCGGTCATTCACCGGCTTGAAACCATCGAGATCGAGATAACCCAGGGCAAAGCGGCGCGGCGGATCCTGCAGTGCGTACAGGTCGATCCGCTCCTGCAGCATGGCATCGAAATTACGCCGGTTGGCGAGCCCGGTCAGCGGATCGGTTTTAGCCAGGCGGACGTATTTCTCGCGCTCCAGATCGCGTTCGCGCTTGAGTGCGGCGGCGGTGAATTCGTAAATGAAGGCCATGCCGGAAATCGCCGACAAATTGACGAAGCTGACCAGCAGATGGGTGATGATGAGCTGTTCGGGCGTATTCACCGTCTGCAGAAAATCGATGCCGAGCAGGTGCAGGCCGATCATGCCGATCAGCAGCATGAAGGTCGAAAATACCGCCTGGCTGCCCCACAACACGCCACCAAAGAAGTACGCCGTCAGCGGCGGCACGACCAGCAACTGGGTGACCGGTGAATGCGCCACGCCGCCCGATACGCAGATCCCGCCGACGACCAGCAGCAGCAAGACACTGACTGTCGACACCGCACAGAATAGATAACTACCGTTCTGCCGCAGCAGCGTCAGCAAGGTGACGAAACAGAAGGTGGTCGGCAGCAACAACCCGCCTGCGATCAAAATCGAGGACTGGTTAAAGTTGATGAGTGGCACAACCAGAAACGCCGCCAGGCAAACTGCGACGAACGACAGCATCGCTGCGATCAGGATGCGGGTGCGATAAAACACGTCCGAGTCAGCTCGCAGACGCGGATGGACGAAGTAATCGACGATGACGGCGAGCAGATGCTGTTTTTCAACGGAATCCTGCATGGCGACTCCTATGCGTGTAGCGCTTGTTGGGGTGGCCGGAATATACCCCGGCACGCCGATTCTAGCCGCGCCTGCGGGGGCTTATTCCAAGAATACAACAGGAAATCTGGCGTTGCACTTCGCTTAACCCGTACGGCGCATGCGCCGCTCACGCACCCGTCACGATGCTCACACCAACGATTCACGCACTACCCACCACCCGGTTACGTCCTTCGGCCTTGGCGCGATACAGCGCGTGGTCGGCACGCGAGAGGGTTCGGTGGATGTCTTCATCCGCCTGATATTGAGCGATGCCGATCGAAATGCTCATGCGGAAGTTCTCCGGCAGGCCGGGAATCACCAGGGTTTCCGCCTGGCGGCGCAGATGCTCGGCCCAGATGGTCGCCCCCGCCAGATCGGTGCAGGTCAGGATGCCAAGAAACTCCTCGCCGCCCCAGCGACCAAAGTGATCCGACTTGCGGGTCATGGCCGCACTGCGGGCAGAAAACGCCTTGAGCACGTCATCGCCGCCCTCATGGCCATAGGTATCATTGATCGACTTGAACAGATCGAGATCGGCGATGCACACGCACAAATCGCGTTGCGAACGGCTGCTCTGCGATTTTTCGTGCTGTAGCGCATCTTCCAGATGCCGCCGGTTGGGCAGCCCGGTCAAGGCATCGTGGATGGCCAGACTGCGGATCGTCTGCAGCGCCTTTTCCAGTTCGACATTGTTGTCACCCAGGCGTTTGCGCACCTTGCTAATATAGCCGCCGATGACGGCAAACCAGCCCAGCACCAGCGACATGACGAGCCAGCGCATCAATTCCAGCTGCATCTCCAGCTGCGCCGGGCGGTAGGTTGCCAACATGGAAATCACACTGGCATACATCAGCGAGGCGATGAAGCCCGAATACATCAGCTCACGCGTCTGCAGACGCAACACGCCAAAAATGAAGGAAACGAGAAAGATCATCAGGATCAGTCCACGCCCGTCGCTGTTGCAATAAAACATGGCGACACTCAGCACCACCATCGAGCAGGCCATCTGCCCGCTGGTCAGGCTGGGTTCGGCCGCCTTGAGATTCAACCCGGAAAAGAACAGCACGCCAAACAGGGCGAAGCTGGCCAGCATGGCCGCACTGGAATACAAGAAGCCGTTTTCATCCATCATGCCCAGCTGCCGGAGGGCAAAAAAAACCAGCAGCACCAACGATGACGACGCCACCGCCATCAGATAACGGCGGATGCGGTAACGTTGTCGGCTTTTAAGTGCGGTGTCGTTGAGCGGATCGGTCATGGCGACTCATTTTACGGGAACTATAACTTTAGCGTACTCCAGATTTCATCCACCCGTTGTTTGACGACCTCATCCATGACGATCGGTCGCCCCCACTCGCGCGTGGTTTCGCCCGGCCATTTATTGGTCGCGTCGATGCCCATCTTGGAACCGAGGCTCGCCACGGGGGAGGCGAAATCGAGGTAATCGATCGGGGTATTTTCGGCAATCAGGGTATCGCGTGCCGCATCGACGCGAGTGGTCATCGCCCAGATCACTTCTTTCCAGTCACGGATGTCCACATCGTCATCGGTGACGATGATGAACTTGGTGTACATGAACTGGCGCAGAAAGCTCCAGATGCCGAACATCACCCGCTTGGCGTGGCCGGGATACTGCTTTTTGATACTGACCACCGCCAGCCGGTAAGAGCAGCCTTCCGGCGGCAGATAGAAATCGACAATTTCAGGAAACTGTTTTTGCAGCAGCGGCACGAACACCTCGTTCAGTGCCACGCCCAGCATCGCCGGTTCATCCGGCGGCTTGCCGGTGTAGGTACTGTGGTAAATCGGCTCACGCCGCATAGTGATGCGCTCGATGGTGAACACCGGGAACGGCGCCTGCTCGTTGTAGTAGCCGGTGTGATCGCCGTAAGGCCCCTCCATGGCGGTTTCGTCCGGATGGATCACCCCTTCAAGCACGATTTCGCTGGAAGCGGGCACCTGCAGGTCGGAACCGATACAGTTCACTAATTCAGTTTTCGCACCGCGCAACAGCCCGGCAAACTGATATTCGGAGAGCGTATCCGGCACCGGCGTGACCGCCCCGAGGACGGTGGCCGGATCGGCGCCGATCACCACCGCCACCGGGAAAGGCTGGCCGGGATTTTTTTCGACGTGCTCACGGAAATCCAGCGCACCGCCGCGATGCGCCAGCCAGCGCATGATGACCTTGTTGCGCCCCAGCACCTGCTGACGGTAAATGCCCAGATTCTGCCGTGTCTTGCAAGGGCCGCGCGTCACCACCAGCCCCCAGGTAATCAGCGGCGCGACATCGCCCGGCCAGCAATGCTGGATCGGCAGACGGGCAAGATCCACTTCATCGCCCTCCCACACCACCTCCTGGCAGGGGGCGGAAGACAGCAGCTTGGGCGCCATGTTAAGCACCTGCTTCAACACCGGCAGTTTGTCCCAGGCATCCTTCAACCCTTTGGGCGGCTCAGGCTCCTTGAGATACGCCAGCAGCTTGCCGACTTCACGCAGCGCGTCGGTGCTTTCCTCGCCCATCCCCAGTGCCACCCGACGCGGCGTACCGAATAAATTGGCCAACACCGGGATCGTCGAACCTTTCGGCTGCTCGAACAGTAACGCCGGGCCACCGGCACGCAGCACCCGGTCGCAGATTTCCGTCATTTCCAGATACGGATCAACCTCCACGCGGATGCGCTTGAGCTCCCCCTGCTTTTCCAGTTGCGCGATGAACTCACGCAGATCGTTGTATTTCATGTCGCTACTTTCAGCAGTGCCGGTAAATGGTAATCCGCCAGCAGCCCGGCACATACCGCAGCACCGAACCAGTTGTTGTGCAGGAACGCCTTGAAGCAAGCCGCGCGATCACGCTGGCGGATCAGGGTGTAATGATATACCGCAATGAGTGCGGCCACCCCCAGACCAACGTCATAAAACAGCCCCAGATGGTAGCGGTAGCCGGCCCATGCCAGCAGCGCGAGCGTGGCCGCGTAGCAAAACATCACCGCCGCCACATCAAAGCGGCCAAAGGTAATCGCCGACGTATAAATGCCGATTTTCAGGTCATCCTCGCGATCGACCATCGCGTATTCAGTATCGTAAGCCACCGCCCAGAAAATATTCGCCAGCAACAGCACGACGGCAATCGGCGGCACATGCCCCAGCACCGCCGCGTAAGCCATCGGAATACCAAAACCGAACGCAATGCCCAGATACGCCTGCGGAATCGCCAGAAACCGCTTGGTGAGCGGATAACTCGCCGCCAGAAACAACGCCATCACCGCCAGCAACCACACTAAACGCGACAACGGCAGGATCAGCAACCCGGCCAGCAGCGACAAGCCGCCCGCCAGCCACAGCGCCTCCTGCACCGACACCGCGCCCGTCGCCAATGGCCGGTCCTGGGTGCGCTCGACATGGGCATCGAATTTGCGATCGGCCAGATCGTTCATCACACAGCCGGCCGAACGCATCAGCACCGTCCCCAGCGCGAAGATCCACACCAGCACCAGCGCGGGTCGGCCATCGGCGGCCAGCAACAACGCCCACAAAGTCGGCCAGAGCAGCAGCAAAATGCCGATCGGCTTGTCCAGGCGCATCAGCCGCTCATAAAGATCAAGTTTTTGACGAAGAGAATCCATGTTGGGCATGAAGCAAACATTACATCGCAGATAAAGCAAGCGGTGCAGGCAGCGCATATACCGCAGGCAAAAATACCTCACACACCAGCAACGCATGCCCGCCACGGCGGAACCGCGAACGGCGCGCCCACAAACCCGGCGTATGACGCGCATCCAGCCCGGCTGCCTGCACGGCCGCGCGATACAACGGATGACGCGCATCGAGACGACGAAAACACAAAGACTCACGCACAATGCTCGGATCGGCAAACAAAGCCGCGCCCAGCGGTCGGCTGCCCATACGGGCAAACAGCCGCCACGCCCCGCGCGCCTGCGCCCGCGCCAGCAGCGAATGCGCAAAAATGCGCGGCACCCCATCGGCCAGCAACAACACCTCACGACCCCAGGCCAGCTGACGCGGCGCCACCGGCAAAGTCGCGCACTCGTCGATCCCCGGGCGCAACAACTGCTGGCGCAGCACCCGCACATCAAACTGCACGCAACGCGCCCGCAAACGCGCCGTCAACGACCCCTGATCATCCAGCCAGTGCCGTTGCCCGCGACCAAGCGCCGGATGCCGCACCACCTGACGCCAGGCGGCTGAAGGACGAAAAGAGGACATAGCGCAAATTTTAATCCATGTAATCCATGGGGTCATAATCCATGGGGTCAGGTCTTTAATTATCACATTTCCTGATGCGCAAGAATCTTCAGCCACACCCGCCATCCGGTCATCTGTTGAAAAATGTGATAATTAAAGACCTGACCCCACCTGAAGGAGCTTTCATGACGCTGGCCAATATCTGCATTCTGGTTGCCTGCCTGCTGCCGCCTGTTTCCATTGCGCTGGCGAAGGCCAGTCTGTTTCGCGCACGGGATCGCCAGATGCGCTATGACAACAACAATCCGCGTGACTGGGAGGCGCGGCTCACCGGCTGGCGGCAGCGCGCCCACGCCGCGCAGATGAACGGCTTTGAAGCCCTGCCACTATTCATCGCCGCCGTGATCCTCGCCCAGCAGGCGCATGCGAACCAAGCGACCATCGACTCCCTGGCCATCAGTTTCATCGCCATCCGCATCGCTTACATTGCGGTCTATCTGCTGAACTACGGCAACCTGCGTTCCATCATCTGGTTTGCCGGCGTGGGGGTCAGCATTGCCATCCTGATGCTGGCATAAACAAACAGGGTCAGGTCTTTAATTATCAGGTTTTATCGGCAAAATGTGATAATTAAAGACCTGACCCCACCTTTTCGTAGGTGACGAACGCATAGTTCCACCCGGCTTCGGCGCGATGGGTTAGGCGGGTGGTTTCGTGCCAGTGGTTGTGGTCGACCTGGGGGAAATGGGCGTCGCCGGTGAAGTCGGCGTCGATTTCGGTGAGTTGCAGGCGTTGCGCTTGCGGCAGGGCCAGGCGGTAGATTTCCGCGCCGCCGATGACGAAAATTTCGTCGGTTTTTGTCGCGGCCGCCACCGTCAAGGCTTGTTCCAGCGAACCCACAACGCGAGCACCTGCGAGCACTCGCGACGGATCGCGGCTGATGACGATGTTTTCGCGCCCGGGCAACGGGCGGCCGAGGCTGTCCCAGGTTTTGCGCCCCATGATGATGGGATGACCGAGCGTCAATGCCTTGAAGCGGCGCAGATCTTCCGGCAGACGCCAGGGCAGGGTGTTGTTCTGGCCGATCACGCCATGCCGCGCCACGGCGGCAATCAGGGTCAGGCAGGGGCGCGTGGCGGGGGGCTGCGTCGACGCGGCGGGCATCAGAACAGCTCCACCCGGGGCGCGGCATTGGGTGCACCCGGTGCAACTTCACCCAGCCCGCGCGCATGGGCTTCGCGCTGGCTTTGCATGGCGTAACGCTGGCGCAGTGCGTCCAGATGCTGCTCCAGACGGCCACTCGCGATCGGTTTGATGGATGACACCCGCGTATCGGCGGCCAGTTCGGTCATGTGGCCACTCAAGCGCGCCAGGCCTTCGCCGACATGTTCGAGCTGCTGGCGAACGATATCCTGAAACTGCAGGTTGCCCAGCGCGTCCATGACATCGTGGTTGATCTGCCCGGTGGAGGCTTCGAGCGAAGCCGTCAGGTGTTGCAGATAGCCCAGCGCCTGGGCGAAGCTGTCGCCCATTTCTTTCAGCCGCTGGCTGATGTCGTCCAGCCGCTGCTGGTCGGCCTCACCGCTTTCCAGCGCGAAGGAAATGGTCAGTTCGCGCATGATGACGGCGGAAACGGTTTCGATGCCGCCGGTCACCTGGGCGGCGGCTTCTGAGGTTTTGTTCGACAGCTTGCGAACTTCATCGGCCACCACGGTAAAGCCCTTGCCCGCCTCACCCGCGCGCGCCGCCTCGATGTTGGCATTGAGTGCCAGCAGTTCGGTCTGTTTGGCGATTTTTTTGATGAGCTCGACCAGCGGCGGCAATGAGCCCATTTCGGCGACCACCCGCTCGATGCTGTGCTGGGCGTCGACATGCTGCAATTCGCGCTGGGCGCGATAGGCCATCAGGGCATTGATGGCCGTGAGATTGGCCTCCAGTTGCGCTTGCGACTGCTCGGAGAGCAAGCTGGAATGCTGCACGGAATCCTTGACCTCGCTGGCCAGCCGCTCGCTTTCCTGGGCGATGCGATCGATGCGCGTGACGATATCGAAGGCCGCCGATTCGGTGGTGTTGATGGCCTCCTTGAGCTGTTCGTCGAGCACCGTGTTGTAACGCCCCACCGTGTCGAGATTTTCGGCGATGGTCGAAAAATTATCGGCATGCAGCGCATCACTGCGCGCCCACTGCCCCACTTCCTCGGCAAAAGAGCTGATGGTGCGCCCCAACAGCAGCCGGTTGATGAGTAACTGCAGGCTGACGATCAGGCCGGTGGCGCAGGCACTGGTGATGAACAACAGTTCGTAATCTTCCTCGATAGGATGCGGATGATCGAGCAGCCCGGCCAGCAGCATCGACATCCCCGCCGCCAACAGGGTAATCAGCAGCGTGCCCAGCGGCACGAGCAGCCAGCGATAACGGCGGAAGACCCGGATCAGGGTGAATTGCCAAGGCGGCAGGGCAGCGAGGAATTTGCGGGGCATGGGGTCAGGAAAATCCGGCGTGTTGGAGTTGGCTGCCAAATTGACGATCCGTGGCGAGGATATGATGCCGCCACCAGTGATCCAGATACGCCAGCAGATCGTGTGCCACCCCGGCTTCCTGGCGGGCAAAACGCTGCCGGTAGTCTTCGATGGCCTGCCAGTAACCGCGATGCTCGGCATGATGGCGTGCCTGATCGGTGTCCGCTGCCAGATGATCGCGCATCAAGCGTTCTTCGGTGAGGAAATGAAAGGCGGCATATTCGTTGAACTCTTCGAGCAAGGCCTGCAGACGGCGGTCGCCCCGATCATCCTCGGCGTGATCCAGGGCGTACAGCCGGTTCATGAGCATGAACAGATGCTGGTGCTGCTCGTCCAGCGCGGCGATCCCGATCGAGTACTCGGCAGACCAGACGAAATGTGGGATTTTGGTGAAGAACATGGTCTGGCTACTATACCGTTCACAATTTGTTTGAACAGGGGTAATCTGCCTCTTCCTGTCGTCATCGCATGATGGGTATGCCATTCCATTTGACGAACACCGACGACACCTGTGAAGGACGCTCTGCATGAAAACCATCCTGCTGGTCGATGATTCCGCCACCATCCTGCTGTCGATCTCCAATATTCTCGCCAAAGCCGGTTATGCCGTGGAAAAAGCGCCCAACGCGGCCGAAGGACTGAAGAAATTCGCCAATGGCAGCAAGATCGACCTGCTGATTACCGACCTCAACATGCCCGGCATGAACGGCATCGACTTCATCAAGGAAGTCCGCAAGCTGCCCAGCTACAAGTTCATGCCCATCCTGTTCCTCACCACCGAGTCGCAACAAGACAAACGCATGGAAGCCAAGGCGGCAGGCGCATCGGGCTGGCTGGTCAAACCGGCGACGGCGGATGAGCTGATCAACACCGTCAAGCTGGTTGTCCGCTGAAAGCGCCGCGATGAGCCAGCACACTGCCCAAGCTGCACACACTGCACACGCTGCCCAGGCCGAGCGCATGGTCATCAATGAAGACATGACCATCTATCATGCCGAAGCACTCAAAGAAAAACTCATGGAGACCCTCTCGCGCAGCGCGGTGTTCGAGCTGGATCTGTCTCAGGTCGTCGAGATCGACACGGCAGGCTTGCAGCTGTTGCTGCTCGCCAAGCGTGAAAGCCAGTTGCAGGGTAAAACCTTTCGCATCGTCGCCCACAGCCCGGCCGCGCATGAGCTGATTGATTTCTTCAACATGGCCGCCTACTTCGGCGATCCGCTGGTGATTCCCGCGCAGAGTACGGGTTAAATTTGTCGCCGTTCGGGCTACGCCTGTCGTGTGGCCTCAGGACATGCCTGTGTATTTCACACGAAAAGCCCTTCGACAGGCTCAGGGCGAACGGAGTGAACAGGCTCAGGGCGAACGGAGTGAACAGGCTCAGGGCGAATGGAGTTAACGGGCTCAGGGTGAACGGATTCAAGCGGATTCAAGCAGATTCAATCAGCACCTCTCTTAACGAAAGAGTATTCATGGACGACGAAATTCTTGCCATGTTCATCCAGGAGTCCCGCGAGCAGATCGAGGCGATGGAAGCGGGGCTGCTCGGCATGGAGCAGGGTGCTTGCGACGATGAAACGCTGAATGCGATTTTCCGTGCCGCGCACACCATCAAGGGCAGCGCGGGGGTGGTCGAACTGGGCATGGTCGTGCGCTTCACCCATGTGCTGGAAAACACGCTGGACAAGCTGCGGAATGGCGAAATCAGCGCGAGCGCAGGTCTCGTCAATGGCCTGCTGCAGGGTTGCGATCACCTGGGCGCGCTGCTCGACCGGGTGACGGCGGGGCTCATGACCGACGATGCCGCGCTGCAGGCCGCAGGCGATGAAATCGCCGCACGACTCATCCATCAGGTCCATGAACAGGGTGGCCAGCTGGCTGCCGCACCACCGGCCGCCCACCCGCATGAACAGCCCAGCAGCGTAGAAACCAGCGGTGCTGGCAAGGCCATCGACGACTGCTGGCATATTTCGGTGCGCTTTGGTGAAAACGTGCTGCGACAAGGCATGGACCCGGCGGCCATCCTGCGCCATCTGCTGACCCTGGGTGAAATCGCCCACATCGACACCCTGGCCGATGCCATGCCGCCCGCCGCCGCCATGAATCCGGAATCCTGCTATCTGGGCTGCGAAATCCGTTTTCGCAGCCACGCCAGCAAGGAAGCCATCGAACGGGTTTTCGATTTCATCCGCGACGAATGCGTGCTGCGGATCCTGCCGCCAGACAGCAAGGTGGCCGATTATCTGCAATTGATCCAGGAACTGCCCGAAGAAGCGATGCGGCTCGGTGAAATCCTCGTCCGCTGTGGCGCGCTCACCCAGGATGAACTGCTGGCCGGGCTGAACTGCCAGCAGGAAACCCCCAGCGCAGAACCCGGCAACGCGCCTCGCCTGGGCGACATCCTCGTCGAACAGAAAATCATCCAGCCGGAAGTGGTCGCTGCGGCGGCCGTCAAACAAAAGCAGGTCAGCGACAAAAAATCCGATGAGGCGCGACTGATCCGCGTGCAGGCCAGCAAGCTCGATCAGCTCATCGATCTGGTGGGTGAGCTGGTGATTGCCGGTGCCAGCGCCAGCCTGCTCGCGCAAAAGAGCCAGCAAGGCTCCCTGGTCGAAGCCACTTCGGTGCTTGCCCGGCTGGTCGAAAACATCCGCGATTCCGCCCTGCAACTCCGCATGGTGCAGATCGGCGAAACCTTCAACCGCTTCAACCGCGTGGTGCGCGATGTCTCTCGCGAACTGGGCAAGGAAGTCGATCTTTCCATCAGCGGCGGTGAAACCGAACTGGATAAATCCGTGGTGGAAAAAATCGGCGACCCACTGATGCATCTGGTGCGCAATGCCATTGACCACGGCATTGAAACCATGGCCGCCCGCAGCGCGCGCGGCAAGCCCCCGGCCGGGCGGCTGGAGCTCAAGGCCTGCCACGATTCGGGCGGCATCGTCATTGAAATCATCGACGACGGCAACGGCCTGTCACGCGAAAAAATCCGTGCCAAGGCGATCGAACGCGGCCTGATTTCCGCCAGCCAGACCCTCAACGATCAAGAGATCGCCAACCTGATTTTCGAGCCGGGCTTTTCCACCGCTGAAACCGTCACCAACCTTTCCGGGCGTGGCGTGGGCATGGATGTGGTCAAGCGCAACATCCAGGCGCTGCGCGGCTCGGTTGAGGTCGATTCCGTGGAAGGACAGGGTTCGCGCTTCACCATCCGCCTGCCACTCACCCTCGCTATCATCGACGGCTTTCTGGTGGGGGTCGATCATTCCGCCTATGTCGTGCCGCTGGAAATGGTGGTGGAATGCCTGGAGCTGAACAACGTGCCCACCGAGCAGCATTACCTCAACCTGCGCGGTGAAGTCCTGCCCTTCGTGCGACTGCGCGAGCTGTTTGAAATTGAAGGCAGCTGCCCCACGCGTGAAAACGTGGTGGTGGTGCGGGCGGGCAGCCGCAAGCTGGGGATCGTCGTCGATGTGCTGCAGGGCGAATTCCAGACCGTCATCAAACCGCTCTCCGCCATCTTCCGCCATCTGCGCGGCATCGGCGGCTCCACCATCCTCGGCAGCGGCGAAGTCGCGCTGATTCTCGATGTCCCGGCACTGGCACAACTGGCCGCCGATGCCAGCGCACCGCCACCCAGCGCAGCCCGTTTGCTGCAACCCTGACGTTCATCCGAATGTATAAATTAACGAATTAATGAATTAATGAATTAACCAATCAAGCCCTCTGCAACCTGTTTTTGTTGTTTCACGCCGACCGATCCACCAACCGATCCCCAAGCGATCCACCAAGGAGTCAACCCCATGTTCAAAAACCTGCGTATCGGTGCCCGCCTCGCCCTCGTGCTGGGTCTGCTGGTGGCCATGATGATCACCATCACAGTCATCGCCAACCTCGCCATGGGCAACCTCAACGAGGCAACCCGCGACATCACGGGCAACAAATGGCCGAAGATCGAGCTGCTGCAAGAAGGGCTGGCCGGCGTGAATGACATCGCCATCCGTGGCCGCGATCTGATGCTGGCCGAGAACAAGGAAGGCGTGCAGAAAGCCAAAGACAGAATCCTCGAAAGTCGTGCCACCATCGCCAAGGCCTGGGAGAAACTCAAGCCGACCCTGGCCAACCCCAAAGGGGTTGAGCTGTTCCAGCAGATACTGGACAGCCGCGAGCGTTATATCGCCGCGCAAAACCAGCTGATCCAGCTGGCGGAAGACGGCAAGGTCGCGGAAGGCCGCGCCTTCCTGACCCATGATTACCTGACCACCGCCACCGAGTATCGCAAACGGGTAAATACGCTGATCGAGTTTCAGGCACAACTGATGAACAAGAGCGGAGAGGCCGCCGAAGAAACCTTCCGCCAGTCGCGTCTGGCCATCCTGATGACCGCCGGGGTCGCCATCATTCTCTCCATCCTCATGGGGCTGTGGGTGACCCGCAGCATCACCCGGCCGCTCAACGAGGTGGTGGGTGCAGCCAATGCGATGGCGCAGGGCGATATGACCGTCCGGCTGGTGGCCGATTCGAAAGACGAAACCGGCCTGCTCAAGCAGTCGATGGCCAATATGGTGGGCAAGCTGTCGGGCATCATCGGTGAGGTGAATGCCGCCTCCGAAGCACTCAACAGCGCGGCCAGCCAGGTTTCGGCCACGGCACAATCGCTGTCGCAATCGTCCTCAGAGCAAGCCGCCAGCGTGGAAGAAACCACCGCCAGCATCGAGCAGATCACCGCCTCGATCACCCAGAACACCGAAAACGCCAAGATCACCGACAACATGGCCTCCAAATCGGCGGTGGAAGCCACCGAAGGCGGTGCGGCAGTCAAGGATACGATGGAGGCGATGACCCAGATTGCCAGCAAGATCGGCATCATCGACGACATTGCTTACCAGACCAATCTACTGGCACTGAATGCGGCCATCGAGGCGGCACGCGCCGGTGAGCATGGCAAGGGCTTCGCGGTGGTCGCCGCTGAAGTCCGCAAGCTGGCTGAGCGTTCGCAGGTGGCCGCACAGGAAATCGGCACGCTGGCGGGCTCTTCCGTCAAGATGGCGGAAAAGGCGGGCAAGCTGCTCGACGAAATGGTGCCGTCGATCCGCAAGACTTCCGATCTGGTGCAGGAAATCGCCGCCGCTTCGCAGGAACAATCGTCCGGTGTCGGCCAGATCAACGGGGCAATGGGTCAGCTCAACCAGGCCACGCAGCAGAATGCCTCAGCCTCCGAAGAGCTGGCTGCCACCGCCGAGGAAATGGGCGGCCAGGCCGGCCAGCTCCAGCAACTGATGGCCTTCTTCAAGATCGATGCAGCGCGCAACACCGTTAGCTCGGCGCAGGTCACGCCGCCGCGCAGCACACGCCCGTCCGCCCGGGCGTCATCATCGGCATCTTCTGCGTCACAGTCCTTCAACGAGCAGGATTTCGAGCGTTTCTGAGCGCGCGCACATCATGGAAACCTCACTCCAGACCGCCCCAACGCCGCGCCCCGCCGGGTCGATGCCCAGCGCAGGCCAACCGCCTGCCGTGGCGGAAACCCATCAATACCTGACCTTTCTCCTGGGCGGCGAGATGTATGCCGTCGGGATTCTCAACGTCAAGGAAATCATCGAATACGGCCAGCTCACCGAGATCCCGATGATGCCGTCCTTTGTGCGTGGGGTCATCAACCTGCGCGGCGCGGTCGTGCCGGTGATCGACCTGGCCGCCCGCTTTGGTGCCGCGCCGACCACCGTGCAGCGTCGCACCTGCATCGTCATCATCGAAATCCTGCAGGAAGACGGCCGCCAGGATATCGGCATCCTGGTCGATGCCGTCTCGGAAGTGCTGGAAATTCCCGGCAGCGAAATCGAGCCGGCACCCGCCTTCGGTGCGAAAATCCGCACAGACTTCATCGCCGGCATGGGTAAAATCCAGCAGAAATTCGTCATCCTGCTCAACATCCAGCGCGTGCTGTCGGTCGATGAAATGGCCAGCCTGTCCGGCGTGGCTCAGTCTTCCGGCCAGCCGCCGCCGGAACCCGCATAATCCCTCACCGGGAGCGCACATCATGATCGATACCGGCAATATCAGCCAGCCCGAATTCAAACAGTTCCAGAGCCTGATCTACAAGATTGCCGGGATCAGCCTGGCCGACTCGAAGCAGGTATTGCTGGTCGGTCGCCTCGGTCGTCGCCTGCGCCACTACGGCCACAACTCGTATGCGGAATACTACAAGTTCGTGACCAGTGGCCGCGAAGAAACCGAGTTGCAACTGATGGTCGATCTGCTGACCACCAACGAAACCTACTTCTTCCGCGAGATCAAGCATTTCGAATTTCTCGCCGACACCATTGTGGCGCAACACCCGCCTGGCCGCTCGCTCGACATCTGGAGCGCGGCCAGCTCAACCGGCGAGGAAATTTATACCATCGCCATGACCCTGGCCGACAAGCTGGGCATCAAGGCACCCTGGACCATCACCGGCTCAGACATCAACAAATCGGTGCTGGCCGTGGCCGAACGGGGGGTCTACTGGCTCGACCGCACACGCGGCCTGCCGCCTGAATACTTGCGTAAATACTGCCTGAAGGGCGTGCGCGAGAACGAAGGCAGCTTCACCATCATGCCCGAGCTGCGCCATCACACCCGCTTCATGCAGGTGAATCTCAACAACAGCCTGCCTGCCATCGGCAAGTTTCATGTCATTTTCCTGCGCAATGTGATGATCTATTTCGACGCCGCCACCAAGAAACAGGTGGTCGAACGGCTGGCGCGCCAGCTGCATCCCGGCGGCTATCTGATCATCGGCCATTCAGAAAGCCTCAACGGCATCACCGATTGCGTGAAGCCGGTCAAGCCGACCATCTACCGCCTGCCTGCATGAGCTCCGGCAAAAAAATCCGCGTCATGATCGTCGATGATTCGGCGGTGGTGCGGCAGACCATCCGCGAGCATCTCGAACGCGAGCCGGACATGGAGGTCATCGGCGCGGCGGCCGACCCGCTGTTCGCGCTCGACAAAATGCAGAAAGAATGGCCCGACGTCATCACGCTGGATGTCGAGATGCCGCGCATGGATGGCATCACCTTCCTGAAAAAGATCATGAGCGAGCGACCCACGCCCGTCGTGATCTGCTCTTCACTGGCCGAAACCGGCGCAGAAACCACCATGGAGGCACTGGCTGCCGGTGCGGTCAGCATCATCACCAAGCCGAAAATGGGGGTCAAGCAGTTTCTCACCGATGCTTCGAACGACCTGGTGGCCGCCGTGCGTGCCGCCGCACGCAGCAACCGGCGCGTGCTCGGTAGCGCGGCCACCACAGCCGCAGCGCCGCCGCAAAAGCTCAGCGCCGATGCGGTGCTGGCCGCTCAGGCCGCGTCCACCACAGCAATGGCCAAGACCACCGAGGGCATCGTGGCCATCGGCACCTCAACCGGCGGTACTCAGGCACTGGAAACCGTGTTGCGCGCCCTGCCAGCCGTCTCTGCCGGGATAGTGATCGTCCAGCATATGCCAGAAAAATTCACTGCCATGTTTGCTGCGCGCCTCGACGGGCTTTGTCAGGTCGACGTCCGTGAAGCCCAAAATGGCGACCGGGTGGTTCCTGGCCGTGCCCTGATCGCCCCCGGCGGCCGCCACATGCTGCTCAAGCGCAGCGGCGCACAATACATCGTCGAAGTGATCGACGGTCCGCTGGTCAATCGCCACAAGCCTTCGGTCGATGTCCTGTTCCGTTCGGTGGCGCAAGTGGCCGGTAAAAATGCACTGGGCATCATCATGACCGGCATGGGTGATGATGGCGCGCGCGGGCTGAATGAAATGCACCAGGCCGGTGCGAAAACTGTGGCACAGGATGAAGCCAGTTGCGTGGTTTATGGCATGCCACGCGAAGCGGTGCGGCTGGGCGGTGTCGACAAAAGTGTGCCGCTGGACATGATCGCCCGTGAAATCATGGCTTTTAAATGAACCTGCCGCCTGTTTCGGCTGCCCCGGCCGCCGCTGTCCCGACCAGCCGGAGCGTCGAGCGCAGCGCGCATAACGTCCACCCCGGGGGCTGGGCCATCGAAACCCAACGCCCATTGGCCACCCTGCTGGGTTCCTGTGTTTCGGTCTGCCTGTTCGACGAGCGCGCCAAACTCGGCGGCATGAATCATTTCATGCTGCCCTCGGGCGGAAAAACCCCCAACAGCGAACAAGATGCACTGCTGCACGGCGACTACGCCATGGAGGTGCTGATCAACGCCCTGTTGACGCGCGGCGCGCGCAAGGAACGGCTGATTGCCAAGGCGTTTGGCGGTGGCAACATCGTCAAGGCCATCCGCACCCCGATCGGCGAGCGCAACATCCAGTTCGCCCGCGAATGGCTGACGCGTGAAGGCATCCGATTTCGGCGGCCCGTGGTCACGCAAAATCCTCTTTGAGCCGGACAGCGGCACGGCCTGGTGCAAACGCATCCTCGGTGGCCAGCAGATTTCGTCGGAAGTGGTGCGCGATG
>JAGOVA010000042.1 GCA_018061005.1 Sterolibacterium sp. | reverse complement strand
TCGTTGAGTGGGGCGTAGGACAAAAAGATATTTCCAGGGAAACGTCAGTGCGATGAACCGGGCTTGTCCAACAACCGGTTCAGATCGTGGCTCGCTTCGCGATCACGATCTAACCTTAATCGTTAGGCATTTATTGGAGACTGAAATGAGCGAATGGAAGATTTGGACAGACCCGGAAGAAAAAGACCGCTGCGCATACATTGACTGCGAAGGGAAAGCGGTGGCGCATGTGTTCTCCGACGACCTCGGCGAGCGTGACAAAAACGCGGCATTGATTGCCGCTGCTCCCGATCTGCTGCGGTTCGCGGAAGCGTACATAGACCAGTTCTGCGGCTACCAGATAACGAACACCGCTGACGCAAAGCACGACGCAACAGGGTGGTTGCGTGACATGGCAAAAGCGGCAATGGCAAAAGCGGTGCCTAACGCGTAGTAGACCCACAAACAGGTGTATATCGACTTAAAGGAACCAGAAAAATGGCATCAGTGAACAAAGTCATCCTCGTCGGCAACCTCGGCAAAGACCCAGAAACCCGCTACATGCCGAACGGCGACGCCGTCACCAACATCACGCTAGCGACGACTGAAAGCTGGAAGGACAAGGCCAGCGGCGAGAAGAAAGAAGCGACCGAATGGCATCGCGTGGTGTTCTTCCGCAAGCTGGCGGAAATCGCCGGGCAGTACCTCAAGAAGGGCTCGCAGGTCTATATCGAAGGTGCACTCAAAACCCGCAAATGGCAGGACAAAGACGGCCAGGATCGCTACACCACGGAAATCGTCGCCGATGAAATGAAGATGCTGGGCGGAAAATCGGAAGGCGCGCAAGCCGCCCCGCGTAGTGAAAGTGCCCCCGCGCAGAGCCCCACCCAGCGACCCGTCAGCCCGTCATTTGATGACATGGCCGACGACATCCCGTTTTGACCGCCATGACTTTTTATCAGCCCCGCTCAACCGGCACCGGCATCAACGCCCAGCCGCCCGACACCGTGGAGCATCACCTTCGCATGTGGCACTGCTACCGCCACGAAATGCGCTTGACGTGCCACAGACACTGGGCATTCGTGCTGCTTGGCTGGATGGCCAGACGCAGATTACGGATCGCCGAACTCAAAGCCAACCCGCCCGGACAACGGGAGATGTTCTGATGGAAAAAAAGGAAACACCAAAATGAGACTCACCGCACTCATCATCGTCGCACTCTACTTCGTCCTTGCCTCCAGCATGGGCTTCGTCACGGCATTTGTCGTGGAAGCCTGCTCGATCTTCATCGCCCTGCTGCTCATCGAGATCGGAAAGACAGAGTAATGCTACGCCACCTGCCCCTCATCGCCAGCGAAGTGCGCCGCATCTTCTGCATGACGCAAGCCTTCAAGGATGCCCAGCACGAAGCCGGGCGGCTGCTCATCAAACGCGTCCTGCGCGACGGCGAATCCGAAGCCCCCATCCTCGCCCAAGCCCGGCAGCGAATGCTCGATGCCGCCGTGTCAGACGAAGCGGAAATCACCCACCTGACACAACGCACCGGATTGATCGCATGACCAAACACCCCACCCCCGCCGCTCAGCGGCGCAAGATCGAGCGGCTCGAAGCCGAAAACGCCATCCTGCGCGAACGAATATCACATCGAGATAAAGCCACGCTCGAACTGATTTACGAAAAAGTCGACTACGAAATGCGTGTGAAGCACGCGATGCAAATCCTTACCGGAGAGGAAGAATCATGAGCATGATGACCACCGCCTATCTGCTGGAGCGTTACGGCGCGCGCCTGACCATCGACGAACTGGCCGAAGTCCTGCGCCTGGGCGTACCCACCGTGCGAAACCGGCTCTCTGCGGGCACACTGGGTGTACGCACCTACACCGACGGCGACCGGCGATTCGCCGACGCGCTCGATGTCGCGGGCTACCTCGACACCATGCGGGCGAAAGCGGCATGACCCCACTGCAAATCGCCAAACAGCTGCGCAAGCTCTCCAAGGCCATGATCGCGCTGGGGGTGGCCATGGAGTATCACGGCGGCTTCGGCAAAATAGCCGACCGTGGCCGCGAGCTGGCAGGCGCGGGGGACATTGCGCGCGACTGGGCACGCGCCATCGAGGCCGAGCACAAAACTACCGGTGCAAATCCTCCGGCTTCAGATTCGTGTACCGCCGAAGATGCCGCCAGTCCTTGTGCCCCGACACCAGCGCGACCTGCTGTATCTGGTAGCCGCGCTCGAAAAGCAGGCTGATGGCATGGTGGCGCAAGTCATGAAAATGCAAATCCTCCACGCCCGCCGCATCGCACGCCGTCTTGAAATTGTCGGACACCCGCTCATCCGGCACCGGAAAAATCCGCTCTGCCGTGCGCGGCTGGCGCAAGATGATGGCCAGCGCATCCCCCAGCAGCGGAATCCACTGATCGTTGCCGATCTTCTCGCGCGGATGTTTCCGGTCACGAATCAAGATCAACCGCTTCACCTCGTCAACATCTGACCACCGCACGCGCGTAATCTCCCCGCGCCGCATCGCGGTATCCACCGCGAAATTGCAGATATCCCGATAGGGCGGTTCCAGCTTATCCAGCACCGCCGCCAGCTCGTCCCCTGCCGGACGACGCGTTCGCTCGCCCCCTGCGCCGATCAGCCCCATATGCAAAAGCAAAGGGCGCGCCTGTGCAATCACATCCGGCAGCGACAAACGCAGTGAAGCACTTGCGTAGCGCACCACCGTCCCGAGCTTGCTCAACTCCATATTGACCGTGTACCGCCCCGCCCCCTGGCTGCGCCGGTATCTCGCCCAGGCAATCAGCCGATCCACCGTCATCCTGCCCGGCAGCTCCATCCCCAGATCATCCTCAAGATGGCGCAGCATATAGTGCTCATTGCCCCGCTCCAGCAAAGGCCGCCCATGCTCCCGCAGCTTGCGATACTCTTTAATCAGGTCGGCCACCGTATAATCGCGGTCGAACGCCGGTCGCCCCATCTCGATGCCAGACTCCACCCCCCGCGCCCACACCTCCGCGCGCGCCTTGGTGCTGAACATCTGAGACTGCGCCGGATGCCCCTTACGCCGAACCTGAGCCCGCCACTTGTCCCCCACCTTGCTGATCGTCGCCATCCCACCCTCTGCACAAATGATTGCACAAACGCTGTGCACTCGGGGCATGATACAAGAGGACGGCAAGGTATGTACAGATAGGCGGAATCAGCGTGTAAGGGGTTATAATGACCCTTGCTCCTCGTAGCACAATGGATAGTGCACATGCCTCCTAAGCGTGGGATACAGGTTCGATTCCTGTCGAGGGGACCACATCTGCCGCAATCCCCATGAACGCGTTCGAACACCCCATAGAAATCAGCGAAAGTGCGGGAGTCCGCCATCTCCACTTTGGCTCGGACTGGGTTCAGGGGGCGATGCGAATCCGCCGTCCCTATGCACTGGAATTGGCCTACACCCGCGAAATGATGGCCTGCCTGCTTCTGCGCCACGCCGCCAACCCGAACTGGCCACGCCGTGCCTTGCTGATCGGGCTGGGCGCAGGCTCACTGGCCAAATTCATCCATCGAAATCTGCCCAGCACCCGCATGACCCTCGTTGAAATCGACGCGCGTATCGTGCCCATGGCGCAACAGTATTTCAAACTGCCGATCGATCCGCAGCGCATGAAAATCGTCATTGCCGATGGCAGTGAATTTATCAGCCAGGCTCGGGGGCGTTATGATGCCATTTTTGTGGACGGCTTTAGCGCAGAAGGTCGCGCAGGCGCGCTGGATACCGAGGATTTCTATCTGTCCTGCCGGGATCGCTTGAGCCAGGAGGGTCTGATGATCTGCAACCTGCTGGGGCGCAGCCGGGGTTTTCAGGCCAGTGCGCTGCGTATCCGCAAGGCTTTTGAAAAACGTAGCGTGGTTTTTCCCTCACTCGACAGCGGCAACGCCATCGCCTTCGCGGCCACGGGGGAACCTGTCGATATTTCGCTGGACGAAATGCGCGACCAAGCCAAACTGCTGAAAGCAGCGACAGGGCTGGATCTGGCAGCAACCATCAGCCGCCTGGAACAATCTGGAAGTTTACGCGGGAATCATCTGCTGCTTTAGTCAGCAAAAAACCTGCTTCACCCGAACTATTTTATGCGCGTCAGGTGGGGACGACCCGACGAAGGCGGCGGCGGTGTCTGGACTGAGTCAGCCATCTCAGTGGATATCTCGGCTGTAGCCAAAGAAACCGGTGACGGTAACTCAGTGACCGCTGTCACGAGTTCCGGCTCACTTTCCTGCAACATGGGTTCAAACGCCATACCTTGACCATTTTCACGCGCGTAGATCGCCGCCACATTACCGACGGGCACCGACAAACCCTGCACCGCGCCATTGAAACGCGCCTGGAAGGTAATGAGATCATTTCCCATCGATAACTGATGCGTGGCATCCAGCCCCAGATTCAGAACAATCTGGCCGTCTTTGACATACTCACGGGGAACGCGGGTATGTGCATCAACCACGACGGACAGATAAGGGGTGTAGCCATTATCGGTGCACCATTCATGAATGGCGCGCACCAGATAGGGCTTGATCTCCGACGCGTCGTTTTCTGCTGATTCCATGCTCAACCCGACCTCTGGCTTCGTCGATACTTCCGTATCAACGACGCATGACCTTCTCGGAGGGCGTCAGTGCATCGATGAAGCCCTGACGACTGAAAATCCGTTCTGCGTATTTCATCAGCGGAGCTGCCGTCTTGCCCAGTTCAATGCCGTAATGATCCAGCCGCCACAGCAAGGGGGCAATGGCCACATCCAGCATCGAGAACTCATCACCCAGCATATGCTTCTGCTTGAGGAAGATCGGTGCCAGCTCGGCCAGGCGGTCACGCACATGCTGACGCGACTTTTCGGCTGCCTTGAGATTCTTCTCCAGCACATCGATATGGCTGAACAGTTCCTGCTCCATCGTATGCAGCAACTGGCGCGCACGCGCACGCATGATGGGATCCGGCGGCATCAGTTGCGGATGCGGGAAACGTTCATCGATGTATTCGTTGATGATATTCGACTCATACAGGATGAGATCGCGATCAACAAGCACCGGAACGCGGTTATAGGGATTGATCACCGCGATATCCTCGGGCTTGTTGAATAAATCAACGTCAATCACCTGAAAGTCCATCTGCTTTTCGTACAAAACGATGCGACAGCGATGGCTGAACGGGCAGGTTGTGCCCGAATACAGGTTCATCATGGTACTCGTACCCCAGGAATAGTCGGCATCACGCACCACTCGGCGAACCGCTGGCGAACTGTTTTCTCGATGCCCCATATGCAATAGTGTGCAGTTGGATGATTAATAAATTAATGAATGTCTTTCCAGAACTCACGCTTGAGTGCGTAAGCAAAGGCAAGCAGTATGGCCAGACCGATCAATACGCCGATACCCACATGCTGACGGGTTTCAGCCACGGGCTCGCTCATGTATTGCAGAAAGCCCACCAGATCTGCCGCCAGCGCATCATACTCTTCCGGCTTGAGTTTACCCGGAACCGCCAGCGTCAGTTTGTGATCTGCGCCCAGCACCTGCTGACCCTGCAACTCCCACAACGCATGCGGCATACCCACATTGGCGAAAGCGACATTGTTCCAGCCGGTAGGCCGTGCTTCATCACGGTAAAAGCCCCGCAGATAGGTATACAGCCAATCTGCACCGCTGCCTGCTTCCGAAGAACGGGCACGCGCAACCAGCGTCAGATCCGGCGGCGTTGCCCCGAACCATTGCTTGGCATCAGCGTGCGGCATCGGGATGGTCATCAGATCGCCCACTTTGGCGTTCGAGAAAATCAGGTTCTCGCGAATCTGATCGTCCGTCAGGCCGATGTCGTGCAAGCGGTTGTAACGCATGTAGGAAGCCGAATGGCAACCCATGCAGTAATTCATGAAGACCTTGGCACCATTCTGCAATGCGGGCAAATTACCCGAGCGGTCGGGTGCCTTGTCCAGATGGATATCGCCAGCCGATGCAAAGGCAAACAGCGGCACACACAACAAACTAAGAAGGAGCTTTTTCATTTTCCCGTGACCCTTTCCGGTTCGGGTTTGCACTTGTCGATGCGCGACCAGAACGGCATCGTCAGGAAGAAGAGGAAATAATAGGCACTCAGTACCTGGGCAATCGGCGCACCCGGTATCGCCCCGAAGAAAGCATATGAAGGCGGCTTGGTGCCGAGGAAACCGAGGATGAAGAAGGCAATGATGAAGATGGTCAGCAAGGTCTTGAAGATCGGCCCACGATAACGGATCGACTTCACCGGGCTGCGATCCAGCCACGGCAGGATGACGAAGATCGCCACACCACCGCCCATTGCCACGACCCCCCAGAACTTCGCATCAATGCCGAACAACGGGTAGGTCACGGCACGCAGCAACGAGTAGAACGGCGTGAAGTACCAGACCGGCGCAATATGCGGCGGCGTTTTCAGCGGATCGGCCGGGAAGAAGTTGTTGTATTCGAGGAAATAGCCACCGCCTTCGGGCGAGAAGAAAATCACCATGGCGAAAACCATCAGGAACACCACCGCACCAACGATATCCTTGACCGTGTAATACGGGTGGAAAGGAATGCCATCGAGCGGAATGCCTTCCGCATTCTTTTTCTTCTTGATCTCGACCCCGTCGGGGTTGTTCGAGCCCACTTCGTGCAACGCAATCAGGTGAGCACCAACCAGTGCCAGCAGGATCAGCGGCACGAGGATGACGTGAAAGGCAAAGAAGCGGTTGAGTGTCGCATCGCCCACCACAAAATCGCCCCGCAGCCAGAGCGAGAAATCCGGCCCAATGAGGGGTATGGCTGAGAACAGATTGACGATGACCTGCGCGCCCCAGAAAGACATTTGTCCCCACGGTAGGAGATAACCAAAGAAAGCCTCAGCCATCAGACAGAAGAAGATCGCCATGCCGAGGATCCACACCAGTTCACGCGGTGCGCGATGCGAGCCGTAAATGACCCCACGGAACATGTGCAGATAGACGACGATGAAGAAAGCCGAAGCCCCCGTCGAATGCATGTAGCGGATCAGCCAGCCCCACGGCACATCGCGCATGATGTACTCGACGCTGGCAAAGGCCACCGGCACGCCGGAAGCATTCAGCGCCGCATCCGGCTTGTAGTGCATGGTCAGAAAGATACCGGTGACGATCTGATTGATCAGCACCAGCAAGGCCAGCGAGCCAAAAAAGTACCAGATATTGAAATTCTTCGGCGCGTAATACTCGGACATGTGCGAGCGATACGCCGACATGACGGGAAAACGCTCGTCGACCCAATTCAGCGCCACGGCACCGATCATTTTGAGATTCATCGCTCAGGCCTCCTTGCCATCTTGACCGACGCCAATAATGATCGTGTTATCGCTCAGATACTTGTGCGGCGGAACCACGAGATTATCTGGAGCAGGCTTGCTCTTGAACACACGACCGGCCAGATCGAAGGTCGAGCCATGGCACGGACAGAGGAAGCCGCCATGCCAGTTGTCCTCGACACCCGACTCCGCGGTGTTACCCGTCTTGAACTTGTCCGTCGGCGAACAGCCCAGATGCGTGCAGATACCGACCACCACCATGTACTCCGGCTTGATGGAACGGGTTTCGTTCTTGCAGTACGCCGGTTGCATCGGCTTTTCAGAATGCGGATCGCTGACCAGCGGATCGGTCTGCTTCAGCGAGTCGATCATTTCCTTGGTGCGATTGACCACCCAGACCGGGTTACCGCGCCACTCAACCACCATCATCTGCCCGGCAGACAGCTTGCTGATATCCACCTCTACCGGAGCACCCGCAGCCTTGGCGCGCTCGGAGGGCAACATGCTGGCCACAAAGGGCACGACCGCCGTTACACCTGCCACACCGCTGACCGCAGCAGTCGTGGCAATCAGACGCCGTCGGCCACAATCCACACTGTCATCACAACCCATGATCTATCCCTGTACAAGGAAACGACTAAACCCACGATTATACTTGAAGCCTGATAAGATTCAAACCTGATATCGGTTCAAAAGCTCTCCCGCCAGCCGATCAGGCACGGCAGGCCGCCACCGCTTCGGGGCGGTCATGCGCCAACTGGATGAGCCAGTCATTCAACGCCTGGTTCAATTCACGTGCCGCCACCATAAAACCGGCGACACCACTTTTTGCATCGCTCCCTGCCAGCGGCGCAAAGCGGAAACTGCGCCGGGCGATGGCCTGCCAGCCACCGGGCGCGCGCACGGTGGCGCGAACTTCGAGCAAGGCCACACTGCGTTCGGGGGTTTCAAACTTCTGGATGAATTCATCCAGCCCCAAATGCAACTGACAGCCGCCCGCCTCATAGTCGCCTTTATGCGCGATGTTCTGGCGCACCACGACCTGCTCGATCAGTTCAGCAGGGACGGCCGCCCAGCGGCTCCCGGCATAGGCCTGACGACGTTCCGGTTCGGCATAGGCCAGACGATACTGCATGGCGGGAGTATTCAGCCAGGCGGGAGTCTGCACCTCCGCCAGCCGCAACTGCAGCGTCGTCAGCGGCGGATTAACAAGCACCGCTGCCGACGAGCCTGACGCTGGCACCGACAGCGAACCGGTTTCACCGAACAGATCGTAAATCGCCCGATCTGCCTTCAACGTGCCTCCTGTGCCACACGCGGACAACAGCAGCCCGGCCAAGGCCAATATCGCCAGCAACCCGGCATCACCGCGTCGCCGCCATCCGCCGAACATTGCACTCATCGCGTTCATCCTGCTCCCCTCTGTTTCATCCTGACTCATGGCATCGGCGCGACAAACCCCGCCTCACCCGGCCCAGGACGTGCTGCCGGACGGCCAAAAATCAATGATTGCGGCGCATCATCAATGCCTTCGAGCAATTGCTTGAGTTGCTTTGAGTTGTCTTGCAGATCACGCATCAGCCCGTTAAAACGCGGCAGTGTAGTATCAGAAACCTGATTGCCAACCTGCCCGGACATCTCCTCCAGCCGCTTGCTCAAACCCTGCATGGAGGCTACCAGCGTCCGGATTTCGCGTGTCAGCGGCGTTGTTTCACCAGCGGTGCGTTCAAGATGCTGCAAAATATGATGGATGCGCTGCATGTTCTCCGGCGACAGCACCGCCTTCACCGAAGCCACCATTTGCGGCATCTCACGCAAGCCTTCTGAAGCCGTGGCGACATTTTCCACCGTACGATCCAGATGGCGCAGATTGCGTTCATCGAGCACCCGGTTAAGGCGCGCCGTCAAAACACCGACCTGACCGACAATATCTGTGGCGCGATCGCCCAGCGATTCCATCAGGGTTTGTTGCAAGGGAATGCGCGGCGGATGCTCATCATCGACAGGCAACAGCTCCCCCGGCTTGCCATCGCTATCTTCGAGCTGGACGTAAGAAAGCCCGGTGATCCCCTGTGAATTCAGTTGTGCCGTCGTCGCACGGCTCAGCGGCAGATTGGCATTCACCCGCGCCAGCACCAGAATATTGCGCGCATCCTGCGGATCCAGCGTGATGCTGATGACTTTGCCTGCTGCCATACCGCGATAGCGCACCTGCGCCAGCGGATTGAGTCCATTGACGTTGCGCTGGGTGACGAGCAGCACATCACGCGTCACCGTGCGCGTATCGCCAAACCACCAGGCGACCAGTGCAACGGCCAGGCCAAGAACAATGACAAACAGACCAGCCGCCAGGGCGTGGGCACGATTTTCCATACTTAGTCAGGGATTGCCATGCAGCGAACGCTGCGCGCGTTCACCGAGAAAAAAGTTGCGTACAAAAGGATGATCAAAACGTATGACAGCTTCAATGTTGCCGGACACCAGTATACGCTGCTCGGCCAGCACAGCGACATTCGCTGACAACCCGGCCACTGTATCGAGGTCATGCGTGACAAACACCACCGTCAGCCCCAGCTCTTTACCCAGCATGCGGATCAAGCGCACAAAAGCCTCGGAACGGTCCGGATCCAGCCCGGCCGTAGGTTCATCCAGCAGCAGCAGTTCCGGCTCCAGTGCCAGCGCACGCGCCAGTGCCACACGCTTGATCATGCCCCCGGAAAGTTCGGCAGGCATCAAACGGGCATGGCGGGGCAAAAGCTCGACCATGGCCAGCTTCAACATGACCAGATCGCGTATCAGCGATTCATTCAGCATCCCCAGCTCACGCAAGGGGAATGCGATGTTTTCATACACATTGAAGGCCGAAAACAGCGCCCCTTGCTGAAACAGCACACCAAACCGCCGACGCAAGGCACGCTCACGAACGACACCTCCGCCAAACAAAGGCTCACCAAACACCCGGATCTGGCCATGACTCGGGCTCAACAGCCCCACCATCTGACGCAACAGAGTGGTCTTGCCGCTGCCCGAGCCACCGACCAGCGCCAGCACTTCGCCACGCTCGACCCGCAGATTCAGCCCCCGATGCACCCACACATCGCCGAAGCAGGTCGCCAGGTCACTGACCTCGATCACTGAAGTGCTGTCCATCGTATCCATCGTCATCAGTAAAACATGCCGATCTTGCGCGTGACGATGGCGATAATGGCATCGAGCAAAATAGCCAGCGTGATCGCCGCCACCACGGAAGCCGTCGTATTGGCCGACAAACTCTCGGTGTTCGGCTTGACGCGCAAACCAAAATGACAGGCCACCAGGGCCACCATGATGCCGAAAACCAGCCCCTTCACCAGACCAATCCAGAGATTGGCCAACGGCACAACTCTGGGCAGGGTTTCAAAGAAATACCCGTAAGAAATATCCAGCTGCATCTGTGCCGCCACCATCCCACCCAGCAAGGCCACGCTGCTGAGCCACAACACCAGCAGCGGCATGACCACCGCCAGCGCGAGCACCTTGGGAAAGATCAGACGCAGGCTGTGCGACACGCCCATTGTCGCCAGCGCATCAATTTCCTCCGTCACCCGCATCACCCCCAGTTGCGCCGTCATTGCCGAGCCGGAACGCCCCGCCACCAGCACGGCCACCAACACCGGCCCCAGTTCGCGGATGATGCTCATGCCCAGAATATTGACGATGAACACCTCACCACCGAACTGTTTCAACTGCAGTGCCGACAAATAAGACATGACGATGCCGATCAGGAAGCCGACCAGCGCCGTCACTGGCATGGCCTTCACCCCGCTCTTGTACAGATTGGCGGAAATCTCGCGCCGGGGAATCTCCGCCGGGGAACGCAACAGATGCAGAAAATCAAGCACCAGCTGGCCGATCATGCTGACAAACTCACGCGCATGCCCACCAAATACCAGCAGCAGCTTGCCCACCTGCATGATGGCGACCAATGGCGACACCGGCGCCACACTCACCGGCGGTGTCTGTTCAACCTGGGCGATACGCTCAAAAATGTGCAAATGCTCAGGGCTGGCCTGCACATGCTCAGGCAAATGCCGTCCCCAGGCACGCCAGATAGTCATGGCACCGGCACTATCCATGCGTGCAATGCCCAGACAATTCCAGACCACGCCCGGTTGCTGGGTGTGTGCTGCCAACAACGCGTTCAAGGCCGCCAGATGTGCGCCCAGCAACGCCAGCGTCCAGCAGCCCTCCAGCACCAGCTCGCGGCCGCCATCTTCCCGCACGACGAGTGACACACGGGGCACTTCTGCGGTGTTGAGATGGCGCGCAACCCGCTTCAGCACGACATCACTCGCCGCTCGCGACGCACTTTAAGCTCCATGCCCAGCGCGTTCCACTGACAAACCTCCTCATCAAGGATCGAGGCCGTCAATGGTGAGGCAATCATCCAGGCCGCATCCACCCTCAGGACAAAACCCCGAGGGGTGGCCATGACCTGCACCAAGGGCAATTCCGTATCGATCCGCACCCGATGAAACAGCGCGGCCAGCCGCAGGCAAAACACCAACAGCCAGTCATGGGGTGCGTTAGTCACCGACTGCACCCGATCCAGCTTGCCGCGATGCCCCAGCACGATGTGCGACAACCGCTCCTGATCCTTGCGCGAGAAACCGGGCATATCCGCATGGGCAATGATGTAGGCACTATGTTTGTGGTAGCTGGAATGCGCCACGGAAACACCAATCTCGTGCAGGCGTGCCGCCCAGACCAGCAACTGTGACTCTTCCTCGAAATGTGGATCACTCTCGGGCAACAACTGGCGCAGCAAGGCCAGCGCCGTCTGGCTGACCCGCGCGGCCTGACGCCGATCGGCCGCATAACGCTGCATGAACTGGCTGACCGTGGCCTCACGCAAGTCATCATGATGATAACGACCCAGCAAATCGTAGAGCACGCCCAGCCGCAGCGCGCCTTCAGAAAAGCTCATCCGTTCAAGCTCAAACTCCTTGAAGATGGCCGACAAAATGGCCAACCCCCCCGGCAACACGGCTGTCCGGTCGGCACGCAAACCCTCCAGGCGCAAGGCATCCACATGCCCGGCACGCAGCAGCAGGCTTCTGAGCCGCTCCAGACCGGCGCGGGTAATTTCCTCGCCCCCTTCGCCCCCCGGCGCGGCGGCCTCCGGGTCATTCAAACCATTTAGCACCAGCAGCTCCACTACCGCCTTGGCCGTTCCGGAAGAGCCGATCACCTGCGTCCAGCCCGTCTCACGATAAGCGGCCACGATAGTCTGCAACTCCTGACGGGCCGCCATTTCAGCCGCCTTGAAACTGGACTTGTCGACGCGCCCTTCGGGGAAATAACGCATCGTATGACTGACGCACCCCATATAAAGCGACTCCAACTGCAGGGTGGTAAACCCCTGACCGATGATGAACTCGGTCGAGCCACCGCCTATATCCACCACGAGTTGTTGCCGGTTAGGGTTGGCCAGCGTATGCGCCACGCCCAGATAAATCAGCCGCGCCTCTTCACGCCCCGAAACGATTTCGATCGGAAACCCCAGTGCGTTCTCGGCCAACGGCAGAAATTGCGCGCCATTCTTGGCCACCCGGAAAGTGTTCGTCGCGACCGCCCGCACATCGCCCGGCGCAAAACCACGCAAACGCTCGCCAAACCGCCGCAGTGCCTCCAGCGCGCGCCCCTGCGAAGCCGCATCCAGCAGGCGATCTGCCGTCAGGCCGGCCGCCAGACGAACCGGTTCCTTGAATGAGTCGAGCGGATAAATCTGATGCCCGACAATTCGCCCGACCTGCAGACGGAAACTGTTGGAGCCCAGATCAACCGCAGCGATCAGTTCATGCTTCACATCACCTCCCGAATAGAAGGGCGCATTCTACACGGCCATCCTGCGCGGCCTGGCGGGCATCCGCCAGGCCGCGCAGGCAACCCGCCCAAACCACGGCATAATCGGCCTCACAAACTTCATCAAACCCACTGTAACCAAACCCACGCCATGCTCGGGATACACCTGATTGCCGATCTGTACGAATGCCAGACCAGCGCGCCCTGCCTGACGCAAGCCGATGCGCTGGAATCCCTTTGCCTGAAAAGTATCGACCATGCCGGCCTGACACGTTTATCCAGTCATTTCCACCAGTTTCAACCCGCAGGAGCGACCGGCGTAGTGATCCTTGCCGAATCACACCTGGCCATCCACACCTGGCCCGAGATCAGCCGCGTCACGCTCGACTTGTTTGTCTGCAACCATACCCGCGACAACAGCGAACGCGCGCACCATGTTTATCAGGCACTGCTCACGGCCTTCGCCCCCAGTGACAAAAACCTGACCATTCTGGAACGACGGCGTTCGATGACATCATGAGGCTGAAGATGGACGACACGCACCCTCTGGCCAACTGATCCACCGGAGTTTCCCTCAATCCGCCGGTAGTTGTGTAACATATCCATCCAGCCCTCATTAAAATCAACCACAGTACCTTACCCCCTCTCAGAATCCGCCCTTTTACCGCCCTTTTGCCGCGCTCTTCACCATGCACTTCAAACACAGCCCCAGCCTGATCACCTTAGCCCTGTTATGCGGCCTTGCCGCCCATACCCCGGCGCAGGCACAGGTGTCGACACAAACATCGCCCACTGAAGACCGCCCTGCCATCCGGTTCAGCGGCTTTGGCACGCTCGGCGGGGTACATGTCCAGGGCAACGGGGTCACCTTCATCCGTGACATGACGCAGCGCAAGGGCGCGAACAACCGCGGCATCTCTTTCGATACCGACAGCCGCCTGGGTCTGCAGGCCAACTACAATTTCACCGACGATCTCGAAGTCGTCGCCCAGATTGTTTCACGTTACCGCCAGGAAAATGATTTCCGCCCCGAGCTCACCTGGGGGTTCCTCAAGTACACCGTCAATGACATGCTGGAAGTGCGCGCCGGGCGCGTCGGTTTTGATGCCTACATTGGTTCGGATACCCGCGATGTCGGCTATTCCTATCTCTGGGTACGCCCCCCGGTTGAATACTATGGCGCGCTGCTTTTCCCCTACGAGGATGGTGGCGATATCGTGGTTCGCACCCCCGTCTTCAACGGTCTGGCGCGCGCCAAGCTCTACACCGGCATCCCCCGCCAGCAAACCAGTTCCATGACCGAACAAAACCAGTGGGCGGGTCACATCACCACCCCCGGCCTGGGTGCCACGCAAGATCTCGACAAATCCCGGGTCACGGGCGGCTTTCTGGAATACCAGGACAATCACTGGATCAGCCGCATCGGCATTGCCCGCCTGGACATCACCCGGGGCTTCCCCCCCGGAAAACTAGGCGCATCCACCGCCTTTCAGGACACCGCAGACGATGCTTATGCCCATGCAAACCCTGCCTTGGGTCAGGCCATGACGGCCTTTCTCGATGGCATCCAGACTTCCAATAAACAGGTCACCTTTCGCAATATCGAACTGAGCTACGAAGACGGCCCGCTGAAAATCCAGGGCGCGCTGGCTCGCATGAATGCCTCTGCACTGACCATTCCCCGCTCACGCTCAGGCTTTATTTCTGCAGGCTACCGGATCGGCCGCTTCATCCCCTATGCCACCGTCTCTGCCATTCGTACCAGCGAACACACCCAGCCTCCGCTCGAGCTGGCTCGCCTTGGCGCACCCGCTCATGTTGTCAGCATGGCGCAATTCACACTCAGAACCCCGCGCACCAACCAGAACACCTACACCCTGGGGCTGCGCCACGAACTGACCAATACCGTCGCACTCAAGTTCCAGGCCGATTTCATCCGCAACAAAGACTGCTCCCCCGTCAGCCTGCCTGTCATCGGCCCCGGTGCACCCTGTCCGCCGCCGCTGCTCTGGCCTAGCGTGCCTGTCGGCTGGAATGGTCATGCCAATGTCTACAGCGCCACGCTGGACTTCATCTTTTAACCGCGCCGATCATGAGAAAAACCCTCTCCATCACCGGCTTCATCCTCAGCCTGCTTCTGTCGGCAGCTGCAGCCCACGCCGCGCCCGACATGGTGGTCATTACCAACCCCGCCAGCGGTGTCGAACGCCTGACCCGCGATGAAGTGACGGCCATTTACATGGGTCGCGCCAAGAAACTGCCTTCCGGCATCACCGCACTGCCCATCGACCAAGCGGCAATCAATCCCGAAAAGACGCGGTTCTATCATGAACTGATCAACAAAGAGCTCGCTGAAATCAACTCTTACTGGGCGCGCCTGATCTTCTCTGGCCAGGGCTCCCCCCCGCGTCAGGCCGACAATTCTGTTGAAGTTCTCGACATCGTCAGTGCCAACAAAGGTGCGATCGGTTACGTTCTGCGAAGCGTCGCCGATCGCCGTGTCAAAATCGTTCTCGATCTGTCCGCACAATAAAAACCAGAACCGGAGTGCCCTCTCTATGACCGCCCACCCGCACAAGCTTGCCAAACTCACCGTTTTGCTGGCCTCCCTGGCTCTGCTGCCTGCCGCAGCACAAACCAGCACCCCCGCCAGCCCCGCCGCCGACGAAAATGTCACGCCGTTTCAGGAGCCGCCCCAAATCCGTTTCAGTGGCTTTGGCACACTCGGCGGCGTTCATGTCCGGGGCAACGGTGCGGCCTTCATCCGCGATCTCACACAACCCAAAGGTGCCAGGAACCAGGGTGTATCCTTCGACATCGACTCACGTCTGGGACTACAGGCCAACTATCCGTTTAACGACCAGTTCGAAGCCGTGGCGCAGGTGGTTTCGCGCTACAACCACGACAACAATTACCGCCCGGAACTGACCTGGGGCTTCCTCAAATACACCCCCAACGACACCCTGGAAATACGCGCCGGACGTGTCGGTTACGACGCCTTTATCGGCGCGGACACCCGCGATGTCGGCTACTCCTACCTCTGGGCGCGCCCTCCCATCGAATACTACGGCATCCTGCTGTTCCCTTATATCGACGGAGGCGATGTGGTGCTCCGCACACCGCTCCTGAAAGGGGTGGGACGCGTCAAGCTGTTCACCGGCATGGTTCGCCAGGAAGCCAGCGCCATGATGGAACAACGCGAATGGGCCGGCTGGGCGGGCAATCTGAACCTTCCCCCTATCGGTTCCGTGCAGGATCTCAACAAATCCCGCGAATCCGGTATCTTTTTCGAATACCAGGATAACCACTGGACAGCACGCACCGGCTTCAACCAACTCCGTATCACCAAGGGCTTCCCGCCGGGCGCGACCAACATGCCCGCCCTGTTTCAGGCTACGGCGGGTCAAGCCTATGCTGCGGGCAACCCCGCGCTGGGCAATGCCTTGACCGCACTGGTCAGCGACCTAGACATCGTCAGCAAAAAAACCACCTTCAAGAGTGTCGAGCTGGCCTACGAAAATGGGTCGTTGCGCCTCCAGGGTGCACTCGCCCGCATGGACTCAGAATCACTGGTCGCCCCCACCGCCCATACCGGATTCTTTCTGGCCAGCTATCGCTTCGGTCGCCTGACCCCTTACTTCACCACCGCATTCATCCGCCCCAAAAGGCACACCCAGCCCGACCAACTCGCGCAACTGGGCGCACCGCCCTTTATTGTGGACATGACCCGCTTCTCCGTCTCCGGGGCGGCTGCCCGCCAGGAATCCTACACCCTGGGGCTACGCTACGAACTGACCGACACGCTCGCCCTCAAGCTACAGACCGATTTCATCCGCAACCAGGACTGCTCCCCCGTGAGCCTGCCCGTAATGAGCCCCGGCACCCCCTGCGCCCCGCCGATGCTCTGGCCAACCGTTCCTGTGGGCTGGAATGGTCGAGCCAATGTTTATAGCGCCACCCTGGACTTCATCTTCTAAGGGGCGCCGATCATGAAAAAACTCACTTCCATCATCGGCCTGACCCTGCTACTGGCGGCCACCCCCGCCAGCGCAGCGCCAGACATGGTCATCATCGCCAACCCCACCAGCGGCATCGAGCACCTGACACGCGACGAAGTCACCGCCATCTACATGGGGCGCACCAAGAGACTGCCTTCCGGCATCACCGCACTGCCCATCGACCAGACCGCAAGCAACCCTGAAAAAGTCCGCTTCTATCGTGAGCTCATCAACAAGGAACTCCCCGAAGTCAATTCTTACTGGGCGCGCCTGATCTTCTCCGGCCAAGGCTCTCCACCACGCCAGGCCGACAATGCCAGCGAAGTACTCGATATCGTCGGCTCCAACAAAGGGGCGATCGGTTACGTCCTCCGCAGTGCCGCAGACCGACGCGTCAAAATCGTCCTGGATCTGTCTGCCCCATAAAACCCAGGGTCGAACACGACACCGTGACACCCTGGGCAGGCCGCTTCATCGCCTGCCCAGGCGCAAAAGCCACTGTTTCCGCTTCTGTTTCCGCTACTGTTTCGCCACCCCGAACACCTCATCGCGCGCAGCATCACGAATGGCTACGATGGCCGGGTGCGTCAGATGGCGTTCGGTCGTGATCGCATAAAGCTGTTCGCGAATCGCCTTGATCCGACCCAACGCCTGAACATCATATTGCGCGCAAACCGCCGTCGCAATGGCACTCGGTGCCACAAACAGCCCCACCCCCGCTTGGCCAAAAGCCGTCAATAGCGCACTATCATCGAACTCACCCACGATATCCGGCTGTATCCCCTCCGCCTCAAACCACTGTTCAAGACGACTGCGTATCGCCACATCCTCACCCGGCAACAGAAAAGGCGCACCATCGAGCACCCGGGGAAACGCTCCGCCAAGCGCAGCCACCTGTGCCGCTGCCCCAAACACCGTCAAGTCACTCTCGCCCAGCAAATGACTATACCCGCGCACATTGAGGTTGGCCGGCATGGGGCGATCGGCGATCACCATATCCAGATGATGCACCGCAAGTTCCGCCAGCAACAAATTGAGCCGCCCCTCCCGACAGATCAAACGTAACGGCTCCTCCAGACGCAAGGCAGGTGCCACCACGCGCTGCGCCACCGACTTGGGGACTGAATCGGCAAGCCCCACACGAAAAGGCCGGTTCAACCGCAAGCTGCCATCATGCACCACATCCAACAACTCATCGCCCAGCGTAAAAATCTGCTCGGCATAAACCAGAATGCGCCGCCCGGCATCGGTCAGCTCCAGCCCCCGCCCGACACGCCGAAACAACGCAGCGCCCAGGCTCTCCTCAAGCTCACGCAACTGGCCACTGATTGACTGCGGTGTCAGATGCAGCTGCTCACTGGCACGCGCAATGGAGCCCGACTTGGCGACCACCCAGAAATATCGCAAGTGCTTGTAATTCAGCGCAGCCACCTAACCACTCCATTTTTTCGATGATTCATTAAAGTATATTCGAATTGTTCGATGCGTCTGATTTGTTAGACTACGGCCTTCCGTCATGTTGCCAGGAGATCAAACTCATGAAGCGCATCATCCTTTTTCTCGCCACCAACCTGGCCATCATGGTCGTACTGGGCATCGTCACCACGCTCACCGGTGCCAATCGCTACTTCACCAGCGCAGGCTTGGATCTCGGCAAACTGCTGCTGTTCGCCGGCATCATGGGCTTTGGCGGTGCTTTCATTTCACTGTGGATGTCAAAATTCATCGCCAAATGGAGCACGGGCGCACGCGTCATCGAGTCGCCCGCCAACTCCACCGAATACTGGCTGCTTGAAGCCGTACAACGTCTCGCCACCAAAGCGGGTCTGCCGATGCCGGAAGTCGCCCTCTACGACGGCGAACCGAATGCCTTCGCCACGGGTGCTACAAAAAACAGTTCGTTGGTCGCCGTCTCGACCGGCCTGCTGCAACTGATGTCGCGTGAAGAAGCCGAAGCGGTACTGGCACACGAAATCGCCCACATCGCCAATGGCGACATGGTGACCCTGACCTTGATTCAAGGCGTGGTGAATACCTTCGTCACCTTTCTCTCCCGCATCATCGGTTACGCCGTCGACTCGTTTCTTCGCAAAGATGAAGAAAGCAGCGGCCCCGGCATCGGCTACACCGTGGCCGTCATCGTCTGCGACATCGTTTTCGGCATACTCGCCAGCATTCTCGTCATGTACTTCTCACGCCAGCGCGAATTCCGCGCCGATGCCGGCGCAGCCCAGCTGCTTGGCAGCCCGCGCCCGATGATCGCCGCCCTGCAACGCCTGGGCTCGATGCAAGCCGGCGAACTACCGCAAAACGTCGCCACCGCAGGCATCAACGGCCGCCCAGGCTGGATGGCACTCTTCTCCAGCCACCCGCCACTAGAACAACGTATCGCCGCACTCTCCCAATAACGCCCACACACAATACACAATGGGGTCAGGTCTTTAATTATCATATTTTCAAAAACCGGATCACTGAAGCGACTCCATCCAAACCGTCAACATCATGACCACTGAACTCAACTACGCCAGCGGCCCCTTGTGGGCGGGATTTATTGCTTTTGTCCTATTCATGCTGACACTGGATCTGTTCGTCTTCGGCGGGCGGCGGGCGCACAAGGTCAGCGTGCGCGAAGCCGCTCTCTGGTCATTGGTCTGGGTAACGCTGGCACTGATCTTTTGCGCCCTGCTCGACTGGCATCTGGGCAACACGCTGGGGCCTGAAATTGGCCGTGCTAAGGCACTCGACTTTCTGACCGGCTATGTCATCGAAAAGTCGTTGTCGGTCGACAATGTCTTCGTATTCCTGCTGATCTTCGGCGCATTTCACGTCCCGCCGGAATATCAACGCCGCGTGTTGCTCTACGGCGTGCTTGGTGCCATCGTGTTGCGTGCCACAATGATCCTGGCCGGTGCCTGGGTGGTACGCGAATTCAACTGGGTGCTCTACTTCTTTGGTGCGTTTCTGGTCATCACCGGCATCCGCATGCTGGTGATGGCAGAAAAAGAACCCGATCTTGAAAAAAATCCCGTGTTGCGCTTTGCCCGTCGCCATCTACGCATTGCAGAAGGTGAACATGGCGAGAAATTCACGGTCATCAAGAACGGCGTGCGCCACTACACCCCGCTGTTTCTGGTGCTGATCCTGATCGAGGCTTCCGATGTGGTGTTTGCCATCGATTCGATCCCGGCGATTTTCGCCATTACCACCGACCCATTCATTGTGTTCACCTCGAACATTTTCGCCATCATGGGTCTGCGTGCGCTGTATTTTCTGCTGGCTGACATGGCCGACCGTTTCCATCTACTCAAGTACGGTCTGGCGATGGTGCTGACCTTCATCGGCGCAAAAATGCTGATCGTACCGTGGTATCACATTCCCACCCCGGCTTCGCTGACGATTGTCGCCATCCTGCTGATCGCATCCATCAGTGCCAGCCTGTTTGCCACACGCGGCAAACGCTGAAATCAGCGGAACAGGTCAACCGTCGCGCCTCAGCCAACGGCGCGACGGTGCATCTCCTGACTCAGCGCCTGCACAAATCGCGCCATGGCGCCTTCATAGCCTTCATGTTCGATCGGGTCATACGCCGCATCGCCACGTTCGACGCCCAGCAGAAAAATAATCATGCCGAAAACATCGTCTTTTTCGTCATCATGCATTTTCAGATGATCGACACGCAGACGCTCAACATCTGCGCCTAGCTTGTCGAACACTTCACTCGGCAAACCCGCAAAAATTATGGCCAGGGGCTGCCCTTCACTGACCCCGCCATAGGTGAGCTGGGTTTTCCAGTAGGCTTCCCAGAAACGCTCGCCGCCCAATTCCTGAATGTCCGCCTCAAAAATATCGGTATCGATCCCTGCGGCAAGGCTCTTCCCCGGCAATTCCGCCGATGCACTGCCACACCCTGCGGAAGGGGTCACCTCATCGGCATTAACAATCCGGATCGTGCGTGTCGTGTTCGTGGTCATCGGCGCATCCTCTGCACTAAAAAATATCAGCCGCCAATTCTACCGCCCTGCGACTGCGGCCACAGACGGGCAAGGTATAATTCCGCCCTTTCTCCTCTGCCGGACAGAACCCCCATCATGGAAGCCGAACGCCTTAACGCTGTCAGCAATCACCTGACCGACCTCGCCAATCGTGGCGACGAACTGCGGAGGTATCTTTGACTACCCTGCCAAGGCAGAGAAGCTCGAAGAACTGAATCAGGCACTGGAAGACCCGAAGGTCTGGGATGATGCCCAGCGCGCCCAGGCCATGGGTCGTGAAAAGAAGTCACTGGAAGATGTGGTGCTGACGCTGAATGCTCTCAGCCAGCAACTGACCGATGCCAAAGACCTCTTTGACCTCGCCCGCAGCGAGGATGACGAAGAAACACTGGAAAGCGTCATCGGCGATATCGAAACGATGGAAACCGTGGTGGCCGGGCTGGAATTCCGCCGAATGTTTGCCAACCCGCTCGACCCGAACAACTGCTTCATCGACATTCAGGCGGGCGCGGGTGGCACAGAAGCCTGTGACTGGGCCAGCATGTTGCTGCGCCAGTATCTGCGTTATTGCGAGCGCAAAGGCTACAAGACCGAACTCCTGGAAGACACCCCCGGCGATGTCGCCGGCATTCGCAGTGCCTCGATCAAGGTGGATGGCCAGTATGCCTTTGGTTTTCTGCGCACCGAAACCGGCGTGCATCGGCTGGTGCGTAAAAGCCCGTTCGACTCCTCCGGGGGCCGCCACACTTCGTTCGCCAGCGTGTTCATCTATCCGGAAATTGACGACTCCATCGAGGTTGACATTAATCCGGCCGATTTGCGGATCGACACCTACCGCGCTTCCGGCGCGGGCGGCCAGCACATCAACAAGACCGACTCTGCCGTGCGGATCACGCACATGCCCAGCGGCATTGTCGTGCAATGCCAGAACGACCGTTCGCAGCATCGCAACAAGGCCGAAGCCATGACCATGCTGAAGTCGCGCCTCTATGAAGCCGAGCTACGCAAGCGTCAGGCCGAAGCCGACAAGCTCGAAGCAGGCAAAACGGATGTGGGCTGGGGGCATCAGATCCGTTCGTATGTGCTCGATCAAAGCCGCATCAAGGATTTGCGTACCAACATCGAAATCTCCAACACCCAGAAAGTGCTCGACGGCGACCTCGATCCGTTCATCGAGGCCAGCCTGAAACAAGGGATTTAACCCCCAGCAAACATCTGCCGGGCAGGATCGGTCAATCAGTGCACGTGTCCCTCATGGCCATGCCCCGCAGAGGCCAGCGTGGCCATGACTTCCGCCGTCACCGCAGCAAACGCCAGCACCTTGCCGCCATTGGCCTTGGCAAACGCATCGGCGGCCGCCTGGCTGCCAAAGGCGGGCAGATCGGCATTGTTCATCGGCCCACGCACATTCGAGCCAGCCACCACGAATGCACGTTTTGCCTCGACCCAGCCACCCTGGGCGTAATCGGTCAGATAGACCGCACCGATATCAGCCACCCCATGCTTGCGATCGTAACGCGCCATGTTCTGCAGAAAGCGAAACAGATCTGCGGGTGAATCAAACACGCTGGATTCACGATCAGCAAACACCACCTGCGCCGTAACCGTTAACCCACCGGCGTACTTCCCATCGAACGCACCATACCTAAAACTACCCCCGAGACAAATCACACACGGGAGCAACGGCGATGGCAGAACGAAAGAAGGGCAAGGGATCAAAGC
>JAGOVA010000041.1 GCA_018061005.1 Sterolibacterium sp. | reverse complement strand
CTATCTGGTCGATGTGCTGCAACGTGTGGGACAGCATCCGGCCAGTCGTGTCGAGGAGCTGACGCCGCGACTCTGGAAGCAATTCTTCGCCAGCGACCCGCTGCGATCATCTTTGCACACGACTTCGACGTAGCAGGCAAGAACGCCGGATGGTTAACGGTTACATCTGGATGCGCTTCTGTCGGGCGACGAAGGAAAAGCCCGCGCCCAACTCCAGTAGGAAGGACTCCATCTCGCGGATGATTGCCGCCTCCAGGTCGCTTTCCAGCCAGGTATCGCGCAGCCCGAGAAAGTCGAGGATGTATGGGTCGCGCATGACCAGGGCGGGCGACATGCGCTGTGCATCGCGCATCGTCGCCAGTTCCTGCGCGATCGTCTCGCCCGGCTTCTTGGACAGCGCCGTGCGCTCGTACAGCATCGAGTCGATGCGCTCGCGCAGCGTCCGCACGCTCCAGCGTTCGGTGCTTGCCATCTGCGCGTAGTAGTCCCGCTGGAGCGGGTCTTTCAGCGGGATCAGCGCGATGAAGTGCGTCCAGCTCAATTCTCGTATCAGTGATACGAGAATCTGCTCATCGGGGAAGGTGGCCGCAAACTGCACCATGCGGCGCAGGTTCTGCTCGGCAAAGCTGCCGCCGTACTCCTTCACCAACTGTGCCGCCAAAGTGGGCAGGACTTCCTTGCCATAGGCGCCTCGGCGCCCGTCCAAGACCTGAGTGCGGATGCGCAGGCCGATGCGCCAGTAGAGCATCGTCAGTTCGCTATTCACCGTCGAGGCGGCACGCTTGCGCGCCGCCTCGATCAGTGCCCGGATGTCGCCCAACAGCGCCGAAGGCGCTGCGGGCGAAGGAACGGCGACTTCGCGCTTGCTCATGCCGTCGCCTCCGTAGGCTGCGGCTTGGTGCCGGTGATTGCCTTGCGCCGATTCGCCACCAGTTCGGCGGCTTCCCGCACGGGCTTGTCCTCGGTGTGGACGTAGCGCATGAACATCACCACGGTCTTGTGCGCCGTCAGGGCCATGCCGACCTTGACCGGGATACCCGAATTGGCAATATCGGTCGCTGAGCGATGGCGGATGCCGTGCGTTCCAACGTGCGTCGCACCCGCCGCTTTGAGCGCACGACTCCAGCCACCGTAATACTCGCCCGTGGTCAGGTGTTGCCCTGGATGGCGCGGCGACGGAAGTACGTAAGGATTGCCTTCCTGCTTCGGTGCCGTCGAAAGCAGCCGGTAGGCTTCCTCGCTGATGGGCTTGGACATACCGCCGGTCTTGCTGTCGGGCCAGACGACACGGCGGTTTTCCAGATCGATCCATTCCCATTCGAGCGAAACGATTTCGCCACGGCGGCCGGCAAACTCGAATTGCAGGCGGATCGCCAACGGGATGACGTAGTTCTCCAGCCCCTCGGCCTCGATCTTGTCGAGCTGCCGGAACAGTTTGCCCATGTCCTCGTCACTGATAAGGTGGGTGGACTTGCCGGCAGGGAACATCGGGACATGGCGGCAGGGATTGGTGCCGTCAGGCCGATAGCCCCACACCTCGGCCAAGTTGAACATCTTGCGCAGGATGCTGAATGCCTTGTTCGCCTCGGTCTGCTTGTACGAAAGCTTTTCCATCAGTGCCGCAATGTCAGGGCGCTTCACATCGTGGACCTTCTTGCGCCCCAGCAACGGAATGATGCAGCGGTCGATGACGCCTTGATACCCGACTCGGGTGCTGGGCTTGTTACGCTTTTTGGAGTGATCCTCCATGAACTTCTTGCACAACTCCTCAACGGTGGGCGCTTTGCGCGCCTCCACCTTGTCTGCGCCGGGATCACCACCCCGGCGTACCTGGGCTAGCCATTCCTGCGCGAGCGAGCGGGCCTGTTCGACGGTTAGTTCCCCGTATTGGCCCAAGGCGGGCTTGCGGCGCTCGCCGGCGTTGGTCCGGTACTGGAGCATGAACACCTTACGACCCGACGGGGTAATCTTGCACAAGAAGCCGGGTACTAGCGTATCCCGGAGTTCGATGGCCTGCGCCTGTGGTCGTGCCGCATCGACAGCGGACTTGGTGAGCTTGATTTTCGCCATGATGACTCCTCGGAAAGACCCGGTTCCCAGGAGCCTTCTAGGGGCCAGCAGAGGGAAAGTCGGGTCAAGTTTCAGAAAGCACCGGCATATGATGAACTCGCCTAAGTTATTGATAAACCTGCTGTATCTAGTCTTGGCGTAGTCCAGCGAAGTACCGGGCTGGAGTCATGGTGAAATAAAAAAACCGCATCGGCAAAACCGCATAGGCACAAAAAAGCCGCATGACTGCGGCATTTTTGTGTGCGACGGATTCAGCTGGGTGCGCTGCTTACTTCAGCTTGATTTCCTTGTAGGCCACATGCTTGCGTGCCTTGGGATCGAACTTCATGATCTCCATTTTTTCAGGCATGGTGCGCTTGTTTTTGGTGGTGGTGTAGAAATGGCCGGTGCCGGCCGTGGATTCGAGCTTGATTTTTTCGCGGGCGCCTTTGGCCATGATGTTCTCCGGTCAGTATCTTGTTAACGTTGCGTAGTGCGTTGGCTGATCAGACAGCCACGCCGCGATCACGCAGATCGACGAGCACGGCATCAATGCCGTTTTTGTCGATGGTGCGAAGACCTGCGTTCGAGACGCGCAGACGTACCCAGCGGTTTTCGCTCTCAACCCAGAACTTGCGGTATTGCAGGTTCGGCAGGAAGCGGCGCTTGGTTTTGTTATTGGCGTGGGAAACGTGGTTTCCGACCATCGGGGCCTTGCCCGTAACTTGGCATACGCGGGACATTTGAGTTGCTCCAGGGTTCTGTGTTCAGCAAAGCAGGTGATTATACCCGAGCCGGAACCGATTGTTCAAGAGAAATAAAGGGTAAATTCAGACGAGGTCTTGTGTGTGGTTTTTTGATGGGGGGAATTGCCTGGTCTACAGCAGGCCACGCTCCGCAAATGAGAGTGGTGTCGCGTGTCCGGCGACGATGAAATGGTCGAGCAGGCGGACTTCAATCAGGGATAACGCTTGTTTCAAGGTGTTCGTCAGCAATTCGTCCGCCCGCGAGGCTTCGGCCACCCCGGAGGGGTGATTGTGGGCAAAAATGGCCGCCGCCGCATTGTGATGCAGTGCTTGTTTGACGACTTCACGCGGATAGACATTGGCTTGCGTGAGCGTGCCGCGAAATAGTTCTTCGCTGGCGATCAGCTGGTTCTGCGCGTCGAGCCAGAGGACGACGAAGACTTCGTGCGGGCGATGGGCGAGGTTGAGACGCAGCCAGTCACGCACCGCACCGGGTGTGGCCAGCAGATCATGGCGGTGCAGGTCTTCTTTCAGGGCGCGGCGCGCCATTTCCATGACCGCTTGTAACTGGGCGTATTTGGCCGGGCCCATACCGGCAATCGCGGCGAATTCGGCTTCGCTGGCGTTGCACAGCCGGGTTAGCGAGCCGAAATGGGTCAGCAGTTCGCGCGCCAGATCGACCGCACTTTTGCCCTTGATGCCCACGCGCAGGAAGAGTGCCAGCAGTTCGGCATCGGACAGTGCCGCTGCCCCATTTTTCAGCAGACGTTCGCGGGGGCGTTCGTTCTCGGGCCAATCGGTAATCGCCATGCGCTAGAATTCCCGCTTCCTGTTATTGAAGTGGAATTTTAACGTCATGAAGGAACTCTCGGGCAAGTCCATCGTGCTGGGTGTCACCGGCGGTGTTGCAGCTTATAAGGCGGCTGAGCTGGCACGCCTGCTGGTCAAGGCGGGTGCGCTGGTGGATGTCGTGCTGACGGAAGCCGGTGCGAATTTTGTTGGCGCGGCGACCTTTCAGGCGCTGACCGGTCGGCCGGTCTGGGGTGATCTATGGGATACCCGCCAGCAACGGGGCATGGGGCATATCGACCTGACCCGCAGTGCCGATGCGATATTGGTGGCACCCGCCACCGCAGATTTTCTCGCCAAGGTGGTGCAGGGGCGCGCTGATGACCTGCTGTCCACGCTGTGCCTGGCGCGCGAATGTCCGCTACTGGCAGCGCCTGCCATGAATCGACAGATGTGGGAAAACTCCGCCACGCAACGCAATATCGCTCAGCTGTCTGACGATGGGGTGATGTTGCTGGGGCCGGCCTGTGGCGAGCAGGCGTGTGGTGAGTTTGGCCTGGGGCGGATGCTGGAGCCGAGCGAACTGTTTGATGCGCTCGTGGCGTTCTTTCAGCCCAAGCGGCTGGCCGGGCGGCGTGTGTTGCTGACGGCAGGGCCGACCTTCGAGGCGATTGATCCGGTGCGCGGCATCACCAATTCAAGCTCTGGCAAGATGGGGTTCGCGCTGGCGCGTGCCTGCGCCGAAGCAGGGGCGCAGGTCACCCTGGTGGCCGGTCCTGTGGGCTTGCCGACGCCTCAAGGCGTGACGCGCATGGATGTGCAGGGCGCGCTGGAGATGCGGATGGCGGTGCTGAAGGCGGTGGCAGCGACGGATATTTTCATTAGCGTGGCCGCAGTGGCGGATTATCGGCCGCTGCGGATGGCTGAACACAAGATCAAGAAAACGACGGCAGGAGCTAATCTGACCGTCGAGCTGACGGCCAATCCCGATATTCTGGCGGAGGTCGCTGCGCTGCCTGCTGCGCCCTTCTGTGTGGGGTTTGCCGCCGAAAGCCAGAATCTTGAAGCCTATGCCGAAGGTAAGCGGCAGGCGAAAAAGCTGCCGCTGGTGGTCGGTAATCTGGTGCAGGACGGGCTGGGCAGCGACAGCAATACGGTGATCCTGTTTGATGCGGCAGGCCAGCATCGCTTGACCCCCGCACCAAAAATGATGGTTGCGCGCGGTATCGTCGCGCATATGGCCAACCTACTGGAGCAGGACTGATGCCCGTGATAGATATCAAGATACTCGACGCACGTTTAAAGGATGCGGCGGGTGAATTCACCCCGCATTACGCGACACCAGGTGCGGCCGGCCTGGATTTGCGTGCCTGTATCGATGCGCCCTTGCAGATCGAGCCGGGCAGCACACATCTCGTGCCGACGGGCATTGCCATCCATCTGGCGGATCCGGGGCTGGCGGCGATGATCCTGCCGCGCTCCGGGTTGGGGCATAAGCATGGCATCGTGCTGGGCAATCTGGTGGGTTTGATCGACTCCGATTATCAGGGGCAGATCTTTGTGTCGACCTGGAATCGTGGGGACACCCTTTTTACCCTGAATCCGCTGGAACGCCTGGCACAGCTGGTGGTCGTGCCTGTATTGCAGGTGGGCTTCAATGTGGTGGAGGCGTTCTCTACCAGCCAGCGCGGTGAGGGCGGGTTTGGTAGTACTGGCAAATAAGCGGGTAAGTTGGAATAGCCGCTTTCCTGAGGCTGGACAAATGAATAAAGGCTCCGTCAGGAGCCTTTATTCTTGGGGGGCGCGAAAAGAAGAGGTCAGACCACGGCTTCTTCCTTGACGACTTTTTGCCGAACAAACTGTTCGCGCGACGCACCCAGCCACATCAGCAGCGGTGAGGCGACCAGTACCGACGAGTAGATGCCGAACAGGATGCCGATGGTCAGTGCCAGGGCGAAGTAGTGCAGCGCCGTGCCGCCAAAGATCAGCATCGAAGTGACCATCATCTGGGTGGAGCCGTGGGTGATGATGGTGCGTGAAATGGTGCTGGTGATGGCGTGGTCGATCACCTCTGAGGTGGTCAGGCCGCGTTTTTTGCGGAAGGTTTCACGCACGCGGTCGAAGACCACGACGGATTCATTGACCGAGTAGCCCAGTACCGCCAGCACTGCCGCTAGGACGGGGAGTGAGAATTCCCACTGGAACAGCGCGAAGAAACCAAGAATGATGATGACATCGTGCAGGTTGGCGATGATGGCCGAAACTGCGAAACGCCATTCGAAGCGGATGGCCAGATAGATGACGATGCCGATGACCACCAGCAGCAGTGCCATGGCACCATCGGAGGCCAGTTCCTTGCCGACTTGCGGGCCGACGAACTCAACCCGCTTGAGGCTTACGGGCTCGGCTTTCTGGTCATTCTGGCAGATGGTTTTCTTGATGTTCTCGCCCTTGTCGGTGGTGTAATTCACTTCCAGGGTGTGTCCCTGTTCCATCGCGCAGAGCGAGCCAAAGATTTTTTCCGAGTTCTTGCCCGCAGCTGTGCCTTCGGCGACCTTCAACGGCAGACGCACGAGGAGATCCCGCGAGCTGCCGAAGTTTTGCACCTGCGGGTCGAACATGCCGTCCTGCACCAGCTTTTCACGCACCTTTTCAACATCGGGGGCGGTGGCGTAACTCAGTTCCATCAGCGTGCCGCCGGTGAACTCGATGGATAGATGCAGCCCTTTGGTTACGATGAAAAACACGGCCAGCAGGAAGGTGACAAACGAAATGATGTTGAACACCAGCGCATGGCGCATGAAGGGGATGTCTTTTTTGATGCGGAAGAATTCCATTTTTGTCGTCCTGTTCCAGATTCGGTAGCGGCTGGTGATTTATTTCGCGGTAACGCCGGGTTTCCACACCTGGCCGATGGCCAGTTTGGTCACTTTGCGACGCGAGCCGTAAATCAGGTTGATGATGGCGCGCGAGACCACCACCGAACTGAAAACGGAAGTCAGGATGCCCAGGCAATGCACCACGGCAAAGCCACGCACCGGGCCTGAGCCGAAGATCAGCAGGGCGATGCCGGCAATCAGTGTGGTGACGTTGGAGTCGAGAATCGTTCCCCAGGCGCGTTCGTAACCGGCGTAGATGGCGGCTTGGGGTGACTCGCCATTGCGTAGTTCATCGCGGATGCGCTCGTTGATCAGCACGTTGGCATCGATGGCCATCCCTAGGGTGAGCGCGATGGCGGCAATCCCGGGCAGGGTCAGCGTGGCCTGCAGCAGCGAGAGCAGGGCGAACAGCAGCATCACGTTGGAAGCCAGTGCCAGCACCGAAACAAAACCAAACAGCAGGTAGTAGATCGTCATGAAGATGGCGATGGCGGTAAAGCCGCCGATGGTCGAGTGGAAGCCCTTCTCGATGTTTTCTTTGCCGAGGCTAGGGCCAATGGTGCGTTCCTCGATGATGTCCATGGGGGCGGCCAGGCTGCCAGCGCGCAGCAGCAGGGCGACGTCATTGGATTCTTGTGTGCTCATGCGGCCGCTGATCTGCACGCGGCCACCGCCGATTTCGCTGCGGATGACGGGTGCGGTGACGACTTCACCCTTGCCCTTTTCGATCAGCAGGATAGCCATGCGCTTGTTGATGTTGTCGCGGGTGATTTCCTTGAAGATGCGCGCCCCGGCAGAGTCGAGCGTCAGATGCACGGCGGGTTCCTGGGTATCACCGGAGAAGCCGGGCTGCGCATCGGTGAGGCGTTCGCCGGTCAGTACCACCTGTTTTTTGACCAGCAGGCCGTGGCCACCGCGTTCGGTGTAATACTCGTCACCGGCGGGCGGCTGGCCTTTGGCAGCCTGTTCTATGACGGACGGGTTGGCACTGTTTTCGTCATCGACCATGCGGATTTCCAGCGTCGCCGTGCGGCCGAGAATGTCTTTGGCCTTGGAGGTATCTTGCACGCCCGGCAGTTGAACGACAATGCGATCCGCGCCTTGTTGCTGGATGACCGGTTCGGCTACGCCCAGTTCATTGATGCGGTTATGCAGCGTCGAGATGTTCTGCTTGATGGCGAATTCCTGGATTTTCTTTTCGGCTTCCGGCTTGAGTTTGCCGGAAAGCTTGAATTCGCTGCCTTCCTGGGATTCGGTAAATACCAGATCGGGCTGTGCCTCGAGCAGGGCGTAACGTGCCTTGTCGCGGGTTTCGGTATCGCGGAACTTGACGGTCAGGCTCATCCCTTCGCGATTGATGCCCGAGTGGCGGATATTTTTTTCGCGCAGCAGGCTGCGAAGGTCGGCCGAGGTGGCATCCAGACGTTTGGTCAGCGCACCCTTCATGTCGACCTGCAGCAGGAAGTGCACACCGCCGCGCAGGTCAAGCCCCAGATACATCGGCAGGGCGTGCAGGTTGGTGAGCCAGTGTGGCGAGGCCGAGAGCAGGTTCAGTGCCACACTGTAGGCCGGGTCGGTGGTGTCCGGGTTGAGTGCTTTTTCGATGGCATCCTTGGCCTTCATCTGGGTGTCGGTATCGACGAAACGCACGCGGATGCTGTTGGGATCGACAAACAGGCCGTCATGGGCAATGCCGCTGGTCTTGAGGGTTTCCTCGACGCGGGCTTGCACTTTTTCGTCCACCTTGATGGTGGCCTTGACGCTCGATACCTGCACGGCAGGTGATTCACCAAAAAAGTTGGGTAGCGTGTAGAGCGCACCCAGCAGCAGCGCGACGACAACCAGGATGTTTTTCCAGAGCGGGTAGCGATTCATATATGGAGTGAGGCGTGAAGGATGAGGACTGATGCGTAGGACACTAAACGTGCAGGAGGAGCGGGGGCGAAGAGGCCATAACCATATCAATAACGATGACGCTGTGGCGCAACGTCAAGGTTATGGCGCTGCTCCCCGGTGCTTCATCCTCACAGGTTTTTGAGTGATCCCTTGGGCAGCAGATTGGCGACGGCGTTTTTCTGGACGTGGATTTCGATGGGCTGGTCTTTGATGTTGCCGACCTCAACCGTCAGATAATTTTCGCCGACTTTGTTGATGCGGCCGGCCATGCCGCCCTGAGTGATGATTTCATCGCCTTTGGCCAGTGCCTCGACCATTTTGTTGTGCTCCTTGGCCTTTTTCATTTGCGGGCGGATCATCAGGAACCAGAGCACCACGAACATCAGGATGATGGGCAGCATCTGCATCAGGCTGCCTGCGGCATCGGGGGCAGCACCGGCGGCCTGGGCGTAAGCGTTGGAAATCAGCACATTGAACTCCTGAATTGGGCAAATTAAACGGCCGATTATATCAGCCGCCTGCGCGTTCCCGGCGGAATCTGGCCACGTAATCGGTGAATTGACCGGTGGCGATGGCCTCACGCATTTCACGCATCAGGGTCTGGTAATAGTGAAGGTTGTGCAGCGTATTGAGCCGTGCGCCGAGGATTTCGCCGGTGCGGTGCAGATGGTGCAGATAGGCGCGGGTGTATTGGCGGCAGGTGGCGCAGTCACAGCTTTCATCGAGTGGGCGCAAGTCGGCCTTGTACTGGGCGTTCTTGATCTTGATGTCACCGTGGCGGGTGAATAGCCAGCCGTTGCGCGCATTGCGGGTGGGCATCACGCAGTCGAACATGTCGATGCCCTGAGAGACGGCAAACACCAGGTCTTCCGGTGTGCCGACACCCATCAGGTAACGCGGTTTGTGGGTGGGCAGGCGGGGGGCGGTATGGGCGAGGATGCGCGCCATGTCTTCCTTGGGTTCACCCACGGAAAGGCCGCCGATGGCGTAGCCGTCAAAATTCATGGCGGCCAGCGCGCTCAACGAGATGTCGCGCAGGTCTTCATACATGCCGCCCTGAACGATGCCGAACAACGCGTTGGTATTTTCCAGGCGACGATGTTCGTCGATCGAACGCTGCGCCCAGCGTAGCGAAAGCTGCATGGAGTCTTCGGCCTGGCGGCGGTCAGCCGGGTAGGGCGTGCATTCGTCGAAAATCATGACGATGTCGGCATTCAGCACATGCTGAATCTGCATCGAGATTTCGGGAGTCAGGAACAGGCGGTCGCCGTTGATGGGGGAGGCGAAGCGGACGCCTTCTTCAGAAATCTTGCGGAGTGCGCCCAGTGAAAACACCTGAAACCCACCGGAATCCGTGAGAATGGGGCCATCCCAGCCCATGAAACGATGCAGCCCGCCATGCGCGCCGATGATTTCGATGCCCGGCCGCAGCCAAAGATGAAAGGTGTTGCCGAGCACGATTTGTGCGCCCAGTTGATGAATTTCATCGGGTGCCATGGCCTTGACCGTGCCATAGGTGCCGACCGGCATGAAGGCGGGGGTGTCGACCTGGCCATGCGCCAGCGTGAGGCGACCCCGGCGCGCTGCGTGATCCTGGATGATGAGTTCGAAATTCATGGGTGGGGACTTGTGGGGCCTGTGGGGCTTGTGGGGTCTGTGTGAGTGCGGGTCAACAGCATGGCATCGCCATAGCTGAAGAATCGGTAGCGCTGGTCAATGGCATGCGTGTACGCATCGCGGATGCGATGTACACCCGCAAAGGCCGACACCAGCATCAGTAACGTTGATTTGGGTAAGTGAAAGTTGGTCAGTAGCCGATCCACCACGCGGAATTGAAAACCGGGCAGGATGAAGAGACTGGTTTCCCCTGCACCCGCCTGTAATGTGCCAATGTCAGCATTGGTACTGGTGATAGCGGCAGACTCCAGGGTGCGCAAGGTGGTTGTTCCTACGGCGATGATCCGTCCCCCTGCGCGGCGGGTGTCCTCGATGGCGCGCACCGTGGTTTCCGGCAGGATGTAGCGTTCCCGGTGCATCTGGTGTTCGGCCAGTTTTTCATGGCGGACGGGTTGGAAAGTACCCGCACCCACATGCAGCGTGACATAGGCCATGCGACAGCCGCGCGCTTGTATGGCAGCTAGCAGCGCATCGTCGAAATGCAGCCCGGCGGTGGGTGCAGCGACCGAGCCGTGGGTGCGTGCAAATACCGTCTGGTAACGGGATTCATCGGTCTGTGCTGCGTTACGTTCGATATAGGGTGGCAGCGGCAGGCGGCCGTGGCGTTCGAGCAGATCAATGACGTTTTCATCGGCTGGAAAGCGCAAATAATAAAATTCCCCTTCGCGCGCCAGCACTTCGGCTTTCAGCGCATCTTCAAGATGCAGCACACTCCCGGCGCGGGGGGGCTTGCTGGCGCGGATCTGCGCCAATACCTCATGTTCGTCGGTGACCCGTTCCACCAGAACCTCGACTCTGCCACCACTTTCTTTGTAGCCATACAGCCGGGCATGCAGCACCCGGGTGTCATTCATGACCAGCAGGTCGCCGGGATTGAATTGTTCCACCAGATCACGGGTGCAACGATCCTCGAAATGATCGTCGGCGACGACCAGCAAGCGGCTGGCGCTGCGTTCGGCGAGAGGCTGCTGGGCAATCAGCTCGGGCGGCAGCGTGTAATCGAAGTCGCTAAGCCCCAGTGATTCGGGGGCATCAGGCAGAAATTGGGTCGGATCAGGAGCTTTGAGTGACATGGGAGTTGAAGCGCGGCGGATAATCGCGGATAATGCGCGCTCTTCGTGATGTATCAACGAAGTGACGCGGCCGCCATTTTATGCGAGCAGCCGTGCTCCAAGCGGCCGGTCTTGTAAAAATACCGGCAACCTGCGACAGCAGGCCCAGGTGGCGGAATAGGTAGACGCGACGGTCTCAAACACCGTTGCCGCAAGGCGTGCCGGTTCGATTCCGGCCCTGGGCACCAGCTTTTCTCTCGCAAACCCCTTATTGTCCGGGGTGCAGAATCAGCACATCAATCGCTGCGGGTACGCCTAGGCGTAGTGTAAATCCGGCCCATAGCCCGGCGCCGCTGCTGACGAATAATGCCATGTCAGAAACCGCGTAGTAGCCGCGCACGAAACCGTTGTTCGCGGGGGCGACCGCCCATCGGTCAAAGCCGAGGATGTGGCCGCCGTGGGTGTGTCCGGCGATTTGTAAATTTACGCTGCGCTGGGTGGCGTAGCTGCGTGCCATTTTGGGTTGATGCCCGAGCAGGATATGGAATTGTGCCTGTTGTGCGCGGGCTTGTTGTGCAACGCTGAGGATATCGGGAGGCACGCCGCCTGTGCTGTGGTTCTGGGCATAGGCCGGGTCGCCCACGCCTGAGAGGGTCAGCCGCTTTCCGCGTATTCCGAGGGTGTGGGACTGGTTGGCCAGATAGTGCAGCCCCAGCTGGCGGAACACCTGCGCCCAGGCATCGTAACCGCTGTAGTACTCATGGTTGCCGGGGGCAGCCCAAACGCCATGGGGGGCGTGCAGCTCAGCCAGTGGCGCGATCTGGACTGCCTGAGTGGCTGCGTCGCCATCGACCAGATCGCCGGGAAGCACAATCAGATCCGGCCGGGCGGCGTTGACGCGGCGAACCACCTCGCGCACATAAATAGCGTCATTGACCGGGCTGGCGTGCAGGTCGGCAATGACCGCAATCCGCAGGCCATCGAGCTCGGGCGGGAGTTGCGGCAAGCTCAGGTGCTGCTCATGCACTTCCGGCAGGCGTAGCCCTTGCGTTGCGCCGTAGCTGCAGATCAGTAGAAAGCCGCCCATGACGAGCGCGGTGTAGCGTGGCTGCCATAGGTGTTGGGCGATGGCGGGAGCGCCCAGCCCCTTGCCCAGCCATGCCGCGCCGTCGCGACATAGAGCCAGCAACCCTCCTGCAATGATGCTGGCAAAGAGCGCGCCTGCTGGTACCTGCAGCCAGGCAATCGGGGTGTAGCTGATCGAGGTGTTGCGAGCTGTCCAGATCAGCAGCAGGGGCAACGCACCGAAAAAAGTGGTTATGACGACAGCCAGCGCGTAGCCACGCCGGCCAGTGGCACGCAAGGGATGCCATAGCCATAAGGCAATCAGTAAGGGAATGGGGGCAAAAAAGGCCAGCAAGGGTGTTCCGTTTCTGGATGGGTTCGCCTTGCGGAGTCAACCCGCGGGATGGCAGTCGCTGGTCGGCGGGAAGCATCGGGCGAGATGCCCGGAACTTCTCAGCGGTTCACTCGTAATCCTCATCCATCTCGTCGTAGTCGCGCGCACGCTGGACGACTTTTTCGGCGAAGACCAGTTCTTCGCAGTCGTAGCAGTGCCAGCGACCGACCTGCAAGACAGCCACGCGCTGGTAGGCGGCTTCGCATTTCGGGCAGACGATGGTTTCGTCTGCCGGGCAGGCTTCGGGGGTCCAGCAACCGCAAGGCTCGTTGGCGGCATGGTGCTGGTGATCGTTGGGGGTATGCAGGGGCATTTCAGATTTCCTGTTTCTTGGGGGTTATTTGACTTCCTCGACCGTAACCAGTGCCGCACCATACGCCGGGGAGCAGCGTTTGCGGATGGTGATGTTGCGTGTCTTGGGCATCAGACATTCTTCGCTGCTGGCATTGGCCGAGCTGCCCGAGGCCATCTGCATGTCACGCCCGCTACCCGGGCTGGTCTGGGCATCGATAGAGGAGAACGGGCCGGAAGGCTGCATGCCGATCTGGGAGAAATTGCGTGGCGATTCAGCCACGATGGCGAGCAAGGTGTCTTTGCCCGGAGGCCCCTGTACGCCGAGTTCCCAGGTCGCACGGGGCAGCTTGAGGGTTTCGCCGGCGCGGATTTCGTTCTTGTGGTCGAGTTGGTTAGGGAACAGCAGATCGAAGCTGTGCCCGTCCGAGCCAACCATCAACAGGTAAATATAGCCGTCGTGGCTGGACTTCAGGCTGAAGTCGAAAATGTCTTTGTCGATGGTGAGTTTGGGCTTCACCGCCTTGAATTCGACCACGCGTTTGTCGTCACGGTTGCTGTAGATGGAGGTGAGTGTGGCCAACGGATTGGGCTTGGCTGGTGCGGCTGCCGGTTTGCCCGGCGCGGGTTTGCTGGCGGCCGGGGGCGTGGCTGGTGTCGACGTAGGTGCTGCGGTGGAAGCCGCTTTTTCCACAAAGCCGATAGTCAGATCCGCGTTGCCGGTGATGGTGACGTGGTGAGGGCGCACGCTCTTGGCTTTCGAGAGCTTTTCATCAATTTTTGTCTGGGCGCAGGCGCGGATTTCTTCGGCGCTGATGTCCCCGCTGCCATCGAGATCCTGGGCGTCACCGTTCATGCACTGCAGCCAGGCTTGCGAAGCCACGCCCCCTTTACCCGGCTGGTCGAGCGAGATTTCGTTTTCGCGCGCGGCGGCAATGTAGGTGTAATTATTCGCGCCGCTGCCGGGCGTCTTGAGATCGGCATTGATGCTGCGGGTCACGATATTCACCGGCCTGGCACAGCTATCCCCCGCGCCGCCCTTGAACCAGAACTTGGGGGTGAATTCAGCGTTCGCCTCGTTGAGCGAGCGCGTCGCAATGCCCCCGGAGTGGCAGGCATCGATCATCACGATCAGCTTTTGTGCTTTTTCAGACAAATGTTTGAGCCGTTCCTTGACTTCCATGTCCATGAAACCATCGCCATCGACGGTAATGAACGCCGCCGCGCAGCGTTCTCCGAGTGTCGGGTCGTTCAGTTTCTGGCGGCCGCCGTGACCCGAGTAGTAAATGAACACCTGGTCGTCCTGCTGAACACGGGCATCCAGGTCGTCAAAGGCTTTTTTCATGCCGGCCAGCGTCATCTGGTCGTCGCGGTAGACGTGGATGTTGCTATCCATCGCCCCCATTTTTTTGGCAATTTGCGAGGCGGTTTCCACATCGAACTGAACCCCGTTGAGCGGGGTGACCCCATTTTTGTACGCACCAATCGCCATGATGAGCACATGAATATTGGGCGAAGGCGGCTTGGAAATGCCGGATTTTTCAGCAGAGAGCACCGGCATGGCCAGCAGGGCGGTTGAAAGCGCCAGAGCAGCGAGAGAGAGGCAGGGCTTGAGTTTCATGGCTGAAAATTTCCAAGAGTGCTGAATGGGGGAATGATAGAACGGTTTGAAGCGTGATACCAGTGATAGCAGATCAGTGGGGGTGCGTGGGGGGCGGATTTTCAGGTGCGGTGACGGGTTTGAATCCGTTGCTGCCATCGCCGTTGCTCCCGTGTGTGATTTGTCTCGGGAGTAGTTTTAGGCATCGCGCGTGCGATGGGAAGTACGCCGGAGGAAGAGGGTAACGGTTACAGTGGGCCGACCTTTTGGACGAGTGAAAAAGGGCGACAGCAACATTGTGCCGATCAAGCCTGGCGTTGCAGCTTGATGGCGTGGCGGCAAGCGGTTGATTGTATGTGTTGCAATTTCGAATGAATCGCAACATATTTGATTGACCTGTTGTTGCCAGCGACATAAACTGGGAATGTGTCGCAAAACTCGAAGAATTAAACCATGACCGATTGGCGTCCAGACCAACCCTATAACGACTTGCCCCCTTTGCCGCCTGCCGCAGAAGTGGAAACGCGCCCGGTACTCAAGCAGTGTATCGCTGCGCGTGCAGCCTTGGCGGAACTGAAACAGGCAGCGGAGTTGATTCCCAATCAGGGGGTCTTGATCAATGCGCTGCCACTTCTGGAAGCACAAGCCAGCTCGGAAATCGAGAACATCGTCACCACAACAGACCGACTGTTTCAGTACCAGAGCGCCGGGGAGCATGCCGACCCAGCCACCCGCGAAGCATTGCGTCACAGCAGCGCACTACTGGAAGGGTATCGGGCACTCAAGCAATTTCCTTTGAACACCCGCACTGCTGAACAGGTTTGCTCTCGCATCAAAGGTATCGAGATGCAGGTCAGGCGCGTACCGGGAACGGCACTCGCCAATCAAGCAACCGGAGAAGTGATCTACACCCCGCCTGTCGGTGAGGATTTGCTGAGGACAAAACTCGCCAACTGGGAACACTATCTTCATGAAGCACGCGATGTTGATCCCTTGATTCGCATGGCAGTTGGGCATTACCAATTTGAGGCAATTCACCCTTTTACCGATGGCAACGGCCGCACCGGCCGTATTTTGAACAGCTTGTATCTGATTCAGGAGGAATTGCTGACGCTACCGATTCTGTATCTCAGCCGCCACATCATCAAGAACAAGGCCGAATATTACCGCCTGCTGCTCGATATCACTCGCAGCCAAGCATGGTAGCCGTGGATTATCTATGTACTCCAGGGCGTTGAGGAAACGGCACGTTGGACGACCGCCAAGATTTCATCTATCCGAACGCTTTCGGCATTGACTATCAAGCATGTAAAACAGGTCGCCCCGAAAATTTATAGCCGCGAGCTAGTCGATTTGATCTTCGACTTGCCTTACTGCCGAATTCAGAATCTCGTCGAGCGAGACATAGCCGGTCGCCAAGCGGCTTCGCGCTATCTCAAGCAACTCGTTGAAATTGGTGTGCTAGAAGAAAGAACCGTCGGGCGCGACAAGCTATTTATTCATCCGAAGCTGATGCATCTGCTGACGCGGGATGACCACACGATTGCAGCTTACTCATAATGAATTCGAACCTGACTTGTTTTTCCTCATTTTCCCTCATCAGACTGGAGTGCTTCATGAAGTCACTACTCTTGTTGTTATCGTTTATTGCTATTGCCGCAGAAGCTCAGACACTTGATCAGCAAAAGATCATCGCCGAGAATAATGGGCGGGTTACGAATGTGCGTATTAAAGGAAGTTTAGCGTCAACTAAAACCGTCATTTGTATTCCGATCACCGAGGCCAAAAATACATATACCCCAGCTGACTTATATCAGGGTGTAGCCAATTGCATTAGCCAAGAAAAATTTGATCTTGCTGCTGGTTTATTTGCGCTAGCAGGTATTTATGGCCAATTCGACGCCGAACGAGTGGCAGATAAAAGTGCAGGTCAAGCAAAAACAGTCTTGATCATGAGTATGTTCGCTAGTGTATCGCAAAATCAGAAGTCGAAATTCTATGCAGCCTTTTCTCAAATTGCAAAAACACCTGAGCTTTTTGGAAAGCTCTGCATTGATATTCAAAAGGTCGGCATGCCTAATTACTATCCTGATTACATGATTCTGCACGGCATCAAAGCGTTCACAGGCAACTCTCACGATGCGGTTTTGGTCAAGGACTTTGATGCGCCACGAGTTTGGGTAAATCTTCAAACAACCTATCTTCATTGTCCAGCATGAGCTTCATCAGGAAGAATATCTGATTAAATTGGCCGGGCTCTATTTTCCGTTGGAATAGGCTGGAATCAAAAATCAAATGCAATATTATCCGTTCGATAATGTGAGTTGTTGAATGGGGGTAAAACTCTAGCTTGGTCCATTTTCACTTATATAACAGCAAGCCAATTCATTCATGTATAACCAAGAGAAAACAACATGAAACAGTACAAGGTATACAAACATCCCTCCGGATTAACCGAGGCCATCAAGCAAGGATGGTCGTGGCCTGGTTTCTTTTTTGGCTGTTTTTGGGCGATGAAAAATAAGATGTGGGGTCTTGGCGTTGGTGTGTTGATCGGCTTCATTGTTCTAGTTTTTATCATTGGCACCGTAGCAGGTGGAACTGGCGGTGAAGCGCTTATTAGCGTGGTTTCAATGATCACCAACGTCTTCTTTGGCGTAAATGGCAATTCGTGGCGTGAGAAAAATCTTGCCTCTCGGGGGTTTGATCTAGTAGACACGACAACTACCGCCAACCCAGCGGGCGCAACTGCACGGCATCAAAATGATGTGAATGCAGAACGCTCCCCTATACTGTACTACGTCGATCTGCTGGTTCGAATTGTCGCGGGAGTCTCGCTTATTCCGCTGGCGCTGATGGTTCTATTCTTGTCAATTATGACGGATGGGGCATCACGCAGTGGTTCAATCATGGGCTTTCTTATAATTGGTATCGGCTACTGCCTAATTTGGTTCTTATACATGTCATGTGTCAACCCAGATATTCTTGCTTTGAAGTGTGAGCGTTATCTTGGTCGTGCCCGGTGGATAGTGCGAGCACCACCCTATCTATATGCTCCTTTGGGACTGTATTACGGCAAACAATTTTTATCTGGAATCATGGTGAATTTGATTCGATAGGCTTGTTGCCAGCCCCCTCTGTCACAATAGATGTCCGTCATTTAACCAGTCCCGACCAGTCAGCGAATTCTGCGACGGTCAGGATGGGAACGTGAAACTGTGCCCGGACTGCCTGAATGTCTCCGCCGCCACTGACCAGTGCATCGGCACGACCGACGACAGCAAGCACCAGAAAGAGGGGGTCGTCCGCGTCGCGAATGTCGGGCAAGCCATCCGGTGTGGTGTCGATCTTGACGGTTTCGACATAGGGGAGGAAGTCGGTCAGTAGCGTTTCCTGTTCCTCGCGGGTCAGCTTGAATTTGGGGTAAGCGAGCAACCGTAGTAGTTCACTGACCGTGTCGTGGCTGGCCAAGGCGATGAACCGCTTCGTCTGCCAGGCTTCCCGCAGCCAGGCGAACCTACCCCGCGAGAAGATCAAGGCCGAGATCAGGCAGTTGGTGTCGAGAACCACGCGCGGGAGGCTCATGTGTGTTTTCTCGCCCAGGCGATGGCGTCGCTCATGTTGTCTTGCGTGATGCCCAGTTCTTCCAGTTTGGCGCGCACCGCATCCGCCTGTTGCAGGCGTACCGGTGTCAGCACGATTTTTCCATCCTGAACAGTGACGTAGTAGTAGTCGGCCTCGCCGACGGTCTGGACGATGGCTTTGGGTAGGGTGACCTGGTTCTTGCTCGTGCGCTTGGCCAGCATGGTAGTCTCCGAAAGTAATGAAGTAAGGAATTCAATTTTAGCTCGTTCCTGAGCCAGCGCAACAGAATGCAAAACAAATAAAACAAAAGGACAGTCGCTTTGTACAGAAAGCCGGGGGATCGGGCTCGATCCTGACCTCTTTTTCCTTTTCTTCTTTTTCTGTTCAACCCGTGGGGCCACCGATGACATCGGCGTTGGTGTTTTGGTACTTTCCATATCTTCGTATGGTATTTTGTATGGTCTAGTGCTACTCTGTACCTATGGCAAAAACTCGCTTTGATTGAGATCCCGAGAAGGATGCCGAGAATCAGGGAAAGCACGGAATCCCCTTTTCCCGTGCTCAGTACGCCTTTGCGGATCCGCAGCGCGTGATAGCCAAGGACGATGCACACAGCCAGACCGAAGAGCAGTTCTATTGTTTCGGCGAAGTGGATGGCGGTGTGCTCACGGTGCGATTCACTTACCGCGCTTCGGTTATTCGAATCATCGGCGCCGGTTATTGGCGCAAAGGAAAGGCGATCTATGAGCGCGAAAACGCAACGTAGCGAAGTTTCAGTGAAGGCTAATGCCGGCGCAAGCCAGCGTCATGCTGAAACTAAAATCAAGTACACCGATGAACCTCTTGGCAAGATTCAGGTAGTTCCTGACTTTCTTCCTTCCCCGGCTGAACTGGCATTTCGTGAGGAAGGCGTGAAGGTAACGCTGGCTTTGAGCAAAAAGAGCATTGAGTTCTTCAAGTCTGAGGCCACGAAACACCACACGCAGTACCAACGCATGATACGGCGGCTTCTCGTGCCTATGTTGACGGCCAAGCCAACCCGTCAGCCCACTCCGATACTGCGAGATAAAGCTGAGTGAGTAGCGTCGGTGACTTCTACTGGTTTGTTCGCCGCTTATATTGCTGAATAGCGACACATGGCCGTCGATGGCCTGGTCGAGCAAGTGGCGGGGAGGCTCCTGCCACAGCAAACCGGCGACGACCACATTGGTGTCGAGCATCAGACGCATCAGTTGGCGGCCTGCTGGTGTCGTTCGGCGCGCACCGCCCACTTCCTCGTTAATCATGTCCTCGATCTCGGGCGTCAGTTCCTCGTGCGGCATGCGATTCCACATCGCGCGCAAGGCATCGCCCGCCTGCAGCCTGAGCCGTTCGCGCAGCAAACGCTCGATGGCCTCGGCATTCAGCAGGCCGGGCGCATTGGCCTATCTCGAAGCAAGGGGTCTGGCGTATCCCGAATCCCGAATGGGTCGACACCGCACCGTCAAACTCGGTCTTCGCCTGCCGGAGAAGAGACTCATCTTCACGTCAGTGCGTGGTCGTGTCCGTGTCCGCCCGACATGTTCAATATACCCAGCGCACCCAACACCCGTTCCGCTGCCTTGACGCCGCGATAGTTGGCTTCTTCAAACAGCGACATGCCGGAAAGATCGGCGTGTGCCAGTTGCAGTCGTCCCCATCCCCATCTTGCTTCGTCACACAATGCCTGGCGGGGTGATTGTGCGCTCCAGAGCAGGCCGGGCAGGGGGCGGATCATGGCGTGGCCATGGCGGAAGATGTCGAATTGTGTGGTGATTTCGCGCAGTTCCGGGTGGGCGATGGCCAGTTCGTTGAAGATTTCATGCGCCCAGTATTCGCGCGGCCGGGCGAGCAGTTGCTGGCGCGTGGTGCGGCTGTCGGGGTTGCCGAAGGCGTGGTAATAGGTGATGACTGTGGCGGCCGGGCGCACACGGATCTGCTGATGGGTGGCGACGACATAGCCCAGCCCCTGGCCTTCGAACAGCACGTTGTCCCAGGCCAGCGGTGCGCCTGTGCGGGTGCGGGGATGTTCGTTCAGGCTCAGGTTGGCGACCAGCCAGGGGGCGTAGTTGAAGCTTTGTGCGGCGCGGCGTACGGTGTCGGGCGCATCCGGCCAGGCGTGCGCCAGGATGAACAGGGGGGCAGCCCAGATGACCTGTTCGGCTTCGATGCGGAGCCGGTGCTGTTTTTCAGGTTGCCACAGATCGACCGTGATGTCTTGTTTTTGTGGATGCAGGGCGGTGGCGATGCTGCCGCATTGCAGATTCGATTGCAGCCGTTCTTCAAGGCGACGCACCAGCCAGCCGTTGCCTTCGGGAGCGGTGAGGACAATGTCGTTGCTGGCGTTTTGCGCTTCGCCATCGCGGCAGCAGAAATAATGCAGACCGGCCCAGGCCGACACGGCATCGATGCCGGTGCCAAAGTCATCCCGGCTGGCGTAATCCAGATACCAGCGCAGTGCCGGACATTCCAGCCCTTCGCGGCGCAGCCAGGTGGCGAAGGTGATGCGGTCGAGTGCCAGCAGCGCCGGGTCACGCGAGGAGTATTCCATCGGGATGGCGAAGGCGCGCCGCCCCTGTGAGTCGCGCTGCTGGCGCAGGTGGTCGATGCGACGCTGAAATTCGGCAATCTTTTTTTGTTCAGTGGCGTCGGTGGGCGCGGGCAGCAAACCCTCCTGCCATGCGCCGCGCCGGAAAAGACGTTCCTGCGGCGTGGCGCACAGGTAACGCTCGTCGTAGGTGGGGTGCAGGGCTTGCGGGTCGCCTTGCAGGATGCCGAAATCTGCCAGCATGGCACGGACGGCGCGGGCTTCCGGGCCGGGCAGGGGCAGATAATGCGCGCCCAGCGGATAACGCGAAATGGCGTTTTCGCTGTAACGCGAATTGCCGCCCACGCGGTCTTCGAGGTCGGCAATGAGAAAGTCGTTGAAGCCCGCACGTTGCAGCCGCCAGCCGGCGGAAAGCCCCGCGATGCCGCCGCCAACGATCAGGACGGGGATGCGGCGGATTTCATCCGGCTTGGGCGGCAGTGTGTTTTTTTGTTCCGGGCGGAGTTGATGGCCACGCGCAAAGCCACTGCCCGAGAGTATACCGGGGGGCAGGGGCGGGGTGGCTTTGCGACCTGTACAGGCAGCAACCCCGAGTGCGGCGCAGCTGGCGAGAAATTCTCGGCGTTTCATCGGCTCAGCGGATCACCTTGCGCCATTCTTCCTCGAAATAGCGCACCAGTACCTGGTTGTTGAGCTGGTTGATTTCAATGGGGGCGAGGGATTCGACGTGTACGCGCGCCATGTCTTTGGGGAAGTGAAAGAGTTGCGGTGTGGTGTCGGCATCGAGAAAACGGGTGGCCACAGGGTAGGTGGCGGGCGGCTGGTAGGCACTGCGACCCGCGATGACAAAGCCCCATTCGCCAAAGGAGGGCACCAGCACATGATAAGGCGTGGTTTGCAGCCCCACGCTTTCCAGGGTTTTGACGACACACCAGAAGGATTTTCGGGCATACAGCGGCGAGGTGGACTGGATCACGGCCAGCCCCTGCGGGGCGATGTGGCGGTCGAGCAGGCGGTAGAAGGCGCTGGTGTAGAGCTTGCCAATGCTGAAATTGGAAGGATCGGGGAAGTCCACCACGATCAGGTCGTACACCTCGCTCCGTTCTTCCAGCCAGCGCATGGCGTCGGTATTGATGACGTGCACCCGCGGGTCGGTCAGCGCGCCACCGTTGAGTTCGGTGAGCATCGGCAGTGTGCTGAATAGCTGGGTCATCTCGCCATCCAGATCGACCAGCGTGGCGGATTCGATGTTCGGGTATTTGAGGATTTCGCGCAGGGCGAGGCCATCACCGCCGCCCAGCACCAGCACGCGACGGGCATGGGGCAGGCTGGCCAGTGCCGGATGAATCAGGGCTTCGTGGTAGCGGTATTCGTCGTGCGAGGAAAATTGCAGGTTGTTGTTGAGGAACAGGCGCAGATCATCCTTCCAGCGGGTGACGACAATGCGCTGGTAAGGCGTGCTTTTGGCGAAGATCACGTTGTCGGCATACACATGCTGCTCGGCAAAACTGGTCAGCCGTTCGGCACCGGCAAAGCCTGCCAGCAGCAGCAGCAAGGCCAGCGTGCTTTGCAGTTGCAGGCCGCGCACCGAGGTCAGGTGTTCGCGGAATAGATGGGTGGCCCAGAGTGCCACGGCGACGTTGAGGATGCCAAACAGCAGGCCGGTGCGGATCAGCCCCAGTTCCGGGGCCAGCAGCAGCGGAAAGAGAATGGAAACCAGCAGTGCGCCGAGATAATCAAAGGTCAGCACTTGTGAAACGACATCCTTGAACGCCAGATCGCGCTTGAGGATGCGCATGACCAGCGGGATTTCCATGCCGACGAGTATGCCCAGCAGCAAGACGATGATGTAGAGCAGCGGCTGGAATGGCGCGGAGAGCCAGGCAAACACCAGAAACAGGAAGGTGGCCGAATAGCCACCGAGCACCCCCACCAGCAATTCGATCTGGATGAAGCGCGCAATCAGGCCGCGGCCGATATAGCCCGAGAGCCACGAGCCGATGCCCATCGCAAACAAATAGGTGCCGATGACCGTGGAAAACTGGGTGACCGAGTCCCCGATCAGATAGCTGGCCAGCGCACCCGCGATGAGTTCATAGGCCAGGCCGAATGGGGCGACGAAAAAGGGGGGGGGGGGGGGGGCGAGTTGAAAGGGCAGGGGGGGGGGGTGAAGGGGGAGGCGGGGGGCAGGGGCAGGAATTTTTGCGGAAGGGAAAGCCCCTTTGCGAGGGGGTTCTTGGGATTCTTAATGGATCGCTGCGGCCACGATGATGGCAATGCCCAGACACATGGCGGCGACCACGGTTGC
>JAGOVA010000008.1 GCA_018061005.1 Sterolibacterium sp. | reverse complement strand
TGCATGCTGTTCCAGTTTGGCGCACTATTTACCGACTTTTCGGTATTTGAAAACTTCGCCTTCCAGATCCGCGAACATACCGATCTGCCTGAAGACCTGATCCGCGATCTGGTGATGATGAAACTGCATTCCGTCGGCCTGCGCGGTGCCCATGCCCTGATGCCTGCCGAGCTTTCCGGCGGCATGGCACGACGCGTGGCACTGGCGCGCGCCATCGCCCTCGACCCGCTGCTGATGATGTACGACGAGCCCTTCGCCGGGCTCGATCCGATCTCACTGGCCACGGTGGGCGACCTCATTCGCCGCCTCAACGATGCGCTGGGGGCGAGCTCCATCATCGTCACCCACGACGTGCAGGAGTCCCTGAAAATTGTCGATTACGTTTATTTCGTCTCGGCCGGCAAGATCGTCGCCGAAGGCACGCCCGCCGAACTGAAAGCCTCAACCACGCCTTATGTGCATCAGTTCATCTGGGGCGAAGCCGACGGCCCGGTGTCTTTCCATTACCCGGCACCGACCTACGCCGATGAAATCATGAACCAGCCTTTACGAGGAAATCACCGTGCTTGAGCGCATGACCGCCACGCTGACCCACCTCGGCCACAACGTCACCAGCCGCATCTGGCGACTGGGCTTTGCCGTCCGCTTTCTGCTTGCCATCCTGATGTATTCAGGCATGGCACTGCGCCGCCTTCACCTGACCCTCCGTGAAATCTATTTCACTGGCGTGCTGAGCCTCATCATCATCCTGGTTTCCGGCCTGTTCGTCGGCATGGTGCTGGGCTTGCAGGGCTACGACACCCTGCAACGCTACGGCTCCAGCGATGCACTGGGCGTGCTGGTCGCCCTCTCGCTGGTGCGCGAACTGGGGCCGGTGGTGGCCGCCCTGCTCTTCGCCAGCCGCGCCGGTTCGGCCATTACCGCCGAGATCGGCCTGATGAAAGCCACCGAGCAAATTTCCGCGATGGAAATGATGGCAGTGAATCCCATTGCCCGCATCGTCGCCCCGCGCTACTGGGCGGGGGTGATTTCCATGCCGCTGCTGGCCGCGCTGTTCTCGGCGATGGGGATTTTTGGCGGCTATCTGGTCGGCGTGCAACTGATCGGTGTGGATGAAGGCTCGTTCTGGGCGCAGATGCAGGCCTCCGTCGATTTCCGCGAAGACATCCTCAACGGCTTCATCAAAAGCTGCGTGTTTGGCACCATCATCAGCTGGATTGCCGTTTTTGAAGGCTACGATGCCGTGCCCACCGCCGAGGGGGTTTCGGGCGCGACCACCCGCACCGTCGTCACCTCATCACTGGCCGTGCTGGCCGCCGACTTTGTTCTTACTGCACTCATGTTCCGGGGAGCCTAAATGAATCGCGCAACCATCGACCTGTGGGTCGGCATCTTCGTCGCCATTGGCCTGGGGTCACTGCTATTTCTGGCACTCAAGGTCGGCAATCTGGCCTCCGCCAATACCGGCCCGACCTACCGGCTGGAAGCCCGCTTTGACAACATCGGCGGCCTGAAAGCCCGGGGAGCCATCAAGAGTGCGGGCGTCGTGATCGGCCGGGTCACCGGCATCCGCCTGGATCCGACGGACTATATCGCCGTAGTCGATCTGCAGATCGACCAGCGTTACCCGTTCGACCGTGACACCATCGCCACCATCAATACCTCGGGGCTGCTTGGTGAGCAGTACATCGGCTTGGAAGCCGGGGGAGCCGCCGAGATGCTGAAAGATGGCGACACCCTCAAGAAAACCCAATCTGCCGTCGTGCTGGAAAAACTCATCAGCCAGTTCATGTTCAACAAGGCGTCAGAAGACGACAGCAGCAAGAAATGAAACCGTTCGCTTCTGCCCTCACCTGCAAGGATAACCGCCCCATGCCCTCATGGTTCGACGCTCACCGCGCCACTGCCCTGACGATCACCCTGGCGGCGAGCCTGCTCGCCAGCACCGGTTGTGCCACCTCCGGCAATCCACGCGACCCGATCGAAGGCTTCAACCGCGCCATGTTCGATCTCAACGATGGCCTCGACAAAGCACTCGTCAAGCCGGTTGCTCAGGGCTATGAGTCCGCGCTGCCCGCGCCCGTGCGCAAGGGGGTATCGAATTTCTTCGGCAACCTTGGCGAGGTTTTCATTGCTGCCAACAACGTACTGCAAGGCAAGCTGCCCGAAGCCGCCAGCGATGTCGGCCGTTTTGCCATCAACACCACCATCGGGGTACTGGGCATCGTCGATGTCGCCAGCAGTCTGGGGCTGGAAAAGCACGAGGAAGACTTCGGCCAGACCTTCGGCCGCTGGGGGTTCGGTAACGGCCCCTATCTGGTGCTGCCCTTTTTCGGCCCGAGCACCCTGCGCGATGCAACCGGGCTGGCCGTCGATCTGCATGTCGATCCGCTGGGCAACTACAGCGACGTTCCGGCACGCAACATCATGATCGCCACCCGCACACTCAACGATCGCGCCGGGTTGTTGCCCGTCGACAAGATCGTCGACGAAGCCGCACTCGATCGTTACGCCTACATCCGCGATGCCTACCTGCAGCGCCGCCGCAGCCAGGTCTACGATGGCGACGCGCCGCGTGAAGACGACAATGCCGCCGCCACGCTCACTCCGCCCACCACGCTGCTGCTCGCCCGCGCCAATGCCGCGCTGCCCCAGCGTGAACGAGTGCAAGGCTCGGTTAACCTGTACGTTGAATGGCCCACCGAAACACCGGCGGCCACCGTGATGGCCAGGCCCGCCCCGCTGCTCACCGATCCGCTGGTGCTTGCCCAAATCCACTGACACTGTGACCTCCCGCTGCCCCCTCCATTCACTCACCCCTGCCCGCAAGGATCATCATGAAGTTTCTGCAACTGCTGTTCATCTCCCTGCTGTTCTGGCTGCCCGGTGCGGCCACTGCCGATGAAGCCGCCATCACGCCCGACATCCTGATCCGGAATGTGACCAACGAAGTGCTCGAGATTGTCCGCAACGACAAGGATATCCAATCCGGCAACACCAAAAAAACCCTCGATCTGGTCGAGACAAAAATCGTCCCGCACTTCAACTTCAACCGTATGGCGCGTCTGGCCATGGCGCGCGACTGGAACAAATCCACACCCGCCCAGCAAAAATCGCTGACCGACGAATTCCGCACCCTGCTGGTTCGCACCTACTCGAAGGCACTCAACGAATACAAGACGCAAACCATCGACTTCAAGCCGCTCAAGGCCAAGCCGGCGGATACCGACGTCAAGGTGCGTACCCAGATCAACCAGCCCGGCTCGGCCAAGCCGGTCACCCTCGACTACTACCTCGAAAAGCAGACCGACGGCTGGAAGGTGTATGACATCGAAGTGGGCGGCATCAGCCTCGTCACCAACTACCGCGACTTCTTCACCAGCGAAGTGCGGCAGGGCGGCGTGGATGGCCTGATCAATGCACTGCAGGCGAAGAATGCCACCAATGAAAAGGCCGCTGGCAAAAAATGATCCGCGATACCGGTGACCGCCTCGAAATCAGCGGGGCCATGACATTGCCCGGTGCCAGCAGGCTGCTGGCGCAGGGCAGTGCCGCCTTGAAACCCGGCACCACCCTGTTCGATCTCAAAGCCGTCGAAGCGGTGGATTCCTCCGCGCTGGCCGTGATCTTCGGCTGGCTGCGTGAAGCCCGGCAACAGGGCAAGACGCTCACCCTCACCCACGTTCCGCCAGACCTGCTGAGCCTCGCCGCGCTTTACGGCGTGAACGACCTGCTGCCCCTGAGCACGCAGGACTAAGCCCCACAGGACGAGGCACCCGTCGCCTCATCCTCTCACGCCCGCCCCCATGCCGACTGCCATTGAAATTCATCAGGTCATCAAGCGTTACGGCGCGCTGACCGCCCTCAACGGCATCGACCTGAACGTCGCCCAGGGTGAGTTTTTTGGCCTGCTGGGCCCCAACGGCGCGGGCAAGACCACGCTGATCTCCGCACTGGCCGGGCTGGTGCGTCTGGATGCCGGACACATCCGCGTGATGGGGCATGATGTCGTCGGCGATTACCGCAATGCCCGCCGCAGCCTCGGCGTGGTGCCTCAGGAACTGGTCTTCGATCCGTTCTTCAGCGTGCGTGAAACCCTCAACATCCAGTGCGGCTACTTCGGCATTCCGGCCACCCGCCAGCGCGATGCGTGGATCGACGAAATTCTCGACAACCTTGACCTCACCGGCAAAGCCCACGCCAACATGCGGATGCTCTCGGGCGGCATGAAGCGACGGGTGCTGGTCGCGCAGGCACTGGTACATCGCCCGCCGGTGATCGTCCTCGACGAACCCACCGCCGGGGTCGATGTCGAACTGCGCCAGACCCTGTGGCAGTTCATCCGTCGCCTCAACCGCGACGGCCACACCATCGTCCTGACCACGCACTACCTCGAAGAAGCCGAATCCCTGTGCAGCCGCATCGCCATGTTGAAGGCCGGGCGCATCGTCGCCCTCGACAGCACCGCCAACCTGCTCAACCGCTACGCCAGCCATGCCCTGTGCTTCCGCCTGGCCAGCGACGGCACACTCAGCGCCCCCGGCCTGCCCGCCGCCCTCGCCGCACGCGCCGAGAACAAAAATGGCCGCTGGCATCTGCCCTTCGACCACTACGCCGATGTCGAGCCCCTGCTCGCCGAACTCCGCAACCACGGCTGCCGCCTCGACGCACTCGAAATCGGCAAACCTGACCTTGAAGACGTGTTCATCCACCTGATGCGCGACGAACCGCCCTCCCCCCCGAAAGTCGCCGCATGAACCACAGTGGTTTCACCACCCTCTTTTACAAGGAAGTGCTGCGCTTCTGGAAAGTCGGCTTTCAGACCATCGGCGCACCGGTACTCACCGCGCTGCTGTACCTGATGGTTTTCGCCCACACCCTCGAAGACCATGTGCGGGTATATGGCACGATCTCCTACACCGCCTTTCTGATTCCCGGCCTGGTGATGATGGCGGTGTTGCAAAACAGCTTCGCCAATGTCTCGTCCTCGCTGATCCAGTCCAAGGTGACCGGCAGCATTGTTTTCGTCCTGCTGCCGCCGATTTCCTACCCGGCCTTCTTCCTCGCCTATGTGCTGGCCGCGCTGGCGCGTGGCATCGCGGTCGGGCTGGGCGTGCTGCTGGCCACCCTCTGGTTTGCCCCGCTCACCTTTGTCGAGCCGCTCTGGATCATCGTCTTTGGCTTGCTCGGCGGCGCCATCCTCGCCAGCCTGGGCGTGATCGCCGGCATCTGGGCAGACAAATTCGACCAACTCGCCAGCTTCCAGAATTTCCTCATCATGCCGCTGACCTTCCTCTCCGGCGTGTTCTATTCCATCCACAGCCTGCCCCCGTTCTGGCAGGCCGTCTCGCACTGGAACCCAGTCTTTTACATGATAGACGGTTTCCGTCACGGCTTTTTCGGCATCTCCGATGTCTCGCCGTGGCACAGCCTGGCCGTCGTCAGCCTGGCATTCATCCTGCTGGCGGGTCTGGCCCTGACGCTGCTCAAACGCGGCTACAAATTGCGCGCCTGACCCCCGCCCCCACCCTTCAAGGAGCCTCCCCATGCTGGACCCCAAACAAATTCAAACCTGGATCGCTGCCGGTCTGCCCTGCGAACACATCACTGTTGACGGCGACGGCCATCATTTCGATGCCATCATCGTCAGCGCCGAATTCGCCACGCTCAACCGCGTCAAGCGTCAGCAGCGCGTCTATCAAACCATCCGCGACAAACTCGATTCCGGTGAACTGCACGCCCTGTCGATGCAGACCCTCACCCCCGAAGAATGGAAAGCCGCCCGCCAAAATGGATAAGCTGCTGATCGAAGGCGGCACACGCCTTGAAGGCGAAGCCACCATCTCCGGCGCCAAAAACGCCGCCCTGCCGCTGCTGTGCGCCGCACTCCTGACGCGCGAGCCGCTCACCCTCACCAATGTGCCGAATCTCAACGATGTCGGCACCATGCTGAAGCTGCTCGAACAGATGGGCGTCAAAGTGAGCCGTGAAGTCACGCTCACCGGCGCGAAAGGGCTGACCGTCAGCCTCGATGCCAGCGGCCTCAACAACCCTGTCGCGCCCTACGAACTGGTCAAGACCATGCGCGCCTCCATCCTCGTGCTGGGCCCCCTGGTCGCACGCTGTGGTGAGGCTCGCGTCTCGCTGCCCGGCGGCTGCGCCATCGGTGCGCGCCCGGTCGACCAGCACATCAAGGGGCTGACCGCGATGGGAGCGGAAGTCAAGGTCGAGCACGGTTATGTCCATGCCCAGTCCCCCAGGCTCAAGGGCGCGCGCCTGTTCACCGACATGGTGACCGTCACCGGCACAGAAAACCTGATGATGGCCGCCTGCCTGGCGGAAGGCGAAACCATTATCGAAAACGCCGCCCGTGAGCCGGAAGTCGTCGATCTGGCGAACTGTCTGGTGGCCATGGGCGCGCAGATTTCCGGTGCAGGCTCGGATGTCATTCGCATTCGCGGCGTGACGGCACTGCACGGGGCAACCCACCGCATCATGCCTGACCGCATCGAAACCGGCACTTACCTGTGCGCCGCCGCCGCCACCTGCGGACATATCCGCCTGACCGGCACCTCATCGTCCTATCTCGATGCCGTCATCGACAAACTGATGGATGCCGGCTGCGACATCCAGAGCGAACGCGACGCCATCACCCTCAAAGCCCCGCCACGCCTGACTTCAGTGAGCCTGCGCACCTCGCCCTACCCGGCCTTTCCCACCGACATGCAGGCGCAGTTCATGGCCATCAACTGTGTGGCCGACGGCACAGCCATCATCCGCGAAACCATCTTCGAAAACCGCTACATGCACGCCGTCGAACTGATCCGCCTCGGCGCGGACATCCAGATCGACGGCAACACGGCGGTGGTCAAAGGCATGGCCAAACTCGAAGGAGCCACCGTCATGGCCACCGACCTGCGCGCCTCGGCCAGCCTGGTCATCGCCGGTCTGGTCGCGCAAGGCGAAACCCTGATCGAACGCATCTACCACCTTGATCGCGGCTACGAGCAACTCGACCAGAAACTCACCGCGCTGGGTGCCCGGGTACGGCGCGTCAAGTAACGCTCATGGTAGCCACCTCTACCCGCAGATGTTGAAACAAGCGTACCCTGTTACGCCCACCCCACCCATCCGCCCCTCAAGGGGCGGCTACTGACTTGCTCGCTACGCTCGTAGCTTCAACCCATCTTTGATTTTGTTTTTCACATTAAAATCAAACTTTAACTGCGGAATTCCCACGTGAACGACGGCATCACCATCGCCCTATCCAAGGGTCGCATCTTCGAGGAAACGCTGCCGCTGCTGGCGGCCGCCGGCATTGTGCCCAGCGAGAATCCGGAACAGTCGCGCAAGCTCATTATCAATACCAACCGGCCCGAGGTGCGCGTGGTCATAGTGCGCGCTTCCGACACGCCGACCTATGTGCAATATGGCGCGGCCGATCTGGGGATCGCGGGCAAGGATGTGCTGATCGAGCACGGCGGTGCGGGGCTGTACCAGCCACTCGATCTGAATATCGCCCGCTGTCGGATGAGCGTGGCCGCACCGCTGGGCTTTGATTACGCCCGCGCCGTGCAAAGCGGGGCGCGGCTGTCCATCGCGACCAAATATCTGAACACCGCCCGCGAGCACTTTGCGGCCAAAGGCGTGCATGTCGATCTCATCAAGCTCTACGGTTCGATGGAACTGGCGCCGCTGGTGGGGCTGGCGGATGCGATTGTCGATCTGGTGTCGACGGGCGGCACACTGAAGGCCAACAACCTCGTCGAGGTCGAAGAAATTATGTCAATTTCATCGCGCTTGATCGTCAATCAGGCCGCCCTGAAAATGAAACGCGAAATTCTCCAGCCGGTGATCGAAGCCTTTGCCGGAGCCGTTCAATGACGGTCAATGTGAATGCGCGCATCCGGCGGCTGACCACACTCGAACCCGGCTTTCTCGCGCAGCTCGATGCCCTGCTGGCCTTCGAGAGCACGACGGATGAGCAGATCGAAAAAGCGGTGGCCGACATTCTGAAAAATGTGCGGACACTGGGCGATGCCGCCGTACTCGATTACACGCGCCGTTTCGATCAGCGCGAAGTCAGCCACATGATCGAACTCGAACTGCCCAAAGATCAGCTCGCCGCCGCCTTCCATGCCCTGCCAGACGTACAGCGCAACGCACTGGAACAGGCTGCCGCGCGGATCCGCCGCTTTCATGAACGGCAGAAGGCCGAGTCCTGGGAATACACGGAAACCGACCCCACGCTTTCTGGAACACGACTGGGGCAGAAGGTCACGCCGCTCGATCGTGTAGGGCTGTATGTGCCCGGTGGCAAGGCCAGTTATCCCTCATCGGTACTGATGAACGCGCTGCCCGCGAAAGTGGCCGGTGTGCATGAACTCATCATGGTGACCCCCACGCCGCGCGGCGAAAAAAACCCGCTGGTGCTCGCGGCCGCGCATCTGGCCGGAGTCGACCGGGTCTTTACCCTCGGCGGCGCACAGGCCGTCGCCGCGCTGGCCTATGGCACGCAAACCATCCCGCAGGTCGACAAGATCGTGGGGCCGGGCAACGCCTATGTCGCCGCCGCCAAACGTCGCGTGTTCGGCGTGGTGGGCATCGACATGGTGGCCGGCCCTTCGGAAATTCTCATCATCGCCGACCGCAGCGCGAACCCCGACTGGGTGGCGATGGATCTGTTCGCCCAGGCCGAGCATGACGAACTGGCGCAATCCATCCTGCTTTGCCCGGATGCGGATTTCATCGACCGCGTGGCGACCAGCATCGAGAAGCTGCTGCCGACCATGCCGCGCCGCGCCGTCATCGAAGCCTCCCTGGTCGGGCGCGGCGCGCTGATCCAGACCCGCGATCTGGCCGAAGCCTGCACACTGGCCAACCGCATCGCGCCGGAACACCTGGAACTGGCCGTCGCCGAACCCCGCGCGCTGGCAGAACACATCCGTCATGCCGGTGCGATTTTCATGGGGCATTACACCAGCGAATCGCTGGGCGATTACTGCGCGGGGCCGAACCATGTGCTGCCCACTTCACGCAGCGCGCGTTTTTCCAGCCCGCTGGGGGTTTATGACTTCCAGAAACGCAGCAGCCTGATCGACGCTTCGGCGCAAGGCGCGCAAACCCTCGGCCCGATTGCGGCCACCCTGGCGCACGGTGAAGGGCTGACGGCACATGCCCACGCAGCGGAATTGCGGCTCGGCAAATAAGTTCAGCGCAAATTACGCCGTGACACTCACCCGGCTACCCGGTTCCGGTGTTGTCGCTGCATTCCCTGCCATCTGACGATACTGATTCAGCCCGGCATGGCGATCCTGCGCGCCGGGAACCGCCTGCTGACGCTGCGCCGTCATCAGCTCACCCATCGCCTGCTGCTGCATCTGCCGCGCCTGCGCGGCCACGGCGCGATCCTGGCCCGAAGGATCAGCAGGTGCCAGTGCTGCCGCAATAACCGTCTGTGCGCGCGTAACGGTCTCCTGCGGCGTGCGCCCCGGGGAAACGTCGATATGCACTTCGCCGCCCACCGCATACGACTGGCCATCGGGCCCCCGCTGAAAGGAATAAATCGCACCGGAAGTCGCCAGCCCACCACTCGCAGCCAGGTGCGCCATTTCGTGCTGACGCACAGCCTGATCACGCTTTTGCAACTGGCGTACTTCGTCCTGCTGCGCGGGAGTCAGCCCAGCCGATTTGTCAGCCGGGTTCTCGATTTTCCGGGGCGCATCTGTCGGGTCTGTCTTTGACCGCGCGACACCATCCACGGCCTCTCCCGTCGCTGTACTCTGCGGGCGCGCCTGTGCCGTCGCATCAGCCCTGGCTCGCGGCAGCGCGGCATCGGCATAGCGACTGGGAGACAAGGTAGAAATGGCCGAAAAGTCCATCGCAGCACACGCTCAAGTCACAGGATGTTTACAGCATAGTACGAAAATCACAAACATTCCCAATGACTTACCCGTTTTTACCCAGCCAGTATTTCGTGCAATGCGGCCACCAGCAAGCTGCATTGGGCATCGGTGCCAATGGTGATCCGCAGGAACTGCTCGATCCGTGGCTGCCTGAAGTGGCGCACGATGATGCTGCGGGCGCGCAATGCGGCCGCCAGTTCGCCCGCATCCTGGGAAGGATGACGAACAAAAATGAAATTGGCCGCCGAGGGCAACACCTCGAAGCCCAGGGCTTGCAAAGCGACGCACAGCTGCTCACGGCTGTGTATTACGGCACGGCAGGTCTGCTCGAAATACGCCCGGTCTGCCATCGCGGCCGCCGCACCGGCGATCGCCAGGCGGTCAAGCGGATAGGAATTGAAACTGTCTTTAACGCGATGCAGGGCTTCGATCAGATCGGGGTGTCCGGCGGCGAAGCCAACGCGCAAACCGGCCAGCGAACGCGATTTCGACAGGGTATGCACCACCAGCAGGTTGGGATACCGATGGATCAGCGGGAGTACGGATGCGACCTCGCCGCCGAAATCGACGTAGGCCTCATCGACCACGACCACCGATTCGGTATTGCTTTGCAACAGCCGCTCGATCTCCCCCCTCGCCAGCAAACGCCCGGTAGGTGCATTGGGGTTGGGGAAAATAATGCCGCCGTTTTCACGCCGGTAATCGTCCACCCGGATTTCAAAATTTTCGTCCAGCGGAATGGCGCACGCTTCGATGCCATACAGCCCGCAATACACCGGATAAAAACTGTAGGTGATGTCAGGAAACAGCAAGGGCTGCGCGTGTTTGAGCAGGCCGAGGAAAATGTGAGCAAGCACTTCGTCCGAGCCATTGCCGACAAACACCTGCCCGATGTCCAGCCCGTGATGGGTGGCAATCGACTGTCGTAGCCGGATGGCGGCGGGGTCGGGATACAGCCGCAGGCTCGCGCCATCCGCCCCCATTTCCGCCTGCATCGCCTCAAGCACACACGGCGAGGGCGGGTAAGGATTCTCGTTGGTGTTGAGTTTGACGAGATTGGCCAGCCGGGGCTGCTCACCGGGAACGTAAGGTGTGAGATTCCGCGCGGTCGCGCTCCAGTATCGGGTATCCGTCGTCATGATGTCGGCGTGAGGTCGAAGGAAGACTGAAAAATGGGAATTATCGCCCACCCATTGTCTTTTCGCGCGCCTTTGCGTAAGGTTCGGGTTTTTGATTCAGACGGAACATCATGCGGCAGGGCAACATCACCCGCAACACCCTGGAAACCCAGGTACGCGTTCAACTCAACCTCGATGGCACAGGTCAAAGCCAGCTGGCTTCCGGCGTGGGTTTCTTCGACCACATGCTCGACCAGATTGCCCGCCACGGCCTGATCGATCTGGACATTGCCGCCACGGGCGATCTGCACATCGACGCCCATCACACCGTGGAAGATATCGGCATCACTCTCGGCCAGGCACTGGCACAGGCCATCGGCGACAAAAAAGGGCTGTGTCGCTATGGTCACGCCTATGTGCCGCTCGACGAAGCCTTGTCGCGCGTGGTGGTCGATCTTTCCGGCCGGCCGGGGCTGGTGTTCAACGTCGATTTCACCCGCGCCGCGATCGGCACATTCGATGCCGATCTGATCCGCGAATTTTTTCAGGGGCTGGTCAATCACGCGGGTATCAGCCTGCACATCGACAACCTGCGCGGCGAAAACGCCCATCACCAGGCAGAAACCGTGTTCAAGGCTTTCGGTCGTGCGCTGCGTATGGCCACCGAAGCCGACCCGCGCGCAGCCGGTTGCATCCCCTCCACCAAAGGCACTCTTTGAGTTGAATAGCGCATGAGCAGCACAGTCGCCGTCGTCGATTACGGCATGGGAAATCTGCGTTCGGTGGCCAAGGCCATCGAACATGTCGCCACACACCACCGCGTGCTGGTCACCGATCGCGCCGCAGATATTGCAGCCGCCGACCGCGTCGTCATGCCCGGTCAGGGCGCGATGCCCGACTGTATGCGCGAACTCGAAGCCCGTGGCCTGCGTGATGCCGTCATTCAGGCAGCCGCCAGCAAGCCCTTCCTCGGCATTTGCGTCGGCCTGCAGATGCTCTTTGGCCCTGCCGAAGAAGGCCATGTGAGCGGGCTTTCCATCCTGCCGGGACGTGTACCGCGCTTCCCGCACGAAAAAATGATCGCTGCGGATGGCAGCCGCCTCAAGGTGCCGCACATGGGCTGGAACGAAGTGCGTCCGACCCGAGCCCATCCGCTATGGACAAATATCGCAGACGACGCGCGTTTTTATTTCGTGCATAGCTACTACGTCGCGCCGGATGAGCAAGCACTCACGGCCAGCCTCACCGACTACGGCATCCCCTTTACCAGTGCCGTGACGCGCGATCACATTTTCGCCGTACAGTTTCACCCGGAAAAAAGTGCCCGGGATGGCCTGCAACTGCTCGCCAACTTCATGCACTGGAACCCCTGATTTTCCTGATTTCCCTGCCCCTCTTCACTCACACCCGTTACTACCCACGCCCATGCTGCTGATACCTGCCATCGACCTCAAAGACGGCCATTGTGTTCGCCTCAAACAAGGCGATATGGACGATGCCACCGTGTTTTCCGAAGACCCGGCCGCCATGGCGCGCCACTGGATCAAACAGGGCGCGCGCCGCCTGCATCTGGTGGATCTCAATGGTGCCTTTGCCGGCAAACCGAAGAATGAAGCGGCCATCAAGGCCATCCTGCGTGAAGTCGGCACCGAAATCCCGGTGCAGCTCGGCGGCGGCATCCGTGATCTCGACACCATCGAACGCTGTCTCGACGATGGCATTTCCTACGTCATCATCGGCACAGCCGCCGTGAAAAACCCCGGCTTCCTGCACGATGCCTGCGGCGCATTTCCCGGCCACATTATCGTCGGCCTCGATGCCAAAGATGGCAAGGTCGCGGTCGACGGCTGGTCGAAACTCACCGGCCATGATGTCATCGATCTGGCAAAAAAGTTTGAAGGCTACGGTGTCGAATCCATCATCTACACCGACATTGGCCGCGACGGCATGCTTTCCGGGGTGAATATCGACGCCACCGTCAAACTCGCCCAGGCACTGACCATCCCCGTGATTGCCAGCGGCGGCATCGGCTGTCTGAAAGACATCCAGGCACTGTGCGCCGTGCAGGCCGAAGGCATCTGCGGCGCCATCACCGGCCGCGCCATCTACGAAGGCAAGCTCGACTTCCAGAAGGCGCAAGCCGAAGCCGACCAGCTCTCGAACACCCAACAGCCCTGAACTTCACCTCATCATCATGCTCGCCAAACGCATCATCCCCTGCCTCGACGTTTCCGCCGGACGTGTCGTCAAAGGGATCAACTTCGTCCAGCTCCGCGACGCCGGTGATCCCGTTGAAATTGCCCGTCGCTACGACGAACAGGGAGCTGACGAGCTGACTTTTCTCGACATTACCGCCAGCTCCGACCAGCGCGACATCATCTTGCATGTCGTCGAACAGGTCGCCGAGCAGGTCTTCATTCCACTCACCGTCGGCGGTGGTGTGCGCGTCGTGACCGATGTGCGCCGCCTGCTCAACGCCGGGGCGGACAAGGTCAGCATGAATACCGCCGCCGTGGAAAACCCGCAGCTCATCCACGACGCGTCCAGCAAGGTCGGCAGCCAGTGCATCGTCGTGGCCATCGACGCCAAGCAGCGCGCACCTGGGCAGTGGGAAGTCTTCACGCATGGCGGACGACGTGCCACGGGGCGCGATGTGGTTGATTGGGCGCGACAGATCCAGGCACTGGGCGCAGGCGAAATTCTGCTCACCAGCATGGATCGCGATGGCGCCAAAATCGGCTTCGATCTCGCGCTGACCCGCGCCGTGTCTGAAGCCGTCGATATTCCGGTGATCGCCAGTGGTGGCGTGGGCAACTTGCAACACCTGGCCGATGGCGTGACCGAAGGCCGCGCCGATGCCGTGCTCGCCGCCAGTATTTTTCACTACGGCGAATACACCGTGCGTGAAGCCAAGGAATTCATGCGCGCCCAGGGCATTGAGGTGCGCCTATGAACAGCAAGACCGACTGGTTGAAAAAAATCGCCTGGAACGAACAGGGGCTGGTGCCCGTCATTGCACAGGATGCGACGAGTGGCGATGTGCTGATGTTCGCCTGGATGAATCGCGAGGCATTGCAACTCACCGTCGAGCGCGGCGAAGCCGTGTATTGGTCGCGCACCCGCCGCAAGCTGTGGCACAAGGGTGAGGAGTCCGGCCACACACAAAAGGTCATCGACATCCGCCTGGATTGCGACAACGACACCCTGCTCCTGAAAATCCGGCAGACCGGTGATATCGCCTGCCATACCGGGCGGCATAGCTGCTTTTTCCTGAAGCTCGTGGATGACCAATGGCAGGAGGCCGACCCCGTGCTGAAAGACCCGGACGAAATCTACAAAAAACCGGGCTGAACCCTGTCTCTTGGCGGGTGGTGAGTGGTGAGTGGTGATGATTCACGCGGCGCATGGACATCACCGCGCCATCGTCATTTATCGACCCAAGCACCCCGCAACAAACGTTCTTCCGCGACCGCCAGCGCGCTGGCCGTTCCTTGCAGAACCAGGATGTCGCCATCTTCCAGCCGCGTCTCACGATCCGGCGCAATATGGCGCGCACCCTGACGACGCAGGGACAGCACACTGGCATCCAGCTCGCCCAACGCCAGCTCATCGAGTGGCCGCCCGATGGCATGGCTGCCGGTGGTCAGCGCCACACTATGCAGGCGCACCTGTTCGGCATCCGAAAGATGCTCGCTGGCATCACTGGCTCCGGGGAAATAGCCGCGCAGCAAGGCGTAATGTTGCTGGCGTGCCTCGCGCAACAGATGGATGACCCGCTGCATCGGTACGCCCAGCAAAGCCAGCGCATGGGTGGCCAGCATCACGCTGGATTCGAGCGCCTCCGGCACGACTTCCGCTGCACCCGCTGCCTCAAAACGTGCAACATCACCCTCTTCCGCCGCACGCACCACCACCGGCAAGCCAGGGCGCAGCTCACGGGCATGATGCAGCACTCGCAAGGCCAGTTGCGGGTCATTCGAGGTCACAACCACCACATCGGCACGCTGGATCCCTGCGGCCACCAGCGTCTCGCGCTGGGAGGCATCGCCATAAACCACCGGGTCACCCGCCGCCGAAGCTTCACGCACGCGTTCCGGATCGAGATCCAGCGCAACCAGCGGGATCTTCTCTTTCTCCAGAAAGCGCGCAAGATGCTGACCCGTCCGGCCATAACCGCAAAGGATGGCATGTTTGTCATTGGTGATGGTGCGTGCCGCAAGGGTGGTCAGCGCCATCGAACGCAGCAACCATTCCGAAGCAACGAAGCGCAGCACGATCTTGTCGCTGTAATGAATCAGCAACGGCGCGATCACCAATGACAACACCAGTGCGGCCAGCACGCTTTGCGCGGCGACAGGGCTGAGCAGCCCCTTTTCCATCCCCAGCGTCAGCAACACGAAACCAAACTCGCCACCCGCGCATAGCCACAGCCCCGAACGCAAGGCCACACCCGTGGTCGCACCCGACAGCCGCGACAACACGAACACCACCAGCAATTTGAGCAGCAGCAGCCCCACCAGCAAGGCCGCCACAAACAGGGCATTCTGACTGATCAGCCGGGGATCGAGATACATGCCGACCGTGATGAAAAACAGCCCCAGCAACACGTCGCGGAAAGGCTTGATGTCTTCTTCCACCTTGAAGCGGTATTCAGTTTCTGAAATCAGCATGCCGGCCAGAAACGCACCCAGCGCCAGTGACAGCCCCACCAGTTCGGTAAACCACGACAAACCCAGGGTAATCAGCAACACATTGAGAATGAACAGCTCGGTCGACTTGCGCCGTGCCACCACGGTAAACCAGGCGCGCATCAGCCGCTGCCCGAGGAAAATCACCACCACCAGCGTCACCACCGCCTTGAGCGCCGCCCACAGCAGGGTGATGCTCAGATCATTGCCCTCGCCCGCCAGCGCGGGGAGTAGAATCAACAACGGGACGACCGCGATATCCTGAAACAGCAACACCCCCATGACCTGACGGCCATGCGCCGAATCCAGCTCAGCTCGCTCGACCAGCAGTTTGCTGGCAACCGCCGTGGACGACATGGCCAACGCCCCGCCCAAGGCGACCGCCCCCCGCCAGGGCATCCCCACCAGTGCGGCAAACAACAAGATGAACAGCATGGTGAGCACCACCTGCGCCAGCCCCAGGCCAAACACCAGACGTTTCATGCTGAACAGGCGCGGCAAGGAAAACTCCAGGCCGATGGTAAACATCAGAAACACCACGCCGAACTCCGCCAGATGGCGCGTCCCTTCGGCATCCGGCATCAGCTTCAGGGCATTCGGGCCGATCAACGCCCCCACCAGCAGGTAACCGATGACCGGGGGCAACTGCAACGAGCGAAACAATGCCACCACCACCACGGAGGAGGCGAGCAGCAGCAACACAAGATCGAGAGTGTTTCCCATCATCAAAAGACCGGTTCATGCACATCGACCACCCTGGCTTCAGCGGCAGGCTTCCGAAGCAGTCCTCCGAAAGCACGCTGCTGAAGGGCAGCCGTGCGGTTTGTTATAATTTTCCCTCTCGTTACTGTAACACTCCCATGAGCTTACCCGGCGCAGATTCCACCGATACGCCCTCACGTTCGATCGCCATGGCGCAGCGCGTCCTGCAGATCGAAGCTGCGGCCATTACCGCCCTGCAACAGCGACTAGGCGATGCCTTCCTGCGTGCCGTTGCCCTGATCCTAGATTGCAAAGGCCGGGTCATTGTCTGTGGCCTGGGCAAGTCGGGGCATATTGGCCGCAAGATCGCCGCCACCCTGGCCAGCACCGGCACACCCGCCTACTTCGTGCATGCCGCCGAAGCGGTGCATGGCGACCTGGGCATGATCACGCAAAATGATGTCGTCATCGCTATTTCCAACTCGGGCGAGAGCGACGAACTGCTGACCATCGTGCCGCAGATCAAGCGTCAGGGCGGACGGCTGATTGCCATCACCGGCAACCCGGGCTCCTCCCTCGCACGCGAGGCCGATGCCCATCTCGACGCAGGCGTGGCCGAAGAAGCCTGCCCGCTCAATCTCGCACCCACCGCCAGCACAACCGCCGCGCTGGCGCTAGGTGATGCGCTGGCCGTGGTGTTGCTCGATGCCCGCGGTTTTGGTGCCGCTGATTTTGCCCGTTCACATCCCGGCGGCGCGCTGGGACGACGCTTGCTGACCCATGTCAGCGATGTCATGCGCCCGGCACCCGCCGTGCCGCAAATCTGCGCCACCGCACCGGTCATCGATGCCTTGAGCGCCAGTTCCGGCGGCGGCATGGGCATGGTTGCCGTACATGACGCAGAAGGCCGCCTGCAGGGCATCTTCACCGATGGCGACCTGCGGCGCGCTCTGCAAAAACAGGGCGATCTGCGTGAAACTTCCGTCGGTACGGTGATGACCCGTCATCCCCATGCCATCGCCCCCCACAAACTCGCCATTGAAGCCGTACAACTTATGGAAACCCACAAGATTACCCAGCTGCTGGTTCTCGATGACGCGGGCACGCTGCTCGGCGCACTCACCATGCACGACCTGTTTCGCGCCAAGGTGCTCTGACCATGAACCCCACCGTCCTCGCAAAAGCACGCAACGTCCGCCTGATGGGTTTCGATGTCGACGGCGTACTGACCGACGGCACCCTCTGGTTTTCCGCCCAGGGCGACGAACTGAAAGGCTTCAACACCCTGGATGGCCACGGCCTGAAAATGCTGGCCGAAAGCGGGGTCACGCTGGCACTCATCACTGGCCGTCGTTCACGTGCCGTCGAACTGCGTGCAGCCAATCTCGGCATCCAGCTGCTGTTGCAAGGTGTCGAAGACAAACGCAGCGCAATGCAGGGGCTGCTTGAAGCACACGGACTGAGCTTTGCCGAAGCCGGCTACATGGGCGACGACATTGTTGATCTGCCCGTACTGCGCGCCTGTGGCTTTTCTGCCAGCGTACCGAATGGCCACACTTTCGTGCAGCACCATGTCGATCACGTCACGCAAGCCGAAGGCGGACGCGGTGCGGCGCGTGAAGTCTGCGAACTGATCCTTGCCGCCCAGGGACACCTCGACCCCTTGCTGGCGGCCTGCCTGGTGGATGTCGACATGGATACGAACCACTCCCGGGCTGCCTCGTGAAAATCCAGGCCGCGCCCCTGTTTCCCTTGCTGCTGCTGACCCTGCTGGCCGCAGGTACCTTCTGGCTGGATCACGCCAGCCGGATCGACGAAACCACCCGCAACGGCAAGAACCGGCACGACCCGGATTTCATCGTCGAGCATTTCACCAGCCGCCGCTTCAGTCTCGACGGCCGCCTGCAACATCAGCTGTCCGCACAGAAAATGGCGCATTACCCGGACAACGACAGCACAGAAGTCAGCACCCCCTCGCTGGTGTACTACGGCCAGAGCCAGCCCTTGCTCGTCGATGCCGAACGCGCCTGGATCAGCAAGGATGGCAAAGAAGTCCGCCTCATCGGCGATGTACAGATGAAACGCAACGCCCATGACAAACAGCCCGATCTGCTGGTCAAAACTGCCGAGTTGCGTGTATTTCCTGATGATGAACTCGCGCGTACCGACACGCCTGTAACCATCATCAATGGCCTCAGCACCCTCCAGGGTCACGGTCTGGAAGCCAACAACCACACCCAAACCTTCACCCTGCTGGGTCGCGTGCAAGGCGTGCTCCAGCGCGCTCCACGCCCCTAGTCCATCGTCCATAGTCCCTCATGAAAACCGCCCTCATTCCACTCGCCCTGCTCCTGGCCGGATGTCTGACCAGCACCGCGCACGCTGAAAAAGCGGATCGCGACAAGCCGGTGCACCTCGAATCCGACCGCATCACCGTCGATGACGCGAAGAAAATCCATGTCCTCGAAGGCAATGTGCAACTGGTGCAAGGCACCCTGATGATCCATTGTGACAAACTGGTCGTCACCCAGGATGCCCAGGGATTCCAGAAAGGCACGGCCACCGTCAGCCCGGGCGGGCTGGCGCGCTTTCGCCAGAAACGCGAAGGCAAAGACGAATACATCGACGGCGAAGCCGAACGTATCGTGCATGACGCGCGCAGCGAAAAAACCGAGTTTTTCCAGCGCGCCTACATCAAAAGCGGCAATGATGAAGTGCGCGGCCAATACATTTCTTACGACGGCAATAACGAAAATTACCTTGTCACTAGCGGTGCCAACGGCACCAGCACCCCCAGTGGCACGGGCAAGGACAGCCGCGTGCGCGTAGTCATCCAGCCCAAACCGCATACTGCGACACCATCGGCCACCCCACCGGCCACCCCAGCCCAACCCACCCCCTGACCTCAACCGGATTACCTATCATGAGTTATGAAAACATCCTCGTCGAAACCCGTGGCAAGGTCGGCCTCATTACCCTCAACCGCCCCAAGGCACTGAACGCGCTTAACGATGCGCTGATCGACGAACTCGGCCACGCGCTCGACACGTTCGAGACCAACGAAGACATCGGCTGCATCGTCATCACCGGCTCGGACAAAGCCTTTGCCGCCGGGGCAGATATTGGCGCCATGAAAGATTACAGCTTCATGGATGTCTACAAAGCCAACTACATCAGCACCAACTGGGATCGCGTCCCGCGCTTTCGCAAACCGATGATTGCGGCAGTCGCCGGTTATGCCCTCGGCGGCGGCTGCGAACTGGCGATGATGTGCGATTTCATTCTGGCCGCCGACAATGCCTTGTTTGGCCAGCCGGAAGTCAAACTGGGCGTGCTGCCCGGTTCCGGCGGCACGCAGCGCCTGCCGCGCGCCGTCGGCAAAGCCAAAGCCATGGAGCTGTGCCTGACCGGCCGCTTCATGGACGCCGCTGAAGCGGAACGCGCCGGGCTGGTCGCCCGCATTCTCCCCGCCGATAAACTGCTCGCTGAAGCCATCGCCAGTGCCGAAAAAATCGCCACCCACTCGCTGCCCGTCACCATGATGATCAAGGAATTGATCAACAGTGCCTACGAATCCGGGCTGCAGGAAGGGCTGCTGTTCGAACGCCGCAACTTCCACGCGACCTTCGCTATGGAAGACCAGAAAGAAGGCATGGCCGCCTTCATTGAAAAACGCGAACCCAAATTCAGGAACCGTTGAGCGCATACACCCATGTCATTGTTGCAGCGCTACATGACCAGGCTGCGCGCCACACCGCCGCCCAGCTCGAAAATACTTGCTGCAACGCGGCACAAACAGAAAACCATCACAGGCTAAGCCAAGAAAATCATCAACAAAATCAAGCAACACCCCCCTGAAAGCAGGGGATGGAAATTTTTTTGTGCACCGCGCAAAAAGTGCTTGACAAGGCAAACCGGATACCTATAATTCGAGTCTTAGTGCAGTGCAGCAATTTTCAATCGCGCACGCATCCGAAATTCTCGTTGAAAGTACCGTCGCATCCCTTGCCTGAACTTCCATCTTAGGAGAAACAAAATGCTGAACCAAAACTTCATCCCCGAACAATTCACCACCAACAACAAGGCAAATGTTGAAGCCCTGCTGAACCTAGCCAACACCGTGTTCGCCAGCGCCGAGCGTTTCGCTGCCCTGAACCTGAACACCGCACGCAGCCTGCTGGAAGACAGCGTTGCCAATACCAAGGCTCTGCTGGGTGCCAAGGACATTCAGGAACTGGTTGCTCTGCAAGCCACGCTGGCTCAGCCGACCGTTGAAAAGGCACTGGCCTACTCGCGTAGCGTGTATGAAATCACCGCGCAGACCCAGGAAGAAATCTCCAAAGTGGTCGAAGCCCAGTTCGCCGAAGCCAACAAGACCGTCACCACCGCTCTGGACAAAGCTGCCAAGAACGCCCCCGCCGGTTCCGACGTGGCTGTTGCTGCCGTGAAGTCGGCCATCGCTGCCGCCAACTCCGCTTACGACAGCATCAGCAAGGCTGCCAAGCAAGTCGCCGAAATCACCGAAGCCAACGTGGCTGCTGCCACCAACGCCACGGCCAAAGCTGTCAGCACCGCTTCGGCTGCTGCCAAGACCAAGAAAGCTGCCTGATCGGTCTGGCCTGTACCGTCTCCTCCTCCAGCCATATTTGGCTGGTTTCAACCCGGTGCGTTGCGCCGGGTTTTTTTTGCCTGTTTTTCGCGTGTGATTTTCAAGTGACTCGGGTGACTCGGGTGACTTTTCCGCCTCAAAGCGCTTCCCAGAGGTAGCCCTGCTGCGTCACCCCGCTACGAATCTCGGTCATCGCAGCGGCCACCTGTGCCGGTGCGCCACGCACACCCAGCTCGATATGCGGGCGACGTTGCCCGTCCCCCAATGAAGGCAGGCTGAACACCGTCAATGCCGGATAACGCGCCTCGATGGCGTGCATCAATGCCAGCAAGCGACCTTCACTCCCCTCCCAGACGATGATCGCTGCCTCCTCCTCATCCACGGCATGAAAGTGTGCCTTGTAATAGGTATCCAGCGTCCACTCCAGCATCGGCCAGGCCATCTGCGGAAAGCCCGGGTAAAAATGATGATCGCCCAATGAGAACCCGGGCATCCGATTCACCGGATTCGGCACAATGCGACTCCCCACCGGAAACTCGCCCAGTTGCAGGCGTTGCGCGCTGACTTCGAGCTGCTGCTCGGCGCAGCGGGTGCGAATTTCACGTTCGGCCTCCGGATGCAGCCGTAGTTCAACTTCCGCAGCCGCCGCAGCGGCCTGCCGGGTGTGATCGTCTGGCGTAATGCCGATGCCGCCGAAACTGAACACCACATCGTGGGTCGCCAACGTGCGCCGCAGCGTATCAATCAGACGCGGCCGGTCATCGCCCAGATACAGACTCCACGTCAGCCGCAACCCGCGCGCGGCCAGCACGTTGATTAATTGGGCAAAATGTTTATCGCTGCGTTTACCACGGATGATTTCATCGCCAATAATGAGCGCGCCAATGTTGAGTGGGTTCATGAGCTTGCCTCCTTATCCATGCTTATCCATGGGATCGACGCCGCGTCTCCCACATTTTCTGCAAGCGTTTAACGGATACCGGTGACGGCGTGCGCAACTCCTGCGCGTACAGGGCGATACGCAGTTCCTCCAGCAACCAGCGGAATTCGTCGAAAAATGCATCGGCCGTTCCCGCCTTCAGGCAGGCCAGCCGTTCGCGCTCCCAGGGCTTGGCCAGCCCCTGCCATTCGGCCATGAGACGTGCATCGCGCGCAGGATCATTCCGCAGCTTGTCCAGACGCAGCGCCGCCCCCTTGAAATAACGCGGGTACTGCTGCAACCGCTCATAAGGCGTTTGCAGGATGAAATCCTTGCCCAGCAGCGCGGCACATTGCGCGTTGAGATCACTGGCCACCGCCGGATGTGCTTTGGCAAAGCCCGCCAGCTTCTTCTGCAAGGCGCCATGATCGTTGACGATGCTGACCACCAGCCGCAGGATTTCCTGCCCGACCAGACTGATCCGGGGCTTGGCCTCTTTCAGTCGCGCCTCAAATTCAGCCTCATTCTGTGGCAACGGTTCCAGCAAACAGGTGCGTTCCAGCATCACGGCGACAAGCTGCGTGCGTAACACTTGCTCGCCGCCCTGCGCCATGAACTGCATCGCCATGTCACGAAATACCGGCGTACCGAACAGCGTTTTTTCCAGCTGCTTCATCTGTTCGCGAGCGTTGAGCAGGAACAGCCGACGCAAGCCGCCCCGATGCTGCGCCCGTGCTTTTTCCGGCGTGTCGAAAACGCGCAGTGAGACGCTGGTTTCGTCATCCACCAGTGCCGGGAAACCAACCACCTTGCGCCCCTGAACAAGCACTTCCAGTAACTCGGGCAGATCACCAAAACTCCAGCGGGTCAGCCCGGACAGCTCTTCCGGGTTTTCATGCGCGTCACCCTCCTCCACCGAGGTACTGGCCTCCGCATAGCGTTGCTCAACCCGCGCGCCATGCTGGGCGCGCAGCTCGGCCAGCGAACGGGAAAGCGCCAGCGTGCCGCCATGTTCATCGAGCAGGCGAAAATTCATGAACAGATGCGGGCGCAGCTCACCCATACGAAAAGCATCGAGCGGCAGCTTCATCATCAGTTTTTCTTCCACCGCCCGCGTCAGCGCGCGCAGCAGCGGTTCTTCACGATCCTGTTCAACAGCGCAGAATTCAGCCGCAAAACCATCGAGGGGCATCAAGCGATGGCGATACCGCTGGGGCAGGGTCTTTAGCAACTGGCGCACTTTTTCTTCCAGCAGGCCGGGGACCAGCCACTCACAGCGTGTCAGCGGCACCTGGTTCAGCTGCAACAACGGCAAGGCCAGCGTGACCCCATCATCCGCTGCCCCCGGGTCGTGGTGATAACTCAGCCGCAGCGAACGACCATGACACACCATATCCGGCGGAAACGCATCGGTGGTAATTCCCGCCGCCTCGTGGCGCATCAACTGTTCGCGCTCAAGACACAACAAGCGCGGCGACTGGGCTTCCGCCCCTTTGCGCCAGGCATCGAAAGCCGCCAACGTCACGATGTCCGGAGGCAGCAGGCTGTCGTAAAACGCCTCAATCAGGGCTTCATCCACCAGCACATCCGGCCGCCGCGACTTGTGCTCCAGCGCCTCGATGTCACGCACCAGCTTGCGGTTATGCTGAAGGAATTTCGCCCGCCGTACATAGTCCTCATGCACCTCGCCGCCCACCAGCGCATCGCGGATGAACAACTCGCGGGCAAGCTGCATTTCTGCGGGAGTGGATTGCCCCGGCCGGCCAAAACTCACCCGCCGTTTGGCATACAGCAGCAAGCCATGCAATGTGGCGCGCTCCCAGGCCACCACCTGCCCCGAGTTCTTCTCCCAGTGCGGCTCATACACATGCTTACGCACCAGATGCGCGCCCACCCGCTCCAGCCATTCCGGCTCGATTTTGGCCACGCAGCGGGCAAACAGCCGCGAAGTTTCCACCAGCTCGGCCGCCACAATCCAGCGCCCGGCCTTCTTCACCAGCGAAGAGCCCGGATGGAGGTGAAACTTGATGCCGCGCGCGCCGAGATAATGTCCCTCTTCCTCGTTCTTCAAGCCGAGATTGCCCAGCAGACCCGTCAGCAGCGCGCCATGCAGCGCCTCATAACTCGCGGGCGGGGTGTTCTCGTGCCAGCCATGCTCGGTGCACAGCGCGTGCAACTGGCCATGAATATCGCGCCATTCGCGCAGACGCATCCAGGAGATGAAATTCTGCTTGCACCACGATTTCTGCTTCGACGATGACTCATGCGTCCACACCTCATCCGTGGCCTGCCACAGCTTCAGCCATGTGTTGAATTCCGAACGCTCGTCCTTCCAGCGGGTATGCGCCTGATCGGCACTGCCTGCACGCTCTTGCGGCCGTTCGCGCGGATCGGGAATCGACAGCGCCGCCGCAATCACCAGCACCTCGGTGAGCGCGCCCAGATCGCGGCCGGCCAGGATCATGCGGCCAATTTTCGGATCGAGCGGCAGCTTCGCCAGCTCACGTCCCACCTGCGTGAGATTGCGCTGCTCATCGACCGCACCCAGCTCACCGAGCAGCTGATAACCATCGGTGACCATTTTGGGCAGCGGTGCCTGCAAAAAGGGGAAGTCCTCCACATCGCCCAGATGCAACGACTTCATCCGCAGAATCACTCCCGCCAGCGAGGAGCGCAGGATTTCCGGATCGGTGTAGGCCGGACGGCGCGCAAAATCTTCCTCGTCATACAGGCGAAAACAAATGCCGCTGGCCACCCGCCCGCAACGCCCGGCACGCTGCCGTGCTGCAGCCTGCGAAATCGGCTCGACCAGCAACTGCTCGATTTTGTTGCGATGACTGTAACGCTTGATCCGCGCCTGCCCTGCATCGACCACATAACGGATGCCCGGCACCGTCAGCGAGGTCTCGGCCACATTGGTGGCCAGCACCACCCGTCGCCCCTGATGCGACGCGAAGATGCGCGCCTGCTCCTGCGCCGACTGGCGCGCAAACAAAGGCAGGATTTCCGTCGGCTGCACCCCTGGACGACGCAGCCCATGTTTGCGCAGTGCCTCGGCTGCCTCGCGGATTTCACGCTCTCCCGGCAGAAACACCAGCACGTCGCCTGGCCCCGCGCGCTGCGCCTCATCCACCGCATCGACGATGGCCTCATTCAGCTCGCGCTCTTTTTCGGCGGCTGTCTCCTGCACCGGACGCCAGCGCATCTCGATCGGATACAGCCGCCCGGAAACCTCGATCACCGGCGCGGGCTGGCCATCGCGCATGAAATGCTGCGCGAAGCGTTCCGCATCCAGCGTGGCGGAGGTCACGATCACCTTCAGCTCCGGACGACGCAGCAACAGTTGCCGGAGATAGCCCAGCAAAAAATCAATATTGAGGCTGCGTTCGTGCGCTTCGTCGATGATCAGCGTGTCGTACTGGCGCAGCAAGGGGTCACCCTGGGTTTCCGCCAGCAGGATCCCGTCGGTCATCAGTTTGATGTAAGTGTCATTCGAGGCGCGATCGGTAAAGCGAATCTTGTAACCGACATACCGCCCCAGTTCTGACTTCAGCTCTTGCGCGATGCGTGCCGCCGTGGCACGCGCAGCGATCCGCCGTGGCTGGGTGTGGCCAATCAGCCCCGCACTGCCACGCCCGAGTTCGAGGCAGATCTTCGGCAACTGAGTGGTCTTGCCCGAGCCGGTTTCGCCACAAATGACGACCACCTGATGCTGTGCAATAGCACGCGCAATTTCCTCACGCCGCTGATTGACGGGCAACAGTTCGTCATAAACAATCGCTGGCCGAGCCGCCAGGCGGGCAACAGGATCGAACTTCATCGGGCGATCTGGAGAACAGTGTAAATACCCAACCCGGTGAGCAGCAACGAGCCGCTCAGATGCAGCGTTGCCGCGCCCAGCGCCCAGGCGTATTCGGCACGCTGGATCAGACCAACGACTTCCGCCGAAAACGTCGAGAAGGTGGTCAGCCCACCAAGGAAGCCGGTGATGACGAACAGTTTCAACTCCGGCGGCAGATCGGTATTGATGTGAAACACCGTCACCGCCACGCCAACCAGATAGCCACCGAGCAAGTTGGCCGCCAAAGTACCCATGGGCAACGTGGAAAACCACGGGTTGAGCAGCAAACCCAGCGCCCAGCGCAGCCAGGCTCCTAGCGCAGCACCGAGGCCGATGGCGAGGAAGGAAAGGAGGTTCATCGATCGGATTCTAACCCGGGAACAGGCTAGATCAGCGCGTACGGGCGAGCAGTGACCTGGCAAGAAGGAATCACCGAAATCTAGGCCACAGTTCGCAGCCAGTTGGCGATATCGGCATTCGTGGCCGGCGGAACCGCTGTCTTGAACAGAGTGACGCTCTGCACAATCAACCTCTCCGTGCGGACTTTCCCATGCGGCACGCGACCAGGCGGCGTGCCGCATGGCATTAACGTGAAAGTCGCGCAAGCGACTCTGTCAGTTCCCTTCCCACGCGTGAGGTTGGGGGAGGGGGACACGGCCATGACCTTCATGTTTCACGGCGTCTTCTGCAAAGTCATGGCCGTTAGCCAGGGCTGTGGCAATCGTAGTAGGTCGTTCGAGCAGGATCGAGCTCCTTGTCTGGCCCTTGCTCGCTGATTCTCATGTTGAGACTTTTCGCAGCCGCAACCTGCTCGGTGGTAACGAGGTAAAGCACCACATTTAAAATCATGCCACCACCAACCGGTATGAGAGGGTCGCCATTCGAGTCAACACCGGCGGATCCGAGCCTAAGTGTCGCGCACTTGTGAATGCTGGCCTGAATGCCTGCGTCCTGCAGCACTTTCAGTTGCCGGTCAGCGCCGAACGACATCGTCGGTCGAAACGAAGGGTCTGCATCGTTCGGTACTGCCAGCGCGTCATAGTAGCTCATCAAAACCATGCTGCTGCCATTGTTGTCGTTCAAGCAACCCGACAAGGCAAAGGCGGCGACCAGCGCCATGACGCATGATGTCAAGATCGATCGTGAATTCATATCAAATATCTCCAGAGGATAAATTACAAATTGGGCAGGCGAACTACCGGAATGCCATTGATGGTTCGCGGCGAGTTGGCAATAAGCCAGTTGGCGATATCGGCATTCGTGGCCGTCGGAACCGCCGCCTTGAACAGGGCGTATAACCCGGTTATATGAGGTGCCGCTTGCGATGTTCCAGCCATCCCTACGTGAAGAATGCTAGAGTCGTAGGCGGATATCACATATGTTTCTGGCGTAATTGATTGACCGCCAGGCGCAAAGAAAAACGCTTCGCCAGGGAAATTGCCCAAGACGGGTCGGTTGCTGAAACTGGCTTCCGTCGTTAACTGGCCGTCGTTCGACAGCGCGCCGACCTTCACCGCGCCAGGCAAGCACGCAGGCGCGGACAGCCGATCCTTGTAACCGTCATTGCCCATCGCCACGATGACTGGCACATTGCGCGCGACCAGGTTGGCGATCGCCGTGGCCCAGGCAGGGTTAGCGGTGACGCAGGCCTGCGGCGTCGAATAGAGATTGGGGTAAGAACTTCCCAAACTCATATTGATAGTGAGCGGGTTCGGCTGGCCGACAGTCGTGTATCTGTAGGCCATCTGCAAGGCGGCGAGAAGATCGGCGACGAATACGGTAGGCGCCCGTTGTTTCGCAGAGTCGTAGGAAAACACCTGGATGGGGACGATTTGCGCCTCGGGTGCGACCCCTTGAGCCGCCGAAGTTTTCGTGCCGACGGCGATCCCGGCCACATGCGTGCCATGGTTACAGACAGCAGCCGAGACGCTCGAACAACCAGCGACGGCAACTGCCGCCCCGGTGGTCCATTCCGGACTGTCGCCGCTGGCATTGGCCTGCGGACAGACAGATTTCCAGGCCACGCCATTCGAGACCGCCGTGGTGCCGTAGCAGCCTTCTGCCAGGATGCGGCTTTGCCCAGCCGCATTCTTGAACATGGGGTGCGCGGCATAAATGCCGGTATCCAAGACGGCGATCATCTGATTCGCCCCCTTGTAGCCGAGCGCCCAAACCTGGGGGATGTTCATTGACGGCACGCTGACGTTGGTGCTGGCCGTGGCGACGGGGCGATTCAGCTCCATCGCCAGGAGGCGTCCATCGGCCTGCGAATCCAGCGCCCGCAGGGCTTTCGGTGAGATGCGTGCAACCATGGTACCCAGCGCCGGATAGGATCGAACCTGGCTGGCACCACCGGCGATGGCCAGCAGCGCATCGAACGCCCGCTGATTGGCCTTGACGCGCTCCTGATCGGAGACCAAGTCGAGATCGGGCGTCAACATCGGATCCGCCAGGGTAACGATGACTTCCGCGCTACCGGCTTGCTCGGCCAGCGCCAGCGTCTTGTTATCGACACGGCGTGTCTTGGGCGTCTGTTGCCCGAGCGCTCGAACGATGCGAACGCCGTCGTCATCGAGAAGAGCGCTCAAGCCTTGGCGGGTGACGCGCAGCACCGTCGGCGCATCGGGCTGAGAATTCATTGTCTCAAGCGCTTTCGAGGCGGCGATTGCCCGATCGGGCAACTGACGATCACCGAGGCGCGACAGCAGGCGCGCCGCCTTGGCGCGCGCGGTCGCTCTTTGCGCCTCGTTCATCCTGACGCGCGGCCTGCCGTCGCCGTCGATGTCGTATTCGAGACCGGCGACGTGCCATACGACCTCGACATCGACGAAGCCATCGCGCTTCAGGCGTGAGCGGATGGACTCGTGCATGGCCTCGTCGACGGCGAGGTTCTTGCGGCGAAGCCCCCTATCGTCCGGCCAGAACGAGACTGCGTTATTACTTTGACGCAAGCGCATCAGACCGCTCTCGGTGAGATGCAAACCGATTTGCCCCAGCGGACTGGTCCAGCGTCCGCCATCCTCGACGGCGTCGCCCAGCTCGGCGACCAAGGCCTGGCCTTGCCGCTCAAGCGCTGCGCGAATGCCGACACGATCGGCGGCAAGTTGCCTCAGTGAAACCGGCGCTAGATGGACGACGACGGCTGCCGCGCCGTCGGCGCGCGCGGTCTGTATCAAACGCAAATAGCCTTCGTCCCCTATCGTCGCTGCGCCGGCCGCGTTGGCGAGGAGCGCCGCCAGGCTGGCGGCGACAGTGTGTTTTTTCATCGCGATTGCTTTCATAAGGTATATGTTAATGAACTAATCAAACTGGAAAGTCCGCGATTGTAGAGTGCCAAAGTCATTCGTCAATGACGTCGTGCCACTACCGACGGCGGTTTTTTATGACCAAGGCGATAGCCAGGCCATGCTAATGGCCTGAATCCAATCGACAACCCGATTCGGGCACATCGATGCCAATCACGCATATAGGGCTTGACGGAAACGGCTTGGGAGGCGAGAGGTCGGCTCGCCACCGAGCGCCATCGACGATCGTTTGCCCGGTAGAATCAGGTCTTTGCACCGCATCCGTAACGAACGCCCCTCATGATCGCCCCAGAACCCATCAAAGCCACCCACTTCATCCGCAATCTGATTGAATCCGACCTGGCCGCAGGCAAGCACGCTTCCCGTCGCTGGTCTGGCCAACCTGGCCCCGCCGCAATACAGGCGGCCGGCGCGCCCGACCCGATGAAAATCCGCACGCGCTTCCCGCCCGAGCCCAATGGCTACCTGCACTTTGGCCACGCCAAAAGCATCCTGCTCAACTTTGGTCTGGCACACGATTTTGGCGGTGCTTGCCATCTGCGCTTTGATGACACCAATCCGGAAAAGGAAGATCAGGAATATGTCGATTCGATTGTCGACGCCGTGCGCTGGCTGGGCTGCCACTGGGGCGAAAATCGTTACTACGCTTCCAACTATTTTCCCTGGATGTACGAGTTTGCCGTCGCCCTGATTGAAGCAGGCCACGCCTATGTCGACAGCCAGAGTGCCGAAGAAATGCGCGCCCATCGTGGCACATTGACGGAGGCCGGCAAGGACAGCCCTTACCGCGATCGCAGCATTGCTGAAAACCGGGATCTGTTCAGCCGCATGAAAGCGGGTGAGTTTCCCGATGGCACGCACATCCTGCGCGCCAAAATCGACATGGCAGCACCCAACATCAACCTGCGCGACCCGGCAATTTATCGTATCCGCCATGCCACGCACCACAACACAGGCAACACCTGGTGTATCTACCCGATGTACGCCTTTGCCCATCCGATCGAGGATGCGCTGGAAAACATCACCCATTCGATCTGCACTTTGGAATTCGAAGATCAACGCCCGTTCTACGAGTGGCTGCTCGAACGTCTTGCCGATCAGGGGCTTCTGGCGCGGCCACTGCCGCAACAGATCGAGTTCTCGCGCCTGAACCTGACCTATGTGGTTCTGTCCAAGCGCAAACTGATCCAGCTGGTTGACGAAAAACAGGTTGATGGCTGGGATGACCCGCGTATGCCGACCCTGGTCGGCGCACGCCGCCGGGGCTACACCCCGCAAGGCTTCCAACTGTTTGCCGAGCGCATCGGCGTCTCCAAGTCTGACTCATGGATCGACATGAGCGTACTGGAAGACTGCATGCGCGAAGACCTCAATGTGCGTGCCGAACGACGGATTGCCGTACTCGATCCGCTCAAGCTCATCATCGACAACTATCCGGCCGATGCTGAAGAAATATGCCACGCGCCCAATCATCCGCTCAAGCCGGAACTGGGTAAACGCGAAATTCCGTTTTCCCATGAACTGTGGATCGAGCGCGAAGATTTCATGGAAACGCCCAGCAAGGGCTATCACCGCCTGTATCCGGGCAACATGGCGCGCCTGCGCTATGGTTTCGTCATCAAATGCACCGGGTGCGACAAGGATGCCGAAGGCCATGTCATTGCCGTTCATGCCGAATTGCAACCCGACTCGAAATCCGGCACCCCCGGTGCGGACAACTACAAGGTCAAAGGCAATCTGCACTGGATCAGCACACGTCATGCCTACCATGCCGAAATCCGCCTGTACGACCGGCTGTTTGCCGTAGCCAACCCCGGTGCGCGCCGCGATGGCGATGCAGAAGGCATGGAACGGAATTATCTTGACGACATCAACCCAGCCAGTCGACAAACGCTCCGCGCCTATCTGGAACCCTGCCTCAAACAGGTGCAGGCCGAAGAAAGTTTCCAGTTTGAACGGCACGGCTACTTCATTGCCGACCGGATTGACTCGAAAGATGGCAGCCCGGTCTTCAACCGTACAGTGACGCTGAAGGATTCATGGAATAAATAACCCCAACCCAACCACCCACACTCGCCATCCATTGACGGAGGCCATGCCGCCCAAAATTGCCCCGCTACCCCCGCTGGCTCCCGTGCACCGCATCGCCCGGCCATTGACTGGCCCCGAGTACTATCACGCCTGCATCGGCCAGCACCCGCGCACCCTCATCCAGCAAAGGGATGTTGTGGCCGTGCTCGAAGGCAAACTGGAAGCCGGCGCGCAACCTGACTGGCAGGCCGCGCTCGATCAGGTGGTGGCCGCCAATCCCGGTTGCTGCCTGCGGCTTTCCGGCAAACGCCAGAACACGCGCTGGAGCAGCGACGGGCAACCGCCCCGTCTGCGCCTTGAACCCGACTGCTGCTGGGATGGCCGCTCCAGCACGGGCGATGATTTCATTTATGCCACGCCCCTGTCACTCGAAGAGGGGCCGACCGGTGAATTGATCGTCGCTGGGCGCGATGCGCTCAAAGTCATCGTGCGCTTTACCCACGCGGTGATGGACGGCATGGGCGTCGTACACTTTCTGCAAGAAATTTTTCGCGCCTTGCGGGGCGAGCCCCTGCTGGGATCGAATGCCACCTACACCGATCTGGAACTGATGCGACACGTTCCATCACGGCCACGTCCTTTCAAGTTCCTCAAACCACTCTCTCTGACCGGTGCGCCACAAGGCGAAGAACGTGGTGGCCAGTGGCGCCGCGTCACGCTACCCGGTCCGCAACCCCATCTGATTCCACGCGTCGCCCAAGTCATCGCTGAACATGCGCGCCGCCATGAAATTCCTGACGGTAAACCTGGCACAGTCCGCATCGCCCTGCCGGTCAGCCTCAAGCGTCACGCCCCTGAATTGCTGGCCACCACCAATTTCACCAGCATGATGTATCTCGATGTCGCACCCGGCGCAGAGGCCAACGCCATCAAACGCGACCTTGACGACGCCCTCGAACGCAATCTCGACACCAACTACCCGAGCATTCTCGAAGCCATCCGTTACCTGCCATTGACCTGGCTTGATCGCATCGTTTCACTCACCGACAGCAACTACACGCACCCCCGCCTGGCCGAAACCGCCGTGTTCTCGGTGATGAGCCCCTTTCGTCGCACCGCTTTCAGCGGCGGCGGCTTTCGTGCCGAAACGCTCTATGGCTTGCCACAAAAAGAAAACGCCTTTGTGGTCATTGTCGGCTTTCAAGGCAAATTCGAACTGTTAGTCGGCATGTCGCACCTCTTCGCCAGCGCAGGCCGTCTCGACGTCTTCATCGAAGAACTCCAGCAAAAACTGACCACCCCAGCGTAACCAGCGCCCCCGTCACGTCATTCCGGCGTTACAATACCCGACCAGACAAGTCGGATATTATCTCACCCTACGCACCGGAGACCTCATGAGCCACGCGCAAACCTCGCCCACCGCCAGCGATCTGGCCACCTATCTGCTACAAAAAGCCCAGCAGACGGGCGATGCCCTCACGCTGATGAAACTCAACGCATTACTGTATTACGCAGAAGCCTGGTCGCTGGCGGTTTTCGATGGAGAACTGATCCGCGAAGAACTCCAGGCCTGGGATCACGGACCGGTTTTCCCGTCGCTGTGGGAAAACCTGAAGCATCGCGGCTGGAACACGCTGGCAACGGATGATCTGAGCGCAGAAACCCGACTGGACAGCGAAACCAGCAGCCTGCTGGATGATGTATGGCAAGCCTATGGCGAATTCCCCCTGCCCGATCTTGAAAAGATGATCAAACAGGATGCCCCCTGGAAAGAAGCGCGGCACGGTTTGCCTGCCTGGGATCTGAGCAAAAAACCGATGAGTAAGGCCTTGATGCAGTCGTTCTACAAGGCGGTTTTTGAAGCCGGGCAGAATGCGCCCAACGCCAGCACACATCCCGTGCGTAACACCCCGCTTGGCCAGCAATACTGAGTTTTGATTATTGTTTATTGATTACTGACTATGCCTCGCTGACGATGATCACATGCACACGGTAAGGGCCGTGTGCGCCGAGCACGATGGTCTGTTCGATATCGCCGGTGCGTGACGGGCCGGAAACAAAATTGACGGCGCGCGGCAGTTCATTCTGTTCGGCACGCAGCAAAGTCCAGACGGCTTCCATGTCGGCCACGAGCCGACGGGTCGCGAGGATCGCGATATGTGTTTCGGGTAACAGGCTTATGGTGGCGGGTGTCGTCGCGCCGGAGCACAACACCAGCGTGCCCGTCTCAGCCACCGCTGCAAAACAGCCGGTGATACCGACACGATCATCGCCTCGTGCCGGTCGGTTTTCCACAAAAACACCTTGCGTCGACCAGCCCAGCGTGGCCAGTTCCGGCCAGCAAACAGCCTGGCGCGGCAAACCTTGTTGTTCCAGATACTGCGCCACGGCGGCCGGTATTTGCGCCCAGGTAGGCACACGATCCACCGTACTCGCCAGGGTCAACGCTTTTTCCTGAAACTGCGTGAGCAAATCATCCGCGCTCAGCGTGCGTGAGGATGCGCGTGGCCCAGCGGCATGCGTGTTTACATAATTTTCAATGGCCGCACGCTGACGCACCGCCTCGCCTTGATCATTGCTATTGCGCCCTAATCGCTCGCGCAGGCGGGCAAGGATGAGTTCACGCGAATTCAAGTTCATGCTCAGCCTCTCTTACGCTGCTGCGCGTACAGTTCGCGAAAGGTGCGGCCGGGTGCGGCCGGCAAATCGCGGCCTTGCGTCCATTCTGGCGCAATGCCCAATACGCGGATGCGCTGCTCGCGCCCACCCAGCCACTTCAAATAACGCGCCGCCAGCCGCGTGGCCAGGGAATACCAGCGCGGCTGACGTGCCAGCCACGCCCAGCCCCTGAGTGCCAGACGCTCACCCAGCGGATGCACATGCTGTTCAGCCTGCGCCTCACGCAAGTGGCGCAGCAGATCGGGCAAGGGAATATTGACTGGACAAACCGCCGCACACTGACCACAAAAAGTGGATGCCTGCGGCAAATCCGGTGCCTGTTCCAGCCCTTGCAACAGCGGCGTTAACACCGACCCCATCGGTCCCGGATAAACCCAGCCATAGGCCTGCCCTCCGACAGACTGATACACCGGACAATGGTTCATGCAGGCACCACATCGAATACAGCGCAGCATGGCCGCATATTCACTGCCCACCATATCGACCCGACCGTTATCCACCAGGATGAAATACATGTGTTCCGGCCCATCGCTTTCGCCTTTCTCACGCGCACCGGTTAACACCGAAAAATAATTCGAAATGGATTGCCCTGTCGCCGATCGCGGCAGCAATCGCATCAACGTCGCCAGATCTTCCAGCGTCGGCACAACCTTCTCGATGCCGGTAATCGCCACATGCACCTTGGGCATGGTGGTCACCAAGCGGCCATTGCCTTCATTGGTCACCAACGCCACCGAACCGGTTTCAGCCACCAAAAAATTTCCGCCGGAAATCCCCATCTGTGCCGTGAGAAAGTGGGGACGCAAGACCTCACGCGCTTCGCGCGTCATTTCATGAATATCAGTGGTCGGCGGCCGCCCATGGGTGCGCGCAAACAGCACCGATATTTCTTCCTTGCTCTTATGCACCACGGGGGCCACGATGTGTGAAGGCGGCTCGTTGTCATTGATCTGCAGGATGTATTCGCCCAGATCGGTTTCCACCGGCTGGATGCCCGCCGCCTCAAGCGCACGGTTGAGCGCGGCTTCCTCGGACAGCATGGACTTCGACTTGATGGCCTTGGTCACGCCGTGGCGTCGCGCGATATCCACCGTCAGGCGACAGACCTCGGCACCATCCTTCGCCCACAGTACGGTCGCGCCCCGCCGTGTGGCTTCAGCTTCGAAGCGTTCCAGCCAAAGATCGAGATCCACCAATACGCGATCGCGCACAGCCTGCGCGGCGGCGCGCAGTGCCTCGACATCCTCCAGTTCCGTCATGGCACGGGCACGCTTATCGACGAACTTGCTGCGAGTTTTCGCCAGGTTCTGCTGCAGGACAATGTCATTCAGCTTTTCAGCAACACGCGCCTTGAAATGGATCGATTGAATGTCCATGTCAGTCAATCCGGCCTGCCAGCACCTCGGCCACATGCAGCACCCGCGTGGTTTCATCCCCCATCCGGCGCAGTTTTCCCTCGATATTAAGCAGGCAACCGAGATCCCCGCCCACCACGGCATTTGCGCCACTGGCCTGGATGTTGGCACATTTCTTTTCGGCAATCGCAGCCGAAAGCGCACCGAATTTTGCTGAAAACGCACCGCCGAAACCGCAGCATTCTTCCGCGCCGTTCATCTCCTTGAGCCTTACATGGCGACACTGGCCGAGCAGGGCACGCGGCTGCGATTGGATGCCCAGCTCACGCAAACCGGTGCAGGAATCGTGATAAGTCACTTCAGCAGACAACACCTCGCTGCCGGGCAAAGTATCCACTTGAGCCACCTGAACGAGAAATTCAGTCAGCTCAAAAGTTTTGGCCACCAGTGCCGCCATGCGTGCGCTCAGCTCGGCATCATCGGCGACCAGTGCCGGATAATGCGTCCGCACCATGCCCGTACAGGAACCGGAAGGCAGCACCACATAATCACAATGCGCAAACTCTTCCAGCAGTTTGATCGCCAGTGTGCGCGCCGCTGCCCGTTCGCCTGCGTTATAGGCCGGTTGCCCACAGCAGGTTTGCGTGACCGGCACGACCACCTCACAACCGGCGGCTTCCAGCAATTCCAGCGCAGCAAAGCCGATACGCGGACGCATCAGATCCACCAGACAAGTCACAAACAGGCCGACACGCACATCCCACCTCATTCCTTGATCGAGCCGCAAGCCAGTGCTGCAACGCTACAACGTTACGCTGCGACGCTGCATTTCACAATCTGATATATTATTCCGCACACTAAAATCAAGAAAGCCCTACGGTGCCCTCTTCCAGCCCGACAGAATCCAAAAACCCCATACAAGTCATCGAGCGCATGATGAAACTGCTCGACGTGCTGTCTTATTACCACGATCCCGTCAGCCTCAAGCAACTGGCACTGGAAACCGGCCTGCATCCTTCGACCACCCATCGCATTCTGGCCGCCATGACAGCCAGCGGCTTTGTCGAACGCACGGATCCAGGGGCTTATCAACTGGGCATCCGTCTGCTGGAGTTGGGCAATCTGGTGAAATCCCGCATCAACATTCGCGACTCCGCCATGCCACTGATGCAGCGTCTGCATCGCGAAATCGGCGAAAGCGTGAATCTGGGCGTGCGTCAGGGCGATGAAATCGTTTATGTGGAACGCACCTCCAGCGGCCGCTCATCGGTGCGCGTGGTACACCTCGTCGGCGCACGCGCGCCGCTGCATGTCACTGCGGTCGGCAAACTGTTTCTGGTCGAAGATGGGCCACAGAAGGTTCGCGAATACGCCCTGCGCACCGGCCTGCCCGGCCGCACACCGACTTCACTGACCGTGTTACAGGCACTCGAACGCGAACTAGATCGCGTGCGTCGTCATGGGATCGCTTTTGACAACGAGGAAATCGAGCAGGGTTTGCGCTGCATCGCCGCGCCCATCCGCGACGACACCGGCGAACTAGTCGCCGGGCTTTCAGTCTCCGCGCCCGCTGAACGGCATAATCCGGATTGGGCGGCGATTGTTTCCAGTACGGCAGATGAAATTTCTGCCGCTATTGGCTACGTCAAGCCACCCCGTTAAAGCCCTTGCCGTAATCGAAATCTCAATCGCAATCAGCCCGCCGACTGACGTTGCGCCACCGCGTTGTTTTCAACCCAGTGCTTGATCCGGTTGGCATCCCCCAGACGGGTCATCTTGCCCAATGAATCCAGCAGCACGATGATGGTCGGCTTTTTGTTGAACCAAGCCTGCATGACCAGGCAACGCCCGGCCTCATTGATGTAACCGGTTTTCGACAGGCCGATATCCCATGACGAACTACGAACCAAGCTGTTGGTATTGCGGAAAGCCTGCACTCGTCCGCCCACCTCAACATCATATTCAGACGTCGTGGTGAACTGACGGATCAACGGATAACGCTGGGCAGCACTCACCATTTTAGCCAAGTCGCGCGCACTGGACACGTTCCGCGCGGTCAGACCCGTCGGGTCAAAAAATTGCGTATCTTGCAGCCCCAGTGCCTGCGCCTTGCGATTCATTGCGGCTATAAAGGCCGGACGATCCCCAGGATAATGCCGGGACAATGCCGAAGCCGCACGGTTTTCAGAAGACATCAGCGCCAGACGCAGCATGTCTTCGCGACTCAGCCGAGTGCCGACCTTGAGACGGGAATGTGTGCCCTTGAGCAGATCCACATCGTCTTCATCGATCATCAGGGTTTCGTCCAGGTTCGGCTGGGCATCCAGCGCGACCATCGCCGTCATCAATTTGGTGATGGAAGCAATCGGCAGCACAGCACCCGCGTTTTTCTCGAACAACACGGCACCGGTCGATTGATCCAGCACCATGGCGGCATTCGAAGACAACCGCAGATTCGATGACTCCTCCAGCATGGCCTTATGCACATGCTTTTTAGGTGGGTGCTTGTGCGCTTTATGCTTGCGAACAACGTGGGACTTACCCTGGTGCGTCGCCGACCAGGCGGGAAGCGTGCCACAGCCCAGGGTCACACCCAGCAGGGCTATCAGCAAAAATCTGGAATTAATAGGGCGCATCGCAGCCGACTCCTCGTGTTTTTAGCATGCACTGAGAAAACATCTTCAGTCCATTCATTTCGTTACGGCTCAAAGTTTAACAGTTTTGTCACATTCAGACCGGCGCAGCTTCGGCAGGGCGAATATCAAGAAACGCCAGAATTTCCTGACGTTTCTCCTGGGCATCGCGGTATCCCAGATCAATCAAGGCGCGGGTATATGACGACTCGAACAGCAGATAACTGGCCAGTGCCCCGCCGCGCTTATTGGTGGCACCGATATTTCCCAGCAATGCACGCAACGCCCAGGGCAGATTACGCACATGGCGCGCAGCCAGGTGATCGAGGCGCTGCGAGGGCAGAATTTCAAGCACTTCGATCGGACGTAACGACATTCCATGCTGCTCACGCACCTCATCGGGAATCAGCCTGACCGTGCGATTGATGCGCGTCATTCGTTCAATGTCCACGGACAGGCTGTCAAGAAAAATGCTCGACAAGGCATGGCCGGCGATCTGCGCGAGGGACGGGTAGCGGTCACCATATTCCCGATAATTTTCGCCGCCTCCACGCTGGCCTGATCCGATAATGAGAATCTTGGTGGCGCCCAGATGTATCGCGGGCGAAATCGGTGCCATCTGTCGCATCGAACCATCACCGAAATATTCTCGGTTGATCCTGACGGCAGGAAAAACAAAGGGAATGGCACTCGATGCCATCAAATGATCCAGCGTCAATTGCGTTTGCACGCCAAAGCGTTGCGAACGCCGCCAGGTTGCCTGATCGTTGCGCCCCTGAAAGAAACTGACGCTTTGACCAGAACCATAACCCGAGCAGGTAATGCAAACAGAATGAAGAATACCGTTGGCGATGGCCGAGTCGATACGCTCAAAATTAAGATAATTGTGCAGCAACTCGCGCAAGGGGGTGTTGTCCAGCAGGGAGCGCGGCACTCTCCTGATCAGCCAGCCGCCCATCAGCGCACCCAGCCAGCGCGCGCCACTCAGTGAAATCCCCAGGGTGTCGGCACGATAAACCTGATGCGCATGAAAATTAGCCCAGATGGCATGCAGGCGATTGACGGCAAAACCGAAGTCCTCCGCCATGGTTGCCAACGAAACCGTGTTGATCGCACCGGCCGATGTGCCGCAGAGGATGGGAAATGGATTGTGCCGTGGGTCCGGCAACAGGTCGCGAATCGCCGCCAGCACACCGACCTGATAGGCCGCCCGCGCACCGCCCCCGGTCAGGAGCAAGGCAGTGAGGGGGCGGTCGGCCGACATTAGCTGGCTGAACGTTGACGCTGATTGGCGGCTTCAACCGATAGCAGCGCCGTGACATTGACGATGCGACGTACCGTCGCCGTCGGCGTCAGAATATGCACCGGTTGCGCTGCGCCCAGCAACAGGGGGCCTAACGTCAGCCCCTCACCTGCGGCGGTTTTCAACAGGCTGAAAGCGATGTTCGCGGCATCGAGTGTCGGCATGACCAGCAGGTTAGCCTGCCCTTTGAGACGCGAATTCGGGAAAATCTGGTCACGGATTTCTTCGGACAGCGCCGCATCACCATGCATCTCGCCCTCAACTTCAAGGTGCGGGGCACGCTCCTGCAGCAGCCCCAGGGTACGCCGCATCTTGACCGCTGTGGGCGTATCCTCCGAACCAAAGCTGGAGTGCGACAGCAACGCGACCTTGGGTGTCAAACCAAAACGATCCACCACATCCGCCGCAAGCACGGTCATCTCCGCCAGTTGTTCAGCCGTCGGATCGTAATTCACATAGGTATCGCCAACAAACACCGTGCGCTTGGGCAACAACAACATGTTCATGGCGTAGAAATTCTTGACCCCTTTCTGCAGGCCGATCACATTTTCTACATAGTGCAGATGCTGTGCATGGCGGCCATAAGTACCGCAAACCATGCCATCTGCGTAACCCTTCTTGACCATCAGCGCACCGATCAGCGTGGTGCGTCGCCGCGCTTCGCGCTTCGCATATTCAATACTAACGCCTTTGCGCTGCATGATTTCATGATATTCCGTCCAGAAATCACGGAACCGGGGATCGGAATCCGGATTGACCAGACCAAAATTTTCGCCTGCTTTGAGCCGCAAGCCGAACTTGGCAATACGCGCATCAACCACATCCGGGCGACCAATCAGGATTGGCTTGGCCAGGCCTTCATCCACCACCGTCTGCACGGCACGCAGCACACGTTCATCCTCACCCTCACAAAAGACGATGCGCTGCGGGTTCTGTTTTGCCGCGGTAAACACCGGGCGCATTTGCAGCCCCGACGAATAAACAAACTCCGAGAGCTTGTCGCGATAAGCGCACATATCCGTCAGCGGACGGGTCGCCACACCAGAATCCATCGCTGCCCTGGCGACCGCCGGTGCGACCTTCATCACCAGGCGTTGATCAAATGGCATGGGGATCAGGTAATCCGGGCCAAACCGGAAGTCCACCTTGTTATAAGCCGCAGCTGAAACATCGGGCTGCTCGGCATGTGCCAGTTCCGCAATCGCCAGCACGGCCGCAATTTTCATTTCCTCATTGATCGTCGTCGCCCCAACATCCAGCGCACCACGGAACATGTATGGGAAACACAGCGCGTTATTGACCTGATTCGGATAATCCGAACGACCCGTGCCAATAATGACATCCGGGCGCGTCGCCTTGGCAACTTCGGGCAGGATCTCCGGTATCGGATTGGCCATCGCCAGCACGATCGGATTGGCCGCCATGTCCTTGAGCATTTCCGGCTTCAGCGCGCCCGCCGCAGAAAGCCCGAGAAACACGTCGGCATCCGGGGTGAGATCGCCCAAAGTGCGTGCCGAAGTCTCCTGCGCGTAACGCGCCTTGGACGGATCCAGCTTTTCATCACGCCCGACGTACACCACGCCCTTGCTGTCGGCAATGAACACATTCTTCGGATTGACCCCCAGGCTGACGATCAGATCAAGACAGGCAATCGCCGCAGCGCCTGCGCCAGAACACACCAACTTGATCTTGCCAATATCCTTGCCCACCAGGCGCAGGCCGTTGAGTACGGCGGCGGCCGCGATAATGGCCGTGCCGTGCTGATCATCGTGGAAGACCGGAATTTTCAGGCGTTCACGCAGCTTTTTCTCAATATAAAAACATTCGGGTGCCTTGATATCCTCCAGATTGATGCCACCAAATGTCGGTTCCAGCGAGGCAATAATATCGACCAGTTTGTCTGGATCATTCTCGTCAATTTCAATATCGAACACATCGATACCGGCAAATTTTTTGAACAGAACGCCCTTGCCCTCCATGACGGGCTTACCCGCCAACGGGCCGATATTGCCCAGCCCCAGCACTGCCGTGCCGTTGGTGATCACTGCGACCAGATTGCCGCGTGCCGTGTATTTCTCGGCATTCGCTGGATCGCGCTGGATCTCTTCGCAGGGAACCGCCACGCCAGGCGAATAGGCCAAAGCCAAGTCCTGCGGATTGAGCATCGACTTGGTCGGGGTTACGGCAATCTTGCCGGGCTTGGGCTGCAAATGATATTCAAGGGCAGCGGCGCGAAATCTTTCATCCATGAGGGGTTCCCGCAAGAAAAATAATGTGCATGACGGATACGGGGGTTCGCTGCGCTGACGCGCTATTTGAGTTCTGCGTGCTCACCCGCAAATATCCGTTTCAGCCAACAGGCTGAGCAAAACCCTTACATTGTATAGCGACCACAAAAATGTTGCTGATGCCAATCGCGTCAGATTCCATCGTCATCAACACCCTACACGGGAAAAGCCTGCCGGGCAGGCCGACCCACAGCACAAACAGCGCATCCACATTGAATTGCACGTCATATTTCATGCAGCTGCCTTGCCTCAAAGAGACAAAAATGCCAGAATGGCGGGCTACGGGTTCAGCAGATTTGCCTCCACCCCTTCCGCACCGGGTCACCCCCGTCAGTGCGGAAAGCTGGAAGCCCACCGATCACCCACCCAGCGCGATCGATCGACTTTCAGGTACTTTCCCATCATTATCTTCTGGAGAGTTCCGCATCATGACTCAAAACGCAGCAGCTCCTGATTACGTTCGCAACGCCAAACTGAAAGCCTGGGTCGCCGAAGTTGCCGCCCTCACCCAACCGGATCACATCGTCTGGTGTGACGGCTCCAAGGAAGAAAACGACCGTCTCTGCAACATGCTGGTCGATGCCGGCAAGATGATCCGCCTCAATCCGGCCAAACGCCCGAACTCATTCCTCGCCTGCTCCGATCCCTCCGACGTCGCCCGCGTCGAAGACCGCACATACATCTGCGCGGCCAACAAGGAAGATGCCGGCCCCAACAACAACTGGGAAGATCCGGCCAAGATGAAGGACAAGCTCAAGGGCTTGTTCAAGGGCTGCATGCGCGGCCGCACCATGTATGTGATTCCTTTCTCGATGGGGCCAATCGGCTCACCCATCGCGCACATTGGCGTTGAAATTTCCGATAGCGCCTATGTGGTCATCAACATGCGGATCATGACCCGCATGGGTCGCGCCGTGATCGATGCGCTGGGCGAGAGCGGTGAATTCGTTCCCTGCCTGCATTCGGTAGGCGCACCGCTCGAAGCAGGCCAGGTGGATGCCCGCTGGCCGTGCAACCACACCAAATACATTGTGCACTTCCCCGAGACCCGCGAAATCTGGTCGTTCGGCTCCGGCTACGGCGGCAATGCCCTGCTCGGCAAGAAGTGCTTCGCGCTGCGGATCGCCTCAACCATGGCGCGCGACGAAGGCTGGCTCGCCGAGCACATGCTGATCCTCGGTGTGGAATCCCCGCAGGGTGAAAAGTCTTATGTGGCGGCGGCCTTCCCCTCGGCCTGTGGCAAGACCAACTTCGCCATGCTGATTCCGCCCAAGTCGATGGACGGCTGGAAAATCACCACCGTCGGTGACGACATCGCCTGGATCAAGCCCGGCAAGGATGGCCGCCTTTATGCCATCAACCCGGAAGCAGGCTACTTCGGCGTCGCCCCCGGCACGTCGGAGAAAACCAACTTCAATGCCATGGCGACCCTCAAAGAGAACATCATTTTCACCAACGTCGCATTGACCGATGACGGCGATGTCTGGTGGGAAGGCATGTCCAAAGAAGTCCCGCATCACCTGATCGACTGGCAAGGCCAGGACTGGACACCGGAAATTGCTGTCAGCAATGGCCGCAAAGCCGCGCACCCGAATGCCCGCTTCACCGCTCCGGCCAGCCAATGCCCGTCGATCGACCCTGACTGGGAAAACCCGGCCGGGGTACCGATCTCAGCCTTCATTTTCGGTGGCCGCCGCTCGAACACCGTTCCGCTGGTTTATGAAGCATTCAACTGGAATTTTGGCGTGTACATGGCTGCCACGCTTGGCTCAGAAACCACTGCCGCTGCAGTCGGCGAAATGGGCATCATCCGCCGCGACCCCTTCGCCATGCTGCCCTTCTGCGGCTACCATATGGGCGACTACTTCAACCACTGGCTGCGTATCGGCCACACAGTTGAACATGCGCCACGCATCTTCACGGTGAACTGGTTCCGTCAGGATGACAACGGCGAATTCATCTGGCCCGGCTTTGGTGACAACATGCGCGTACTGAAGTGGATCGTCGACCGCGTCAAGGGTCGCGCTGCCGCGAAAGAAACCGCACTGGGCTGGATGCCCAAGTACGAAGATATCGACTGGACCGACTTCAAAGGCATGACCCGCGAGCAGTTCGATGACCTGACCAAGGTCGACGCCGCCATGTGGCAGGAAGAACTCAAACTGCACGCAGAATGGTTTGAAAAGCTCAAGTCCCGCATGCCGCGCGAACTGTTGCTCAAGCGCGAATTGTTTGAACTCACGCTGATCGACTAAACCTCGCGAGCATGAAGGTCAGACCGGCAACCCACGCATGATCGGGTTGCCACTGACCGGCGCGCGGGGATACGCAAATACGCGGATACAGCGCGTACCCGCCAAATAACAAGGGCAGCCCGTCTCACGACGGCTGCCCTTGTTATTTGGTTTAACCTGGTATCGACACTGCCTTTCAACAGCCTCGATACCCGCCTTCCTGATTGCGCTCAGGAAGGGCGCGAACCTGTCGGAAACGGCCAGGCTGAAGCGGGGTTCAACGAAGGCTTCGAGCCAGGCACAGCTGCCGTTGAAGACACACTGGCTGGCTTGGCCACCGCAGCAACCTTTGTAGCTGGCTTTGTGGCAGGCTTTGCTACCGGCTTGGCGGCTGCTTTTTTGGCTACAGGCTTCGCCACCGCTTTCTTCGCCGCTGGTTTCGCCGCAGCTTTCACTATCGGCTTGGCAGCTGCTTTCTTCGCCACAGGCTTCGCCGCAGCTTTCTTCACGGCAGGTTTCGCCGCTGGCTTGGCTGCCGCTTTCTTCGCCACGGGCTTCGCCGCTGCCTTCTTCGCTGCAGGCTTTGCAACCGGCTTGGCTGCCGCTTTCTTCACGACGGGCTTCGCCGCAGCCTTCTTCGCTGCAGGCTTTGCCACCGGCTTGGCAGCCGCTTTCTTCGCCACAGGCTTTGCTGCTGCCTTCTTCGCTGCCGGTTTTGCTACCGACTTGGCAGCCGCTTTCTTCGCGACGGGCTTTGCCGCTGCTTTCTTCACGGCAGGTTTCGCCGCTGGCTTGGCTGCCGCCTTCTTTGCAGCAGGCGCTGCTTTCTTCGCTACCGGTTTGGCAGCAACCGCTTTCTTCGCGGCGGGCTTAGCGGCCACCTTCTTCGCTGCCGGTTTCGCTGCACTCTTTGCAGCGGGCTTCTTCGCCTTGGTCTTGTCCTCAGCCATGTCCAACCTCCTTAACCAAATAACAGGAAAGATACATCAGCACTACAACAACCCGCCCAAATGGATACGGGTCATTCGAGGCAATGACCGGAGTCGCCGCCGTCAAATTCAAAACAAAACCGGCTCGTTCCACGAAGGAACCAAGCCGGTCATAAAAACAGATGAATACTGAAGCAGAGATATCACCAGAGGAAAACAGGGCATCGACAAGCCACCCACAGCCCTCGGCCGTAGCTTCGTTCGAACAATATTCGCCCTGTTTCCATGCTGCATCAGACACTGCTCCTCAGACAATATTTAATCAACTGCTTTAGGGCACACACTCCCTGAAACTGCAACAACAAAAAATTTTCGGGGTTGACCTACTAGATATAGTGTGCTTTCCATATTTTTGACTAAGTGTAGTGTTGTGTTTTCAAACATGCAAGAGAAATTTTCACCCTGATAATTTTATACTCGCAAAAATACAACAGCGCATGCACTGTAACGACAGGCCGACCAGCACTTCACGGCAGACGATGCGCCGACGAAATGCGCGACCAGTCGAAACGCGGCCCCGGGTCAGTTTTGCGGCCGGGTGCAATCTCGGTATGGCCGACAATACCCACCTCGGGATAGTGCTTCACCAGCAACGCCAGCAAATCAACAAGACGGTGGTATTGCGCCTCTTCGAAGGCCTGATCATCACAACCTTCGAGCTCGATTCCGATGGAAAAATCGTTACAGCGTTCGCGACCATTCCAGTTAGACACGCCTGCATGCCAGGCTCGTTTCTGACAGGGTACATATTGAATCAGCGCGCCATCACGCCGTATCAGGAAATGCGCAGAAACACGCAGCGCATGGATTTCCGCATAGTAAGGATGTTCACTGGCCGATAGCTGATTGGTAAACAACTGCGTGACACCTTCCCCACCGAACTCACCTGGCGGCAAGCTGATGGCATGGATGACGATTAAGCTGATCGTCTCACCCGGCGGGCGTTCATCGCAATTCGGCGAGGGAATGTAAGTGATGCCGGTGACGATGCCGCCTTCATCCAGACCTGCCTCCGATCCAGCGCCGACCGGGGGCATCATGCACCGAGCCCCAGACGTTCCATGCGATAACGTAAGGAACGCTCGGTCACCCCCAGTAACTTTGCCGCCGCAGGCAAATTAAAATCGGCTTTCTGCAAGGCATCGCGGATGACTTGATGCTCCACCTGATCAATATGTGCCGACAACGAAGCGGCCTCCGGTTTCTGTGGCAGCACCGGTTCAATCGCAACGCGCGCCGCCCTCAATTCTGGCTCTGAATTGGGGTTGTGATTGTAATTTGGCTTGGGCTCTGCCTCCGTCGCCAGATGCAGATCGGCCACTTCGATGACATCGCCTGACAACAACGCCAGCGCCCGTTCCAGCGTATTTTCAAGTTCGCGCACATTGCCCGGAAAAGCATGGTTGCATAAGGCATGCAGTGCTTCCGGCGTCATGCCGGGGCATGGCACACCCGCAGCTTCGGCAAGGCGCACCAGGAGATGATCCGCCAGTAACGGAATATCTTCCCGGCACTCACGCAACGCAGGCATCCGCAGGCCAATGACGTTGATCCGGTAAAACAGATCCTGACGAAAACGCCCCTGCTCCACCAGTGCTTTCAAATCCTGATGAGTCGCGCAGATCAGGCGCACATCTACAGGCTCCTCTGCCGTAGCGCCCACCTTGCGTATCCGTTTTTCCTGTATGGCGCGCAGCAATTTGACCTGCATGGAAAGTGGCAGATCAGCCACCTCATCAAGAAACAGGGTTCCCCCATCCGCTGCCTGAAAGAATCCGGCGCGATCTGCTTCGGCACCGGTAAAAGCACCTTTTCGATAACCGAAAAATTCGCTCTCCATCAAGGTGTCTGGAATCGCACCGCAATTCACCGCAATGAATCCTTTTTCGCGACGCGCCCCCAGTTGGTGAATCAAGCGGGCGGCCAGTTCTTTCCCGCTACCAGACTCCCCGGAAATATAGACAGGCGCTTGACTGCGGGCGACACGTTCGATCATCGCCCGTGCCTGCTGGATGGCCGGCGAATGACCAAACAGGGTACGTGCGCCGCTGTCCTTCTCCAGTGGGTTACCCTGCGGCAAACCAATGGCTGATTTCACCAACGCGCGCAACTGATCGAGTGAAACGGGTTTGGCCAGGTAATCAAATGCCCCCGCTTTCAGCGCCTGCACGGCATTTTCCATGCTGCCGTGCGCGGTAATGACGGCGACAGGCAGGTTACGACGATGCTCGGCAATATGTCGAACCAACTCGATTCCCTCGCCATCCGGCAAACGCATATCCGTCAAACAAAGCTGAAACTCCCCTTGCTTCAGCAAACGGCGTGCCTCGGCCAGGTCACCGGCACACTGACAGTTCAGCCCCATACGCGCCAGCGTCAGGTCGAGCAACTCGCGGATATCCGGCTCGTCATCGACCACCAGCACGCGTAGTTGCTCATCGCGTGATCTACGTTCCGCTTTCATTCGCCCCCCCTGCCTCCGGCGCACAGCGTGCTCTCAGACAAAAATGCGCGCCGGGCGCATTCTCACAGAATTCGAGACTGGCTCCGTTGGCCTCACACAGTTCCCGGGCAATATAAAGCCCCAGCCCGGTACCATGGCTGCGTGTCGTAAAAAATGGTTCGAAAATCTGCACCTGCAAAGCAGGCTCGACCCCCGCCCCATCATCGATCACATGCAGCTCAATGCCTGCCCGCCCATCCACCAGATGACCGCGCCGCACCTCCAGCCTGACGCTCCCCACCTCGCCATGGCTATGGCGTAACGCATTGCTGAGCAGATTCCACAACACCCGGTTGAGATGGCAACGATCAAACCAGATCGTGACATCCACCGCTGGGCTCAGCACGACACACCGTTGGGCGCACGCATCCTGCAATGCAAACTCTTCCAGAAACACATCCAGAAACGCAGCGAGAGACAACCACTCCGGCTGCGCGCGATCGCGTTGCCCCAGTTCCAGTACCTCGACCACCAATCGATTCAGACGCTGCGTGTTGTCGCCAATGATCTGCACCAGACGCGCACGCGTCGCTTCACGTTGCTCATCCACCAGCAATTCCGCTGCGTGGCTGATCGCTGCCAGCGGATTGCGAATTTCATGCGCCATGTTAGCCGTCAATCGCCCGAGTGCGGCGAGCTTCACCTGCCGCGCCTGCTCTTCGGCACGATTCATGTCTTCAAGATAAATCAGTGCCTGTCCCCGCTCCCCTCCCGGCAAAAATCGCGCTTGCAACACACGACCTGTCGCCGGAATCGGCAAAGTCTCGAGCTTTTCTTCATCATCATGCGCCCAGCACCGATAGCGTTCGGCCAGCAGGGTTGAGCACTGGGTGAGCGTCAGAAATTCATGCGGTTCAGCCGCCGACAACCCCAGTAACAATCGGGCTTGTGGATTGGATTGACGCACCCGGCCTGCGCCATCGACCACCAGCACACCATCCTGCATGTCGCGGATCACCCGCTCGTTCAACAATAATTGGTCGGCCAGTTGCTGACCGCGCTCATGCGCCAGCGTTTCATTGATCACCACGCGTCGCGCCAGGCGGCGTGCGGTAAGTGCCGTGGCAAAAAACCCGATACTGACAATACCCGTCTGGGTAAAGTCTGCCAGATCGCCATCCAGATGCAGCACACGCTGAAACTGTTCAAGCAACACCGCCAAGGTGGCCAGTGCTGCAAAAAACGGACTGAGTCGACCTTGCCCAACCAGGCCTGCGCCCGCCAGCACCACAACCATCATGAAGGTCAGGCCACTCCGGGTGCCACCACTGTAGTACATCAGCAGGGTCAGCACCGTGATATCGGTTAACACCTGTAGTGTCAGTTGCAGGCTGAACCAATGCCGCCAGACACGCGGCACAAAGTAATAGAACACCGCCAGTAACAGATACGCGATACAAACCCGCCCGTAATACACCGGGTGTTCATAGCCCAGATTGAAGGCCACCCCGTAAAACCCGAACGCCAGCAGAAAAACGCTGGCGACGCCGAGACGATACGCGTTGAAATAACGTAGCGACTTCCAGAAGGTATCGGGTGGCTCGATCAGCAAACCCGACCAGGAATCGCGTTCAGCGTTTGTTTGCGGCACGCGCGCAGCCCTGCTCACGATGTTGTTCGCAACAGTAATGCTGCCCGGCCGCCATCAGGCTGTCGCTTTGCGGAACATGCACGCCACACTGCGCGCACGCCACGATCGGCTGAGGGGAAGGCGATTGCGGTGGCGCATCTTGCTTCTGTGCGCGGCGCACCGCACGCATCCACAGATAGATGGCTACACCGAGAAGGACGAAAAGCAGCAGCTTCGACATGATTCATGCTTCGATGAGTAAGGACATGCGCGACCCACCACACTCTCGTGCAACCGCCCTATAGCGCGGTGTCGCGACAACGCTGTTCAGTCTATCAGTTTCCCGCTGCAAGCACGCCGGTTTGCACCGGTTTGCACGACAAAGGGCTATCATCACGGCTCATCATGAACACCTTTTATCGCCCCGGAAATCGCAATTTCAGCCTCATCCTGATGCCGCTGATGCTGCTCGTGCTGACGCTTTCAAGTGAGCCACGCATCGCCCATGCGGAATATCTCGAACGCCTGCCAGCACCCGTCGCACTCGCCCTGCAACAAGCCAGCGTGCCACCCACTGCGGCTGCCGTCATCGTCCAGGAAGTGACTGCAGTGCAACCGCTCGTCAGCCTGAATACCTCCCGGCCTTTCAATCCCGCTTCGGTGATGAAACTGCTGACAACCTATGCTGCCCTCGAGATCCTCGGCCCTGCCTACACCTGGCAGACCCAAGCACTCTCCAGCGCGCGGCCACACCACGGCGTACTCGCGGCAGATCTGGTGCTCAAAGGAAGTGGCGATCCGCAACTGACACTGGAACAATTCTGGCTGCTATTGCGACAACTCCGCGCGCATGGAGTGCGTGAAATACACGGCCATCTGCTCCTCGACCGTAGCTTGTTTGCCTTGCCGGAAGAATCTGACACGACCAGCCAAGCACCTTTCGACGATCAGCCATTGCGCCCTTATAACGTCACGCCGGATGCCCTGCTGGTCAATTTCAAATCGCTGCGTTTGCAACTGATGGGGGACATCGCCGGTGGATCGTTATCTATTTCGGCAGAACCACACCCCGCCCATCTCGACATCATCAATAAAATCCGCCCACTCACCACAGAGCAGCCCTGCAACCACTGGAAAGAAGCGCTACGCGCCACGCTGAGCACTCACCAAGGCCGCCATCAACTCACGCTCAGCGGCGACTACCCGCTCGCCTGTGGTGAAAAAAACTGGTATCTGAGCGTGCTGACCCATCCTCAATACGTTGAAGGTGTTTTCAAACAGCTTTGGCAGGAACTAGGCGGTACGCTGGTCGATCCGCCGGTTACGGCCTTGCCCAGTTTGCCGTTGGCTCCACTGCAAACACTGGCATCCATCCAGTCCCCCACGCTGGCAGAGATCATTCGCGACACCAACAAATACAGCAACAACGTGATGGCTCGCCAACTTTTCCTCACGCTGGCTACGCAACCCAGCGGGTCGGATGAACGCACCTCACCCGCGCCACTGACCGAGCTTGCCGCCGCCACCCGTCTGCGCGCATGGCTGCAACAAAAACAATTGACGTTCCCCGAACTGATCCTGGACAACGGTTCGGGCTTATCACGTCACGAACGCATATCCGCCAGCAGCCTGGCTCATCTGCTCAGTCTGGCCTGGAAAAGCCCGTTGATGCCCGAGTTTGTGGCCTCACTGCCCCTGGTCGCCACCGATGGCACCATGAAAAAACGTCTGCAGCAAACCCGCGTTGCGGGACAGGCACACATCAAGACCGGCACACTGGAAGAGGTCAAAACCATGGCAGGCTACGTGCTGGATCATCGCGGCCACTGGCAGATTGTTGTATTTCTGGTCAATCACCCGAATGCCGCCGCAACACAGGCCGCGCAGGACGCCTTGCTGCAATGGGTTTATCAGCACTGAGTACCTGAATAATCAGGAAGACTGCTGACCATAGCTGGCAAACTTTGCCAGCACCCGCGTCATTTCATCCTCGGCGATTAGCTTCGGCGACCCCAACTGCAGCACGCGCCAGTATTGCTCACACAAGGTCTCAAACTCGATCGCCCGTGCCAGCGCCTGGCGGAGATCAGCAGCGCAGACGATCATGCCGTGATTTGCCAGCAGACAGGCACTGCGCCCTTCCAATGCCTGCAATGCGGCTGCCGACAACGCCTGCGTACCAAAGGTTGCATAACTCGCGCAACGCACGTCTTGACCGCCGAAGCGGGCAATCATGTAATGGAAGGGCGGAATATCACAGCCCATGCAGGCCAACGTGGTGGCAAAGGGCGAGTGCGTATGAATGACCGCCGCGAACTCCGGTCGTGCCCTGTAAATGTCACGATGAAAATGCCATTCAGACGATGGCTTGCGCGCGCCCTGCCAACTGCCATCCCATGCCATCGGCACGATGTCATCGGCCTGCAGGTCGAGGTAATCCATCCCCGTCGGCGTAATCAGAAAGCCCTCTGCCACGCGTGCGCTGACATTACCCGCCGTACCCCGATTAATGCCTGAAGCGTTCATGGCACACGCCGTCGCAAGCACCTGTGCAGCCAGCGTTGTGCTCATGCGAAAAATTTCATGTTCAGTTCATCAGGCATCAGGATGCCGGACTCCGTGATGATGCCGCTAATCAACGTGGCGGGCGTGACATCGAACGCCGGATTGGTGATCGGCCGATCACTGCCGTGCCCCAACTCTGCCGGGGCACGCTCTTCAATCGGAATCGCCGTGCCATCGGGGCAGTTGAAATCAATGGTTGAACGCGGTGCAGCGACATAAAACGGCACCCCATGTGCCCGCGCCGCCAGCGCCTTGAGATACGTTCCCACTTTGTTGGCGGCATCCCCATTGGCCGCAATCCGGTCAGCCCCCACAATGACGAGATCCACCTTGCCCTGCATCATCAGCAAACCCGCTGCATTATCCGCCAGCAAGGTATGTGGCACACCGCCCTGCTGCAATTCCCAGGCGGTCAGCAAGCCCTGGTTACGCGGGCGCGTTTCGCTGACCCAGACATGAATATCGAGCCCCGCTGCATGCGCCGCATAGACCGGGGACAATGCCGTCCCATGTGCCACGGTGGCCAGCCAACCCGCATTGCAATGGGTCATGACCTGCACCCGGCCTTTACGGCGGGCAATTTCCGTCAACAACGGCAAACCATGCTGACCTATCGCCGCATTGGCTGCAGCATCTTCGGCCGCGATGACCCGCGCCTCATGCCAGGCTGCCTCACGTCGCTGGTGGGCTGGCAATGGCAACAGCACGCGCTGCATGCGCGCCAGAGCCCAATGCAGATTGACTGCCGTAGGACGAGTCGCTGCCAGCAGATTCAGCACACGTTCCAGTGTGGCATCATCGGCATCATCGGCCAAGCCCAGCGCAACCCCATACGCAGCTGTCACGCCGATCAGTGGCGCACCGCGTACCTGCATCACCCGAATTGCCTGAGCGGCCTGCGCCAGCGTACTCAAACGCACCTGCTGCACCTCGGCGGGCAGCAGCGTCTGATCAAGAATCAGGACGGCGGCCTGAGCACTGCCGTCCTCGATGATGGGTGGAAACATGCGCGCCGCCAAAAACAACTCAACTCAGTTTGCCGTGGCAATGCTTGTATTTCTTGCCTGAGCCACAAGGGCACAGATCATTGCGGCCGATCTTGTCGATCTGACGCACTTCCGGTTGCGCGCCACCCGTCGCATCGTCATTCCCCGCCAGCGCCTCATCGTAATCCGCGTGGTGATACTGAACATTTTCCAGTTGCGGCGGTGCGTCCACTTCCTCGATCTGCTCCTCGGAGCGAACCTCAACCGTGGCCAGCAACCGTGTGACTTCAACGCGCACCGACTGCAACAGCCCTTCGAACAACTCAAAAGCCTCCCGCTTGTATTCCTGCTTGGGATTCTTCTGTGCATAGCCACGCAGATGGATGCCCTGACGCAGATGATCCAGTGCAGCCAGATGCTCCCGCCAGTGCGTGTCCAGGCTTTGCAGCATGACATTGCGCTCGAAGCCCTGCCAGGCCTGTTGATCCACAGTCGCCACCTTGGCTGCATACGCCTCATCTGCTGCGCTGATGATCCGCTTGAGCAGATCATCATCATCAAGATTCGGTTCTTTCACCAGCCACTCACTGACCGGCAACTTAAGCTGCCATTCGGCAGCCAGCGTCGCCTCCAGCCCGGGCACGTCCCATTGCTCTTCGACACTTTCAGCCGGGACATGACTACGAAACGTATCGTGCAGCACGCCCTGACGCATGGCGGTGATGGTTTCAGAAATCTCGCCGCTATCGAGCAGTTCATTGCGCTGCTGATAGATCACTTTGCGCTGATCATTGGAAACATCATCGTATTCAAGCAACTGTTTGCGAATATCGAAGTTACGCTGCTCGACCTTGCGTTGCGCCGACTCCAGAGAACGCGTCACCAGCGGATGCTCGATGGCCTCGCCCTCGGGCATCTTGAGCCGCACCATGATGGCATTCAACCGTTCACCGGCAAAAATCTTCAGCAGCGAATCTTCCAGCGACAGATAAAAGCGCGACGAACCCTTGTCGCCCTGACGGCCCGCCCGCCCCCGTAGCTGATTATCAATGCGCCGCGATTCATGGCGCTCGGAACCGATGATATGCAGCCCACCTGCGTCCAGCACGCGCTGATGCACTTGTTCCCAATCCGCACGCAACGTAGCCATCCGCTGCGCCTTCTCTGCGGCCGACAGGCTCTCGTCATGTTCAATGGCTACGCGTTCGCTTTCGATGTTGCCGCCCAGCACGATGTCCGTCCCACGTCCGGCCATGTTGGTCGCAATCGTGATGATCCCGGGGCGACCGGCCTGTGCCACGATATCCGCCTCACGCGCGTGCTGCTTGGCGTTGAGCACCTGATGCTGCAGTTTTTCCTTGTCAAGCAGACTGGAAACCAGTTCGGAAGTTTCAATCGAGGTGGTTCCGACCAGCACCGGCTGACCACGCCCCTGGCAATCCTTGATGTCATTGATGATCGCCGCGTATTTTTCCTGGGACGTGCGATAAATCTGATCCATACGATCATCACGCACCATCGGACGGTGCGTCGGAATGACCACGGTTTCCAGACTGTAAATCTGATGAAATTCGTAAGCCTCGGTATCCGCCGTGCCGGTCATGCCGGCCAGCTTGACGTACATGCGGAAGTAATTCTGGAAAGTGATCGAGGCCAGCGTCTGGTTCTCATGCTGGATGGCAACCCCTTCCTTGGCCTCCACCGCCTGATGCAGCCCATCCGACCAGCGACGCCCCGCCATCAGGCGGCCGGTAAACTCATCCACAATCACCACTTCACCGTTCTGCACCACATACTGCTGATCGAGATGGAACAGGTTGTGCGCACGCAGCGCCGCGTACAGGTGATGAATCAGCAGAATATTGGCGGGCTCGTACAGGCTGCGCCCCTCAGGCAGCAACCCCATGCGCGCCAGAATTTCCTCAGCGTGTTCATGGCCGGTTTCAGTCAACAGCACCTGATGCGACTTCAGGTCGACCGTGTAGTCGCCCGTATCCGGATCGCCGTCACGCGCCCCGGCCTCACCGCGTTCCAGCAACGGTGCCACGGCATTCATCTTGACATAAAGATCGGTGTGATCCTCGGCCTGCCCCGAGATGATCAGCGGCGTGCGCGCCTCATCGATAAGGATGGAATCGACTTCATCAACAATCGCAAAGTTAAGACCACGCTGCACCCGCTCGGTCTTGGCATAGACCATGTTGTCACGCAGGTAATCAAAACCGAATTCATTGTTGGTGCCATAAGTGATATCCGCCGCATACGCCGCCTGCTTTTCCTCGTGGCTCATCTGCGACAGATTGACACCCCAGCTCAAGCCAAGCCAGTTATATAAGCGCCCCATCCATTCAGCATCGCGCCGGGCGAGATAATCATTCACCGTAATGACATGAACGCCCTTGCCAGGCAAGGCGTTCAGATAGGTGGCGAGCGTAGCGACCAGCGTCTTGCCTTCGCCGGTACGCATTTCGGAGATCCGCCCCGAATGCTGCACCATGCCGCCAATCAACTGCACATCGAAATGCCGCATTCCCAGCACACGCTTGCCCGCTTCACGCACCACGGCAAAGGCTTCCGGCAACAAGGCATCCAGCAACTCGCCCTGCGCCAGGCGCTGACGGAACTCGACCGTCTTGGCTTGCAACTGTGCATCGCTCAACGCCTGCATGGCGGGTTCGAGCGCATTGATCTTCTTGACGGTCTGGCCGTACTGTCGCACCAGACGGTCATTGCGACTGCCGAAAATCTTCTTGAGTATGCCGGAAACCATGGGGATGCCCGTGACGAAAAACGAAAATTCTAACACGTCACCACATGCACCCTGCCCGCGCGCCTACAACGAGGTGTCACAAGGCGCAATTACGGACTATTTGCGCTGGGCAAGCCCCAGCCGAACGCCCCCTGCTGCGGCCTGTTGCAGAAAACGCGCCGGGTTTTGCGCCATGCCATGCAGGCGCACCTCGAAGTGCAGGTGCGCCCCGGTTGAACGCCCGCTGCTACCGACCGCCCCCATCGCCTGCCCCCGTCGCACCAGTGTGCCGGTTTGTACCAGGATGCGCGAAAGATGGGCATAGCGTGTTGTCAATCCGCCACCATGATCCACCTCGATCATCTGACCATACTCCGGATGCGTCTCTGCCGTCACGACCATGCCATCGGCGGCGGCATTCACCGGCGTCCCGATGGCTGCAGGAAAATCCACCCCTTCATGCAAGGCTTTGTCGCCGGTAAAGGGATCGATACGCCAACCAAAATTGGAGCTCCATGCCGCCGCCACCGGCAAGGAACTGGGCAACATGCTGTCGCGCACACGCCGATCCAGCAGTTGCGATTCGATCAGTGCCAAAGTGTCACTGCGCCGCTCCACCTGATAAGACAAACCATCGAGTGCTTCGAGCAAGTCATTTTGCGACAGCGGTGCTGCTCGCACCAACGGGCCGCCCTGGGCAGCCATGGCTGCCTTGCCGACCGTTTCCCGCTCCGGCACTTTCATCCCTGACATCTGTGCCAGCCGTTCGCCGAGCAGATCCAGCCGCGTCAATTGCGCCTGCATCTGCCCCAGCTTGACCGCCATGGCATTCAGGTTTTCCCGCACGAAGGTCTTGCTGCGCTGATCTTCTGCCGCATTGCTGGCACCCAGCCATTCCTCGACAAACGGCAACTGCCACGCCACCGCATGACGCACTGTGACATAGGAAAACAGCGAAGAAACCAGCAGAACCAGCAACACAAAGGCCGCCAGACCCGCAGCCAGATGTCGGCCGTTAATCGTAATGTTCCTGGCCGTTGTCAGACGGTCGGAGACCAGAATAATATGCACACTGTTCCTTTCCTTTGAACTGCCATGCGCGCACGCCACCTCGAAGACTGCCTGAGTAAAAATGAGGCGATGGCACGGCTTGCCGCCCATGCCGGGCACTTGCAGAAACTGCAGCAGTTATTTGAAAAAGTCGTTCCCGCAACGCTTGCTAGAAGCTGCCGGGTCGCCAACTACAAAGCGGGCGCAGCCATCATTCACGCCGAAAATGGTGCCGCAGCCACCAAGCTGCGCCAAATTAGCCCCAGTCTGGCTGAGGCCTTTCGTTCAGAAGGCGAGCAGGTTACAGAAATCCGTATCAAGGTGCAACCCTTGAATGCTGCGCCGCAACAAAAACAACGCCCACAAGCCGCCCTTCTCGGCGCGGCCGGGCGTGCCAGCATTGCCCGCCTGAACACCGCGCTGCCTGAAGGCGAGCTCAAGTCCGCACTGGAAGCCCTGCTGGCGCGCAGTTTCCGCAGGCCACCTACAACACGATGAACCGTTCCAGTGCCAGCAAGGTCAGAACGATCAGGACAAAAATCAGTGCGTATTTCGTAACCCGCCCGGCCAGCTGCAGATACCGACGCTCGCCGGTAAAGAGATATGCCACGATGCCGCTACCTATGGCAATGACCGTGAGTAAGCCAACGATCCGCAACAGCCACATGGCATCAGCAAACCACGGCTCAGGCCGCTTGCGGGTATAGGTGAGCCACCCGGCCAGGCGCGTCTTCCACGCGCGCGTAACTCGCCCATTCCCAGGCACTGGCATCCGCCAGCAAGGCACGCAACAACTGGTTATTAAGCGCGTGGCCGGATTTGTGTGCGGAAAATGCCGCCAGCAACGGATGGCCGACGATGTAAAGATCACCGATGGCATCGAGCAGTTTGTGCTTGGCAAACTCATCGGCAAAGCGCAGGCCATCTGCATTCAGAACCCGATATTCATCCATGACAATCGCGTTTTCCAGGCTGCCACCCAGTGCCAGTCCCTGATCACGCATGAACTCGACGTCCTGCATGAAACCAAAGGTACGCGCACGCGCCACTTCACGGATGTAAGCGTTCTCGGCAAAATCGATGGAAACCCGGGTACCGGTCTGTGCAACGGCTGGATGATTGAAGGCGATGGAAAAATCAAGCCGAAAACCCTCGTAAGGTTCAAGACGCGCCCACTTGTCGCCTTCCTTGACCTCGACCGGTTTTTTCACCCGCAGAAAACGTTTTGCTGCTTTTTGCTCCGCGATCCCTGCGGACTGCAGCAAAAAAACAAATGGTGCGGCGGATCCGTCCATGATGGGCAACTCGGCCGCATCAACATCAATATAAAGATTATCGATCCCCAAGCCCGCCAAGGCAGACATCAGGTGCTCGATGGTAGCGATCTTCGCTCCGCCCACTTCCAGACAGGACGCCAGCCGGGTATCACCCACCTGCAACGGGTCAGCCTTGATATCGACGGGCTCGGGTAAATCCACACGGCGAAAAACAATTCCGGTATCCGGCGCGGCCGGACGCAGGACGATGGTCACCTTGGCGCCGCTATGCAGGCCGACGCCGGTGGCACGAATCAGAGTTTTCAGAGTGCGCTGTTTGAGCATAACAAAGACATAGGAACGGGAACAGAAACGCGAACAAAACAAGCCACGTCAAAAGTGAATTCTAACATGGCACTTCCCGCTCCATGCCTTATGCATGACACCCTGCTCAGTCTGCCTGCCGACGCAGGAAGGCGGGGATATCGTATTTATCGACACCATTCGAGCGCATCTCATCAACCGTCGCATTGCGTGCGGCGCGTCCTGGCTGGAATACCGGCGGCAAGCCATCGATGTCTGCAGTGGCGATCACGGGCGCATCATAAAAGCCGCCATCGGTCCCCGTCCGCAGGCTCGGCACCATGCTGATTTCTGGTTTGCTCAAGCGTTTGGCAATCGCGCCCAGCCCGGTCGCCACGACGGTCACACGCAGCTGATCCTCCATGCTTTCTTCAAACACAGTACCGAAGATGATCGTCGCCTCCGGTGCCGCATAGTTGCGGATGGTGTTCATCACTTCCCGGACTTCCTTCATGCCCAGCGACTGATTCGCCGTGATGTTGACCAGCACCCCCTTGGCACCCGACAGCTCCACACCTTCCAGCAGCGGGCTGGCCACTGCTTTCTCAGCCGCAATGCGGGCACGATCAACACCTGCCGCTGCGGCGGAACCCATCATGGCCTTGCCCATCTCGCCCATCACCGTGCGGACATCCTCGAAGTCGACATTGACCAGACCCGGCACATTGATGATTTCGGCAATCCCTCCCACCGCGTTCTTCAGCACATCGTCAGCCGAACGGAACGCCTCTATCATGCTGACATCCTCGCCGAGGACATCCATCAGCTTTTCATTGAGGATCACGATCAGCGAATCCACATTCATCGCCAGTTCAACCAGCCCCTGCTCGGCCAGCGACATGCGACGACCCTCGTATTCAAACGGCTTGGTCACCACCGCGACCGTCAGGATGCCCAGTTCGCGTGCCACTTCGGCCACCACTGGTGCAGCACCCGTCCCCGTGCCGCCTCCCATCCCGGCGGTAATGAACACCATATGTGCGCCGCTGAGCATTTCAGCAATCCGTACACGCTCGATCTGCGCCAGATCACGCGCCTTCTCCGGCTTGCCACCCGCGCCCAGACCAGGCCCGAGTTGCAGCTTGGCACTGGCCGAAGACTTGTTCAACGCCTGAGCATCGGTATTCATGCAAATGAAATCCACCCCCTGAACATTCTCGGCAATCATGTGTTCGACGGCATTACCACCCGCGCCACCGACACCAATGACCTTAATGACCGTTGCGTTCGGATCCTTATCAACAATTTCAAACATGCTCACCTCCTGAAATAACATCATTACAAAAAGAATTCACTACCCTGTATGCCAAACCAATCAAAATGTTCGTTCGAACCAGGCACGCATGCGCGCCAGTATTTGCCCTAGATTCTTCGGTCCTTGCACCTTGAGACCACGCTTTTTCTGTGCCAGGCCTTCCATCAACAACCCCATCGCCGTCGAATAGCGGGGGTTACGCACCAATTCTTTGAGGTTGCCCTCATACACCGGCACGCCCTGCTTGACGGTGTTGTGGAAAATTTCCTCGCCCAACTGCACCATGCCGGGCATCGCCGACGCACCACCGGTCAGCACGATGCCTGCGCGCAGCAAACGCTCATAGCCGCTCTTGCGTAGCTCGTCCTGCACCTTCTGATAAATCTCTTCGATACGCGGCTGGATCACGCTGGCCAGTGTCTGCCGTGAAAGCTTGGTCGACGGACGCTCGCCCACGCCCGGCACCTCGATCATCTCCTCTGGATCTGCCATCTGCTGCAAAGCATAGCCATAACTGATCTTGATTTCCTCGGCATCCTGGGTCGATGTCCGCAACGCAATCGCGATGTCATTGGTAATCTGGTCACCCGCAATCGGGATCACCGCCGTATGGCGTATCGCCCCTTGCGCGAAGACCGCAATATCGGTCGTGCCACCGCCGATATCCACGAGACACACGCCCACTTCCTTTTCATCATCCGTCAGCACGGCATAACCCGAAGCCAGCGGCTGCAATACCAGATCCACCACCTCCAGCCCGCAACGATGCACACATTTGACGATGTTCTGCACTGAAGTCACCGCACCCGTCACGATATGCACACGCACCTCGAGTCGCCGCGCATCCATGCCGATTGGTTCCTTCACCCCATCCTGGCCGTCGACGATGAACTCCTGCACCAGCGTATGCAGCAACTTGTCATCCGCCGAAATCGGCGTCGCCTCAGCAGCTTCGATAGCGCGCTGCACGTCCAGCTGCGCGACTTCCCGGTCACGCACCACAGCCATCCCATTCGAATCCTTGCTCTTGATGTGGCTCCCCGCAATGCCCGTATAAACATCCTTGACCTTGACGTTGGTCATCAATTCGACTTCCTGGATAGCGCGCGAAATGGCATTCACCGTCGCTTCGATATTGACGACCACGCCTTTCTTAAGCCCGATCGACTCCTGGCTGCCCACGCCCAGCACCGACATGCGGCCATCCTCCAGCAGCTCTGCAATGATGGCGACAATTTTTGAGGTACCGATGTCGAGCCCGACGATCAGTTCTTTGGCTTCCTTGCTCATGTATTGCCCTTGCCTGAATTCTGTGTAGTTTTGCCCGTCCGCAAGGCAAAACCGTTTGGATAACGCATGTCGATGGCGGCGATCTGAGGAACCCCCACACCCGCACTCACACGTGACTTGACAGCCGCATAGGTTGTCACAAAACGTTCAAGACGATCATGCAGTGTCGCCTTACCCTGCTCGCGCCCCAGTTCCAGCACCAGACCATCGTCCAGACGCAGTTGCCACGCCTGGCGTGGAGAAAACTGCACCACCCGCAAGCTGCGGCCGGAAGGTGCCAGCAGTTCGCTGAATCCCTGATAATGCGCCAGCACCTGAGCCGACGTCCCTTCAGGCCCGGCAAACAAAGGCAAGCGATTCTGGCTGCCATTCAGCGCCGCACCAAAAACCTCACCCTGCCGATTCACCAGACGCGCCTCTCCCGCGCTGTTCTGCCAGCGCGCCACGGCCACATGCTCTTCAAGCTCGACTTCGATGCCATCCGGCCAGCGGCGGCGCAACGACGCCTTACGCACCCAGGGCAGCTTCTCGAACGAAGCACGCATGTTGTCGAGATTGACGGTGAAAAAATTGCCATCGAGGGAATGCTGAACCACATAATCAATCTGCGTGCGCGTTACCTGATCCAGCGGGCTGACCACAACCACCTGATGCAGCGGAAACACCGGCAGCCGCACCACGGCCAGAATCGCGGCATACAACAAACCCAGCATGCCAAACAACATCAGGGTATCGGCCACCATGTTGAGCAACGGCGGCCGATCCCAGAAGCCTTCCACCGCCGGACGCGACTTGCTCCGCCGATCCGGGCGTGAGCGGCTCCGGGCACGCTCCGACTCATCTCGCCGCCCACCCGGCATGGCCGGAAATTTAGCCAAGAGCCGCGCCCTCCAGCACATGCAGCACCAACGCGGCAAAATCCAGCCCGGCCACACGCGCCGCCATCGGCACCAGCGAATGATCAGTCATGCCGGGTGAGGTATTCACTTCAAGAAAATATGGCCGACCCTGACGATCCAGCATCAGATCCACCCGCCCCCAGCCACGCCCGCCCAGCACCTGAAAAGCTTTCAGTGCCAGCACAGCCAATTCACGTTGCTGCTCTTCGGGCAACGGGCAGGGACACAGATATTTCGTGTCATCACGCAGATACTTGGCATCGTAATCGTAGTACTCACCCGACGGGATGATCTGGATCATCGGCAAGGCCTGCAACTCACCATCCCGTTCGATGATGGCGATGGTGTATTCACCCGCATCGACAAAACGCTCGGCAATCACCAATGAATCATATTTGGATGCCGCTGCATAAGCCGCTGCCAGCCCACCCGCCTCTTTGACCTTGCTGATACCGATACTGGAGCCTTCATTGGCGGGCTTGACGAACAGGGGCAAGCCCAGTTGCTTTTCGACGGCCAGAAAATCGCTCTGCTTATCGAGCAACGCATACTCGGGCACAGGGATCCCTGCCGCCTGCCAGACCAGCTTGGCCCGCCATTTATCCATGGCCAGCGCCGATGCCAGCACCCCGCTGCCTGTATAAGGTATCTGCAAAAATTCCAGTGCGCCCTGCAACGCGCCATCCTCACCCCCATGACCATGCATGGCAATGAACACACGCGTGTAACCCTCGACCTTCAATTCGGCAAGCGCCTGATCACGTGGATCAAAGGCATGGGCATCGACGCCCGCACCCTGTAACGCCGCGAGCACCGCCGCGCCACTTTTTAGCGAAACCTCACGTTCGGAGGAATCCCCACCGAACATCACGGCCACTTTGCCGCAGGCTTGTTTTTGCTCACACTGTTTCAATCTTTTCCCCCACGATACGCACCTCCGGAACCAGCTTGATACCGAACTTTTCCTGGACCTTGATCTGAATCCAGCCGATTAGCATTTCTATCGCAGACGCGCTCGCATCGTTCCCCGGATTAACGACAAAATTGGCATGTATTTCCGAGACTCGCGCACCACCGATGGCATAACCCTTCAAACCCGCGGCCTCAATCAAACGCGCGGCATGATCCCCCGGCGGATTGCGAAAAACCGATCCGGCATTCGGCTGCTGCAGCGGTTGCGTAGCAATACGATGCGCCAGCAGTGCCTTGATGCGCTCCCGTGCAGCACTTGCATCACCCGCAGGAAAGCGTAGCCAGGCGGCCACGAACCACTCGTCGCACAACGAACGCAGCCCCACATGCCGATACGCCACACTGAATTCATCAGGCTGCCGCAGATGTCGTTGACCATACCGATCGACCGTTATGACGCGTTCAACGTACTGCCAGATCTCACTCCCATGACAGCCCGCATTCATCGCCAGCGCGCCCCCCAGCGTACCCGGGATACCGGCCAGAAACTCTGCGCCACAGCCACCTTGCTGAATCACAAACCGCGCCAGCTTGGGACTGGCTACACCGGCTTCGGCATAGATCGACCCATCGTCTTCACCGCGCAACGCATCCAGCGCACCATGCATCAGCACCACCGTACCCCGGTAGCCACCATCGCGCACCAGCAGATTCGAGCCCAGCCCGACAAACAGCAGCGGCTCATCGATACGCAAGCCCGACAAAAACACACACAGATCGTCCAGATCCGCAGGCACATAACTGTGTGCCGCAACCCCACCCGCACGCCAGGAAACATGACGCGCCATCGGCTCATCGCGGCGCAACATCCCGCGCAACGCAACAGTTTGATTATCACGAGGTGACATACGCACATCCGCCATGAACGACCTCAAGCCTCCCCCTGCGCCAGCTTACCCGCTACAGCACCGATCGAACCCGCCCCCATGGTGATCACGACATCCCCCTCACGCGCCGCATCAAGAATGGCTTGCGGCATGGCGGCGATCTCATCCACAAAAACCGGCTCGACCTTGCCCACCACCCGGACAGCACGCGCCAGCGTGCGTCCGTCCGCTGCCACAATCGGTGACTCACCCGCTGGGTACACCTCGGCCAGCAGCAACGCATCGAAGCCCGACAGCACCTTGACGAAATCCTCGAAGCAGTCGCGGGTACGCGTATAGCGATGCGGCTGAAACGCCAGCACCAGACGCCGCCCGGGAAACGCGCCGCGCGCCGCCGCCAGCACCGCCGCCATCTCAACGGGATGATGACCATAGTCATCAATCAACGTAAAGTGGCCACCCGCCACCAGGTCAATTTCGCCATAGCGCTGAAAACGCCGCCCGACTCCCTTGAATTCCGCCAGTGCCTTGATGATGGCCGCATCCGCAATCCCCACCTCGGAAGCCACCGCAATCGCCGCCAGCGCATTCAGCACATTGTGCCGCCCCGGACTGTTGAGTACGACCCGCATCCGGCTGACGCTGCCGTTAATCCGCACACAATCGAAATGCATCTGGCTACCAACCGCCGCCACATTCTCAGCACGAAAATTCGCCTTCGAATCTGCGCCGATGCCATAGGTAACGATCTGTTTGGTAATGCGCGGCAGGATTTCGCGCACATTCGCATCATCGATACAGAGCACCGCCACACCATAGAAAGGCAGACGCTGAAGGAAATCAACAAAGGACTGGCGCAACTTGCCCAGGTCGTGATCGTAGGTCTCCATGTGGTCGGCATCGATATTGGTGACCACCGAAATCACCGGCGACAGACACAGAAAAGAAGCATCCGACTCATCGGCTTCAGCCACCAGAAAATCACCCTGCCCCAACTGGGCATTGGCCCCCGCTGAATTCAGCCGCCCGCCAATGACAAACGTCGGATCAACCCCGCCCTCACCCAGTATGCTGGCGATCAGGCTGGTCGTCGTCGTCTTGCCATGCGTCCCGGCCACGGCGATCCCCTGTTTGAAGCGCATCAGCTCGGCCAGCATCTGGGCACGTGGCACCACCGGAATCTTGCGTTCCCGCGCCGCCATGATTTCCGGATTGTCGGCTTTGATTGCTGTCGACACCACCACGACATCGGCATCTTGCGTATTTTGTGCGACATGCTCGTGCATGACGCGCACGCCCATGGCCGTCAATCGTTGTGTCGCGGCATTGCGTCCCAGATCGGAACCGCTGACCTCGAACCCCTGATTAGCCAGCACCTCGGCAATGCCGCTCATCCCCGTTCCGCCGACCCCCACGAAATGGATGCGTTTGACCTTATGTTTCATTTCGCCAGCTCCATACACGCTTTGGCAACGAGCGTCGTTGCATCGAGTCGCGCCAGGGCGCGCGCCTTTTCCGCCATTTGCAGCAACTGATCGCGGCTCATCTGCTGCAGCAAACTCAATTTCTCAGGGGTCAATTCCACCTGCGGCAGCAGTATCGCCGCCCCCGCCTGCGCCAGAAACCGCGCATTGCCTGTCTGATGGTCATCCACCGCATGAGGGTAAGGCACCAGCAAACTGGCCACCCCCGCAGCCGCCAGTTCAGCGATGGTCAGCGCACCCGCACGACACACCACCAGATCAGCCCAGGCATACGCGCCCGCCATGTCATCAATGAAGCTCACGCAATTAGCATGTACACCCGCCTGCACATACGCCGCCTTGAGTGCATCGAGATGCTTTTCACCCGATTGATGCACCACCTGCGGACGTTCATTCTCCGGCCACAAGGCCAGCGCGGCAGGCAACGCCTCATTGAGTGCCAGCGCACCCAGGCTGCCGCCGACGACCAGCAGATGCAAAGGCTCACGCAGCACCTGACGTTCGCCATAGCGTTCGCCAGGCAATGGCAGCGCAGCAATTTCGGCACGCACCGGATTACCGACCCAGCATTCGTTTTTCAACACCGCAGGAAATCCGGTCAACACCCGATCCGCCACCCCAGCCAGCACACGGTTCGCCAGCCCAGCCACGGAATTTTGCTCATGCACGACCAGCGGGATGCCTTTCAGCACCGCCATCATGCCCGCTGGAAAACTGACGAATCCGCCCAGACCAATCACCACATCCGGCCGCACTTCACCCAGCTTCTGCAAGGCATGCCAGAAACCACGCAACAGATTGAATGGCAGCAGCAGCTTGCGGAGCACCCCCTTGCCGCGCAAGGCATCAAAGCGCAACTCGGCCATTTCATAACCGCGTGGCGGAACCAGCCGGGCTTCCATCCCATCCGGATGACCCAGCCAGACCACACGCCAGCCCGCTTCTTTCACCGCATCCGCCACCGCCAGGCCGGGGAAGATATGCCCCCCCGTCCCACCCGCCATCACCAGCAAGGTCTTCATCGTTTTCATGGCCGCCCTCCTCGCATCAGCAAACGGTTTTCCCAGTCGATACGCATCAGAATCGCCAATGCCACGCAATTCGCCACGATGCCGGAACCCCCAAAACTCATCAGCGGCAGGGTCAGGCCCTTGGTCGGCAGCATGCCCATATTGACGCCCATGTTGATGAAGGACTGCACCCCCATCCAGATACCGACCCCTTGGGCGACCAGCCCTGAATACACCCGCCCCAGCACCAGCGCCTGACGGCCGATAATGAATGCGCGCTGCACCAGCAAGGCAAACAGAGCAATCACCACCGCCACACCGACGAAGCCCAATTCTTCCGCAATCACCGCCAGCAGAAAATCAGTGTGGGCTTCGGGCAGATAGAACAATTTTTCAACGCTGGCACCCAGCCCCACGCCAAACCACTCGCCACGGCCGAAGGCAATCAGCGCATGCGACAACTGATACCCCTTGCCAAAAGCATCCTGCCACGGATCCATAAAACCAAAGATGCGCTCGCGTCGATACGGTGAAACCCAGATCAGGATCACAAAACCAACCAGCAACACCAGGATCAGCGCACCAAACAAGCGCACATTGATCCCGCCCAGAAACAGGATGCCCATGGCGATTGCCACGATGACCACGAACGCACCGAAATCCGGCTCGCGCAGCAACAGAAAGCCCACCAGCAGCATCACCACAGCCATCGGTGCGAAACCGCGCATGAAGGAACCCATTTCGTTCAACTTGCGCGAGGTGTAATCCGCGGCGTACAGCACCGCAAACAGTTTCATCAGCTCCGAAGGCTGCAGGTTGATCAGCCCCAGCGGCAACCAGCGTTGCGAACCATTCACAGAACGCCCGACATGTGGAATCAACACCAGGATCAGCAGCACGAATCCGGCAACAAACAACCAGGGCGCGGCAAATTGCCAGGTTCGCATCGGTATCTGGTACGCCACCATCGCCAGCACCAGGCCGATCGACAGGAACACGCCATGCCGGATCAGAAAATAGGTTTGCTGGTGGTTGGTAAAGCGTTGCCCTTCGGCCGTCGCAATCGATGCCGAATACACCATGACCAGCCCCAGCATCAACAACGCCAGCGTTGACCAGAGCAGCAGCGGGTCATACTCCTGCACAGCGGGCGGGGTACGCAAGCTCACGTCGCCCCCTTTTCATTTTCTGCCGCCAACCCCTGCACCGCCGCGATAAACACTTCGGCACGATGCACATAATTGCGATACATGTCGAAACTGGCGCAGGCCGGCGACAACAGAACCGCATCCCCCGGTTGTGCATGCACCGCCGCCAAACGCACCGCCTGCGCCATGGTTTCTGCCCGCAGCAAAGGCACGCCCCCCGCCGTCAAGGTGGCTTCGATCAAAGCAGCATCCTGACCGATCAACACCACCGCACGCGCATGTTCGAGCACGGCCGCACGCAGCGGCGTGAAATCCTGCCCCTTGCCCTCGCCGCCCGCGATCAATACGGTCTTGCCACCATCGGCATACAGCCGTCCGACCAGTGCCGCCACGGTAGCCCCTACATTGGTGCCCTTGGAATCATCGAAATAACGCACACCCGCCACTTCAGCCACAAACTCGACCCGATGCGGTAAGCCTTTGAACGTTAGCAGGCCATCCAGCAAGCGGCGTTGCGGCAAGCCCAGGGCATGACACAACGCCAAGGCCGCCAACGCATTCGCCGCATTATGCAAACCAGGCAACGGCATGCGTGACAAAGGCAACAAGAAACTATCGCCTTGCACCAGCCAGTATTCACCGGCGCGCTCGCGCAGGCCAAAATCCTCCAGCATGCCCGGCGCATCCAGGCCGAAACTCAACAGCCAGCGTCCTGGCAGTGCCATTTTTTTGACATCCGCATCATCGCGATTGAGCACCTGCACGCCGCCACCCGCAAAAATCCGCGCCTTGGCACTGGCGTATTCAGCCAGATCAATGTAACGATCGAGATGATCGTCACTGATATTGAGCACGGTCGCCACATCGGCTTGCAGTGTTTCCAGCGTTTCAAGCTGAAAACTGGACAACTCGAGCACCCAGATTTCCGGCAGCTTTCCCGCATCAAGCCGGGTCATCAGGGCGTCCAGTGCTGCTGGCGAAATATTGCCACCCAGCGCGGTATCCCTGCCGGCTGCACGACACAGATGTGCCGTCAGCGTGGTGGTGGTGGTTTTGCCATTCGTGCCGCTGATGGCAATCACCTTGCATTGATCGCGCACACCGAGATCCCGCAAGGCCTGCGCGAACAACTCGATTTCGCCCAGCACCGGCAGTCCCCGTGCCCGCGCCTCAAACACCACCATCTGCCCCGCCGACAGCCCCGGCGAAAGTGCCAGCAAATCGACGCCTTCCAGCAGTGCCTTATCGAAAGCCCCAGCGATAAATTCCGCTGCAGGCAAGGCGGCCTGCAGCGCGACCAGCCCAGGCGGCGCGCTGCGCGTATCGGCCACACGCACCCTCGCCCCCTGGCGCACGCACCAGCGTGCCATCGCCAGGCCGGACTCACCGAGGCCAAGAATCAGGACATGCAGACCAGAAAGTTTCACAAGAACGCCTATCTCAGGATCAGCGAATTTTCAGGGTGGACAAACCAAACAGCACCAGCATGATGGTGATGATCCAGAAACGCACCACCACCTGGGTTTCCTTCCAGCCGCCCAACTCGAAGTGATGGTGTAGCGGTGCCATGCGGAAGATGCGTTTGCCACCGCTCAATTTGAAATAACCGACCTGCAGCATCACCGAAACGGTTTCCGCCACGAACACCCCACCCATGATGAACAGCACGATTTCCTGGCGCACGATCACCGCCACCGTGCCCAGTGCCGCACCCAGTGCCAGCGCGCCTACATCACCCATGAACACTTCGGCAGGATAGGCATTGAACCAGAGGAACCCCAGCCCAGCGCCCGCCAGCGCACCGCAAAACACCGCCAGCTCGCCCGCGCCCGGAATGTAAGGCAGCAACAAATACTTCGAAATGCCGGCATGGCCTGCCACATAGGCAAAGATCCCCAGTGCCGCGCCGACCAGCACCGTCGGCATGATGGCCAGCCCATCCAGACCATCCGTCAGATTGACCGCATTGCTTGAACCGACGATCACGAGATAGCTGAGGATCATGAAGCCAAATACCCCCAGCGGATAGCTGATGCTCTTGAAGAACGGCACGATCAACGCCGCCTGGTTGGGCAGTTCCATGTCAAAACCGCCCTGTACCCAGGCCACGAACAGATCGGCCAGTTTGCTGTTATCCGGCGCTGCCACACTGAAAGCCAGCAGCACCGCGGCTATGGCTGCAATCATGGATTGCCAGAAAAACTTGGCACGCGCTGACAAACCCTTCGGATTGCGATACACCACCTTGCGCCAGTCATCCACCCAGCCCACCGCCCCAAAACCGAGGGTGACCAGCAAGGTAATCCAGACGAAGCGGTTCGACAGATCGGCCCAGAGCAACGTCGAAGCCGACACCGCCAGCAGAATCAACGCACCCCCCATGGTCGGCGTTCCCGCCTTGACGAGGTGCGTCTGCGGGCCATCGTCGCGCACCGACTGGCCGATCTTCCTGGCCGACAACCAGCGGATGACCGAGGGGCCGAAGATGAAAGAAATCAACAAAGCCGTCATCGAGGCCAGCACCGCACGCAGCGTGATGTAGCCGAACACATTGAAGGCATGGATATCTTTCGCCAGCCACAGGCTCAATTCAAGCAGCATCGCCACCTCCCATTGGAATCACTTCTGGTTTGATCGGGAAATACACGCAACAATCACTCATGGTCATCTGGGGATCAGTCTGTTTTGCTTTCGATGGCATCGGCCACCCGCTCCATCCGCATGAAGCGCGAACCTTTGACGAGCACGGTGGTTTGCGCGTCGAGCAACGGTCGCAAGGCTTCAATCAGCGACGCCAGCTCTTTGAAATGCTGCGCCCCTGTGCCGAAATTCCGCACCGCAGCCCGCGCATGCTCGCCCAGTGCCAGCAGCCGGTCGATCCCCATGCTGCGGGCGTAACCGCCCAGTTCGTCATGCAACTGTCCTGACTGTTCGCCCACTTCCCCCATGTCACCGAGCACCAGCACCTTGCGCCCCGGCAAGGCGGCCAGCACATCGATCGCCGCGCGCATCGAATCCGGATTGGCGTTATAGCTGTCGTCGATGAGCAACGCCCCATTTTCAGCCGTGCGCCGCTGCAGTCGCCCCTTGATCCCGCCATACCCGGACAGCCCGCTGGCCACGGCCTCCAGGCTGACACCCGCCGCCAGGGTCGCGGCAGTGGCCGCCAATGCATTACGGATATTGTGCAGCCCCGGAATGCCCAGCTCGATGGTGCATGAACCCTGGGGTGTCCGCACATGCAAAACACTGCCATACGCGCCCGGCTGCCAGGTGGCACTGACCGCCGCGGCCTGATCAAGACCGAAATCGGTCACCTGACGAATGCCTGCTGTGGCGGCCAGCTCACGCCACAGGCCGGCCTGTGGGTCGTCAGCATTGATGACGGCCACACCGCCCGCTGCCAGGCCATTGAAAATCTCGCCTTTCGCCCTTGCCACAGCGGCCAGGCTACCCAGGCCTTCAAGATGCGCGCGCTGCGCGTTATTCACCAGAGCCACGGTGGGCGCAGCCATCCGGGTCAGGTAATCGATTTCACCGGCATGATTCATACCCATTTCAATCACAGCAGCCCGATGACTCTCACGCAGGCGCAACAGCATCAGAGGGACACCAATCTCATTGTTGAGATTCCCCGTCGTTGCCAGCACTGTCTCTGCGGCACTACCCGCCTGCACGGCCTGCGCCCGCAAAATTGCCGCACACATTTCCTTGACGGTGGTTTTGCCATTGCTGCCGGTCACGCCGATCAACGGAATTGCAAACCGCTGCCGCCAGGCAGCGGCCAGCGCACCCAGTGCCCGGCGGGTATCCGCCACCACAACGAGGGGCAGCGAGGCTTCCAGCGCGCCCGTCTGTGCTGACCACCAGACTTCATCCACCAGCGCAGCCGCTGCGCCGCGCTCGATCGACGCACGGACAAAATCATGGCCATCGAAATGTTCACCCCGCAGCGCAACAAACAATGTCCCTGCCGTCAGGTTGCGGGTGTCCGTCGATACACCGCTAAAACCTAGCGTCCCGGCCGCATGCAAACGTCCACCGCAGGCATGTCCGAGTTCAGCCAACGACATCATGTCGGCACCCTCCACGCCAGCAACGCCTGATGCGCCTGTTCGACATCCGAAAAGGCATGCCGCTGACCGGCCACTTCCTGATAACGCTCATGCCCTTTGCCCGCGATCAACAGCACATCTGCGACCTGCAAACCGCTCACTGTCTGGGCAATCGCTGCGGCGCGGTCTGCCTCGACCTGCGGACGACCGCGCATGCCATTGAGGATTTCATTCATGATTTTCAGCGCATCTTCAGCGCGCGGATTGTCGCTGGTCACCAGAACCACATCGGCAAACCGCTCGGCCACCCCACCCATCAGCGGGCGCTTGCCCGCATCGCGCTCACCGCCACAACCAAACACACAACACAAACGCCCACCGCGCGCCGTCGCCACTTCACGCAGGGTCTTTAGCACCTGCTCCAGCGCATCGGGCGTATGCGCGTAATCGACCACCAGCAAAGGCTCGGCACGCGCCGCATCGGTCGCTACAATTTGCAGACGACCTGCCGGTGATCGCAGGTGTGTCAGGCTTTCCAGCGCATCCGCCCACGGCACGCCCGCGCCCAGCAATGCCCCCAGCACCGCCAGCAGATTGGCGACATTGAAACGCCCCAGCAACGGAACTTCCAGCTGCGCCGCAGCTGTCGGCACTGTCGCTCCCTCTGCCCCAGCCTCTGCCCCGGTTGTGTTTGAGGCCACGCTGAAGGCCAGCCGGTCTCCGCGTATCTCGAGATTCCGCGCCATGAGAAATTCATCCACCCCGGCCAGATTCGGACATGCCTCATCCAGTGTGTAACCAATACGACGCACCCGCGCACTTCCTTGCCGCCCGGCCAGATCATGCGCCAGCACAACGCCCAGCGGATCGTCCAGATTGAGCACCGCCGTGCGGATCTCCGACCGCGCAAACAACCGCGCCTTGGCGGTAGCGTAAGCCATCATGTTGCCGTGATACTCAAGGTGATCGCGCGTCAGGTTGGTAAATACCACCGTATCAAAACACAGCGCGTCGACCCGCCCCTGATCAAGACCGATGGATGAAACCTCCATCGCACAAGCCTGCGCACCCTGTGCGCGTATCCTCGCCAGCTCCGCATGGGTGCTGATCGCATCCGGCGTGGTATTGGTGCTTTCCTGCAAGGCACCCGGCAAGCCATTCCCCAGTGTACCGATGACGCCACAACGACGTGCCAAGCCCGCCATGGCCTGAGCAATCCACTGGCTCACCGTGGTTTTGCCATTGGTTCCCGTAATCCCGCAAAGCCAGAGCTGCGCTGAAGGATGGCCATAAACCTCATGCGCCAGCGCACCCGTGAGCTTTTGCAAACCCGTCACCGTTACATGCGGCACCCGTGCCAACTGCTGCGCCAGATCATCCGCCTCCGCAGCCAGTGTGCCCGCTTCCCAGACCACCGCTGCGGCTCCGCGCGCCAACGCATCCTCAATATGACGACGGCCATCACTGCGCCGCCCCGGCAAAGCGACGAACAGATCACCCGCTTCAATCCGGCGCGAATCCGCGCTGACACCACGCACCGCAACACCCTGGGCACGCAAGGCCGCAAGAATCTCCTGTGCAGAATTCGGCATTTCTGTTTTCATCACATACTTTCCTTGATCACCGGTGCATTAACTGCGGCGGCGGCCTGCTGCTGCACATCCGCATCAGGAGCAACCCCCAGGGTACGCAGGCTGCCCGCCATGACACGCGAAAACACCGGCGCGGCGACATCGCCCCCGTAATAAATCCCGTTGGTCGGCTCATCCACCATCACCGCCACAATCAGACGCGGATCAGAAATCGGTGCGAGCCCTACGAAAGAAGCGACATATTTATTGGCATAACTACGCCCTTCGAGTTTGTGCGCCGTCCCTGTCTTGCCGCCCACCCGATAACCCGGAACCTGCGCCTTGATCGCCGTGCCACCCGGCAAGACCACCAGCTCCAGCATGGCGCGAACCTCGCGCGCCGTCTGCGCCGAAAACACCGGCTTGCCTGCCGCCAGCGGCGTATCCACACGCAACAACGACAGCGGCAGCAGATCGCCATCGCGGGCAAAAGCCAGATAGGCGTGCGCCAGTTGCATCAGCGTGACTGAAATGCCATGACCATACGCCATGGTCGCCTGCTCGATCGGTCGCCAGCTCTTGGCTGGGCGCAGACGGCCACTCACTTCACCCGGGAAACCCAGCCGCAGCGGCGTACCAAAACCGAGGCTATCAAACATGCCCCACATCTCCTGCGGCGTAAAGGTCAGGGCGATCTTGGCCGAACCCACATTCGATGATTTTTGAATCACCTGATTCAGCGTCAGCAAACCATGGACATGCGCGTCATGGATCGTCGCCGAGCCGATGCTCAAACGTCCCGGCGCGGTCTGAATGACGGTTTCGGGACGGTACTTGCCCGACTCCAGCGCCATTGCCGCAGTAAAGGGCTTCATTGTCGAGCCCGGCTCGAACGTATCGGTCAGTGCGCGATTACGCAGCTGCGCGCCAGCCAGGCGTTCGCGGTTATTCGGGTTATAGGTCGGGAAGTTGACCAGCGCGAGGATTTCCCCGGTCTTCGCATCGAGCACCACCACACCACCGGCCTTGGCTTTGTGCTCAAGCATGGCCTGACGCAAATTGGTATAGGCAAGGTACTGTATTTTGGAGTCGATGGCCAGGGTGATGTCCTTGCCTTCCTGGGGCATCTTGATGCTTTCGACATCCTCAACGATCTGCCCGCGCCGATCCTTGATGACGCGACGACTGCCCGGCTTGCCGGTCAATTTGTCCTGAAAGGCCAGCTCGACACCTTCCTGCCCTTTATCCTCCGCGCCGGTGAACCCGAGCAGATGTGCGGTGGCATCGGCGGCCGGGTAGTAACGACGATATTCGCGCTGTTCATTGATGCCGGGCAAATTGAGCGCCGTCACCTTATCCGCCACATCGGGCGCAATCTGGCGTTTGATGAAAACGAAATCACGCTCGGAAGCCAGCTTGTGATTCAGCTCACGCACATCCATCTCAAGCAAGCTGGCCAGCGTTCGCGCCTGGGCAGGCTGCAAACGGGCATCTTCAGGAATCGCCCAGACCGATTTCACCGGCGTCGAAACCGCCAGTGCATCGCCATGCCGATCCATGATCCGGCCGCGCGTCGCCGATAACTCAATCACTCGGGAATAGCGGGAAGCCCCCTTTTCCTGCAGGAAATTGCTGTTGAGCACCTGTAGATAAAACGCCCAGCCGATCAGCAACAGAAACCCTGCAATCACGCACAACAGCACAAAGCGCGAACGCCACAAGGGCAAAGCTTCGGATAGCACCGGGCTGCGAACGAACTTCACCGCGCACCTGCTCCTGCCGCTGCCTTCACGGGTGATGGTACGGGTGATGACACACGCGCCGGATCGACCACCATCAGCTGATTTGCTGCCGGTACTTTCATGTGCAGACGGTCGCGCGCAATGGCTTCAATCCGCGCATGACCTGCCCAGGTGCTTTGCTCCAACTGCAACTGCCCCCATTCCACATCGAGATCACGCATATGCGTCTGCTCACGCTCAATGGTCGTCACCAGCTTGCGGACGCGATGGTTCGAAGCCACCGTCCCGATGGCACAGGCCACCGTGATCATCAGCAACAGCAGATTCAGGCGCAGCATGGCTCACATTCCGCCCAATAGCGCACCGCTGACCACCCCCAGCCAGCCGCCTTCACACCGCACTCCCCGCAGCCTTTTCCGCCACCCGCATGACCGCACTCCGGGCACGCGGATTGGCAGCGACTTCTTCGGCACCGGCATACACCGGCTTGCCCACCAGCCGCAGCAAGGGCGGCGGCAAATCCGCCGCACGCACCGGCAAACGCAAAGGCAAACGCGGCGGCTGCGCGTTTTCACGCATGAAATGCTTGACGATGCGGTCTTCCAGCGAGTGAAAACTGATGACCACCAGGCGACCTCCGGCCACCAGCCGCGCCACGCACTGCGGCAGGGCTAGCGACAGCTCCTCAAGTTCCTGATTGACGTGTATCCGTAAAGCTTGAAAGCTCCTTGTCGCCGGATGTTGACCCGGCTCGCGCGTACGGACGGCTTTCTCCACGAGCGCGGCAAACTGTCCAGTGGTTGCAATACCGCACTCGGCCCGAGCAGCAATAACCGCCTTTGCAATCGCATGAGCAAACCGTTCTTCCCCATAATCCCTAACCACCCTTTCTATCTCTCGTTGAGAAGCCTGCTGCAACCATTCCGCCGCGGTCATGCCACGACTCGTATCCATCCGCATATCAAGCGGCGCGTCGAAACGAAAACTAAAACCGCGCGCTGCCTCGTCCAACTGCGGCGACGACACGCCGATATCCATCAGCACGCCATCGACCTGCCCGGTCTGCAACTCAGCCAGCACCGCGCCGATCTCACTAAAGGCCGCATGCCGCAACACAAAGCGCGGATCATTCAAGACCTGCCCGGCCGCCACAGCGGTCAGGTCACGATCCAGTGCAATCAGCCGTCCCACAGGCCCCAGCCGCGCAAGAATTTCACGGCTATGCCCGCCGCGACCAAAAGTAGCGTCGACATAAACCCCGTCCGGCTTGATGGCCAATGCCTCAACCGCTTCCGTCAGTAAAACGCTGACGTGCCCGCCAGCACTCACAAGGACAAATCCTCAAAACCCGCCGGCGGCTCACCGCCCGACAGCGCGTCGAACGCCGCCAGCTGCTGCTGCTGCCAGCTCGCGTCATTCCAGATTTCGAAGTGACTGCCCATGCCGACCAGCCAGACCTGTTTTTCCAGGGTTGCGTAATTGCGCAATTCCGGGGCGATCAGCAGACGCCCCGCACCATCCAGCGTCTCATCGCGCGCATTACCGACGAGCACGCGCTTGATTGCCGCCGCACGCGGATCGAAGCTCGAAGCCGCAAGAATTTTGCTGCGGATAGGCTCCCAGGCCGGAGCCGGGTACAGGAGCAGGCAACGATGCGGGTGCGCGGTCAGTACCAGACGCCCCTCACCCAGTGCCTGCAGGGCGTCACGATGCCGCGCCGGGACGGCCATGCGCCCCTTGGCATCGAGATTCAACGCAGCCGCCCCTTGAAACATTCGTCCCTGCCCCCTAGATTTTCCCAGTTTTTCCCACTTAACCCCACCTTTTCCCACTTTAGTAGAGAAAACTGGGACGGTCAATAGAAAATCGGGATTTTTCTTTCAGGGACAATCACTTAGGCGCGATACCGCAAGAATATCAGCAAGAAAAAATCACACAAAAACAATGGGGTTGAACAAGGATTCAAAAGTGAAACATTAGGATTTTGCGAAAGGCGAAACAAAAACAGACGCCGTTTCCGGCGTCTGTTTTTGCGATGCAGATTAAAGTGGAAGTCCGCCGATAAGCCGGGTTCTGTCGTGGGCAGTCATTCCTCTGGGCCCGCCGTTACCGACGGGCTCTAGCAGCCTACCCGGAAGCGACGCGAGCAGCGTCATGGCTTCCCTATTTGGCCT
>JAGOVA010000040.1 GCA_018061005.1 Sterolibacterium sp. | reverse complement strand
CTTTGGTGGCAGCTCGTTTTTCGGCGGAGCTGGCGCGTGTTGTGTGTTTGCGTGCACCGTAACGTGAGGATTTTGCAGCAAAGGGGGCTTCCTGGGGCAGGTCGGCTGCCGACAGATCCTCTTCGGCCAGTTGCAGGTTTTTGCCGGGGACGAGCAGACGATTCCCTGCATGAATATGAACGCGGGGGCCGATGCTGTTGATTTGCTTGAGGCGTGCCAGGCTCATGCCGTAGCGGGCGGCCACCTTGTCGAGTCGCTCGCCTCTTTTTAGTGTGTAGGTGGTCCAGTTGGACAAAGGTTTTTCATCGGCTTCGTGACGTTCAAGATTGGTCAGGAAGGTCTGCACCTTGTCGGCGGGCAGGATGATGGGGCTTCCTGTGCCGCCGGGCATGACTGGGCGGTTGTAGGAGGGGTTGAGTGCCAGAAACTCGTTGAGCGGCACTTCGGCCAGGCGTGCGGCCACGTCAATATCCATGCTGACGGTTTTGCCGACGGTGTCGAAATAGGGCTGGTTGGGGATGGGGTCGATTTTGATGCCGAACAGTTTGGGGTTGGCAATGATGTTCTTCAGTGCCTGCAGTTTGGGAACATATTGGCGTGTTTCCGCCGGCATATGGATGCTGAGGTAATCGGTGGGCAGATGCCGTGCCTGGTTTTTGGCGATGGCGCGCGCCACGGCCGCTTCGCCCCAGTTGTAGGAGGCCAGTGCCAGATGCCAGTCACCGTGCATGTCGTAGATGTTTTGCAGGTAGCTGAGTGCTGCCCCTGTCGAGGCAATTACGTCGCGTCGCTGGTCTTGCCACCAGTCTTGTTGCAGGCGATAGTTTTTGCCAGTCGATGGAATGAATTGCCATAGCCCAGAAGCACGTGCGGGGGAGTAGGCCATCGGGTTGTAAGAACTTTCCACCATCGGCAGCAACGCCAGCTCGGTGGGCATGCCACGTTTTTCGAGTTCGCCGACGATATGGAACAGATAGCGGCGGCTGCGGTTGAGGACGCTTTTGAGCAGTTCCGGCCGGTTCAGGTACCAGGCCTGACGATCGGCCACCATCGGGCTGTCGATATTCGGCATGGAAAAGCCATTGCGCACCCGTTGCCAGAGGTCATCGGGCGGCGTGATCAGGTCGATGCCGTTCAGGCGTGGGATGTCGTCATGAACCTCGACCAGTACCGGCGAGTTTCCGCTGATCCTGTTCGTTCCGCTCATGCCCGTCAATGGCGTGTCGAACTGGGGTTTAGTCAGGGGGAGGGGGAAGTTCGTCGAGCGTGTGTCCGTGATCGCCGGGGAAGTGCTGCTGGTTCCTGGCGCAGGGAGTGTGGCGGGCGTGGCGGTGCTGGGTGCGTCGGAAACCGTGATCGACGTGGCCATGATAGGTGCTGGCGGAAGCGAAGCTGGTTTAACCGGGGCTGGGGTGAGTAATGAGGCATCCTGCAGCGGGGGTGAAATTGCAGAAATCGCGGTTGAGCTTGCCGAATGAACCGGTGCTGGATTATCAGAGGGGGCACGCCTGAAATCGAGGCCAAGGCCGAGGCCGAAATCGAGGATGATTTTCGACAGGGTAGATTCTTTGGGTTTGTCCTGGCCTGGCGTGATGACATGCTCTGTGCGCGTGTTGATATTTGCCTTGTTCACGGCAATATCGTCGCTCACGCTCTCGGCTTGCACCACGGTTGGGCCGACCACGAGACTGAAGCACAGAATACGAAACAGCAAGGAAGGAAGCAGGCACTTGGCGGGCAAGAAAGTCGTGGCCCCAGGGGCAGCGTCGAGGAAGAGGTGCATCTTAGCGAAGCTGTGATGGAGCGTCAATTCAGAGTGGCAACATTTTGATTTGCATCATGATCTGCTGGATACAATTTTTTACAACTTACCCTGCGTCAACCCGTCAACGGAATGATGGTCAGGGCGTTATTGACGCTGACACCTGAAACTTGCAGTTGCAGTGTTGTCATCAACATACATTTACTTTCGAAAGGTAATTAAAATGAACAAGCTCCTGACCGTCCTGCTGGCAACCGCTTTTGCTGCGACCACCGCTTTCGCAACTGACGCCCCCAAGGCTGCCGAAAAGGCTGCTGCTGCTCCGGCCGCTGCTGCTGCTCCGGCGGCTGACGCTGCTGCTCCGGCTGCTGACGCGCCCAAGGCCAAGAAGCACAAGAAGCACGCCAAGAAAGCTGAAAAGAAGGCTGAAGAAAAGGCTGCTGAAGTCGCCAAGTAATTTAGGCTTGCTCAGTAAAAACGGGGAGACCATCGCGTCTCCCCGTTTTTTTTTGGGGGGGGCTATTTTCAGCAACTGTTTCAGTATTTTTGATGGTCAATGAACACCATCCACCATCCACCTTCCACAGTTGCTTTCAGCGTCATTCCCCTCCGGTCAGAATTTGAACCCGATTGTGGCTGAAGTGGCTACGGTTGGAATGTCGAGGTCGGCCGAGCTGTTTAAGACCACATTGCCGGTTTTGTCACGAACACGGATGGTGGCGACGGTCTTGATCGGGACATAAGAAACAGCCAGCCCCAGATCCCATTTCTCGTTCAGCCGGTAAGCAACCCCGGCATTGAAGAGGGGTCGCCAGGCCGAAGATGCTTTGGCTTCGGTGGTATTTTTTGGGTCAAGCGTCGAGGCCAGTGCCATGAATGCCCCCGCCTGTTGCAGGTTTTTGTCGAACCCCGGTGTGAGCTTGACGTCGGTGAAGAAGCTGAAGCCGATGCCGACCCCGATGAAGGGTTTCCATGGGCTGTCTTTTTCTCCGAAGTGATATTGCACCATGGCCGACGGGAACCAGTGACGCACGGTGGCGACCGGGTTGTTTGAAGCTCTGCCCATTTCCACAGGGGGGACGATCTTGTTGAGCAGCCCCGGTGTGGTGACCGAGCCATGGCCATGCACATCGAGTTTGGGCGGTACGCCGCCCACAGCGGTGATGGCCCAGTGATCGGTCATGAAGTAGGTCAGGGTGAGGATGGGCTTGGTGGCATTGCCGATCGTTTGCTCAGTGCCCGGTGAATCGAATTTCGACGGGACGATGCCGGTTTGTGTGGCGATCGATGAGCCGATTTCATTGTGTTGCGGGGTACTGTAGCTGCGGGAGTTGTTGATATTGACCAGGCCCATGGTCATGACCAGGTCACCAGCGGCGGCTTGAGCTGCACCGGTCGCCAGTAAAAACGGGCAGAATGCCAGCATGCGAAGCGTGTTGTTCATGTGCTCCTCCAGAGTGTTTTATTTATTGTGATTTGATACAGGGTGACGCATGCTTTACTTGAGCTGGTTCAGCCTGAGTGCCTCATCCACCCATCGCGCATATTTGCTGGTTTTTGCCGCTTCGATGTATTTTTTATCGGCCGCCATTTTGATCATCCCCTGCATGCTGCGTAGCGGAATCTTGCGGATATTCGAGTTCGAAATGCTGGTCGGCAGCCCCGCGCCAAGATCCGGGTCGATCAGGTAAGTGACGCGGGTGTGCTCGCGATCCATCCAGTCCAGACGATACTGGGCGTAGAAGGATGGCATACGGATGACGTTTTTGCCAGAATCGTATTTCACATCCTCCGCCGTGCGCGCTTCGATGACGTTGATGCCTTTCGAGTAATCGACATTGATCGTCGAACGCAACACCATGTCGCGATCCTTGAGTATGGGGATGTGCTGGTGCAGCCAGAACACGATGGTGTCTTTTTCTTCGTTCTCGATTTTCAGCACTTTGGTGGCTTCACAATCCGCCATCCATGCCGCAAAGCCTTCGATGTCGTGCAGGACCGTCCCCAGGATCTCGATGCGTGCCGGTACGTCGCAGACGGCTTTGGCGGCGATGTACTCCTTGCCTGCCACGACACTGCTGTAACTCTTGCAGGGGCCGTCGGTGCGTTCCAGCACCCAGTTGTATTTGTGCGGTTCGGTGGCTCCTGGCGTGGGATCATTCTGCGCGGCCGCCCACGGTGTGGCCAGTAGCAGGGTGCTCACCAGCAGGCCGAGGGTGATATTTTGTTTCATTGCATGCTCCTCCTTATGGTTGGTTTATTTTCTGCAATGCTTCCGGGGAATCAAGGGCTGGCGGGTAAATTGTGTGATTCGCGCAATTCGCGGCGCAGGATTTTGCCGACGATGGATTTAGGTAGATCGTCACGGAATTCAACGATACGCGGGATTTTGTAGCCGGTCAGGTTTTCGCGGCAATGGGCGATCACGCTCTCTTTGGTCAGCCCCGGATTGCGCGGCACGATGAATACCTTGACGCGCTCACCCGCCACGTCGTCGGGGACGCCGATGGCGGCCACTTCCAGCACCTCGGGATGGCTCATGATGACTTCCTCGATTTCATTCGGAAACACATTGAAGCCAGAAACCAGGATCATGTCTTTCTTGCGGTCGATCAGGCGGATGAAACCACGTTCGTCGATGATGCCCACGTCACCGGTGGATAGCCAGCCTTGCGGATCGATGGCGCGTGCGGTTTCCTCGGGGCGTTGCCAGTAACCCAGCATCACCTGCGGGCCCCGCACGCAAAGCTCACCGGCCTCGCCGATGTCTGCCCAGCTGCCGTCGTCGCGGCGCATGCGGACGTAGGTTGATGGCACAGGCAGGCCGATGGAACCGGTGAATTCGATGGGTTTGGAGATGTCGACCGGGTTGATGGTGACAATGGGGGAGCATTCCGTCAGACCGTAGCCCTCGACGATGCCCACGCCGGTGACCTTTTTCCATTTTTCAGCTACGGTGCGCGACATGGCCATGCCGCCCGCCATGCATAGCTTGAGCGGGCGAAAATCGCGGTTGCAGAATTCCTCATTTTCCAGAAATGACGAAAACAGCGTGCTCACCGCCGTCATGCCGGAAAATTGCTCTTTGCGCAGGATCATGGCCATGCGCTGGGTGTCACGCGGGTTGGCGATGAGGATATTGCGCCCGCCCAAACCGAGGAAGATCAGGCAATTCACCGTCAGTGAGTAGATGTGATACAGGGGCAGGGGGGTCAGGACAGTTTCGATCGTATCGGTGAGTTGCCCTTCCGCCCAGGCTTTGGCTTGCAGCAGATTCGCGATGATGTTGCGGTGGGTGAGCATCGCGCCCTTGGCGACACCGGTCGTCCCGCCGGTGTATTGCAGAAAGGCGAGGTCTTCCTGATCCACTTCGACGGGCTTGAAGACATGGCGCATGCCTTGCCGCAAGGTGGCGCGCAGCCGGATGAAATGGGGCAGGTGATAACGCGGCACCATTTTTTGTATATGACGCACCACGCGGTTGAGCAGGCGGCCTTTGAGATTGACCGCCCCGCCCAGCAGATCGCCGATTTCGGTGATGACAATGTGCTTGATCTGTGTGCCAGGCAATGCCTGTTCCAGGGTATGGGCAAAGTTTTCCAGGATGACGATGGTTTCTGCGCCGCTATCCTTGAGTTGATGAGCCAGTTCGCGTGCTGTGTAGAGCGGATTGACGTTCACCACGATGGCGCCAACCTTCAGTACCCCGAACAGGCAGATCGGGTACTGGAACAGATTGGGCATCATCAGCGCCACGCGGTCGCCCTTTTTGATCCCGATGCTTTGCAGGTAAGCCGCAAACGCTTCGACCTTGTGCGCCAGTTCGCCGTAGCTCATCTCCGTGCCGATGCTCACCAGCGCGATGCGCTCACGGTATTTTTCGATGCACTCGTCGAAGTAGTGGTTGATCGTGCGATAAGTGCTCAGGTCAATATCAGCAGGAACGCCGGCCACATAGGACTTGAGCCAGACACGCTCATCTTCGTGAGCCGCCCCCAGGCTTTCGGCAGGTTGTGCCGTAGCAGCTGCATTCATTTTTGTTTCTCCTCCAGGATGCCGGTTTTTATTTGGCGTTTGCCCGATTTTTGTGTGCAACGTGCAGGGTGCTTTTAGCGTTCGAGGATGGCCACGATCCCTTGTCCGCCCGCCGCACAGATCGAGATCAAGCCGCGTCCCGCCCCTTTTTGTGCCAGCATCTTGGCCAGCGTGGCGATGAGCCGCCCGCCGGTGGCCGCAAACGGATGGCCGGTGGCCAGCGAGCTGCCGTTGAGATTGAATTTCGTCATGTCGATCGCCCCCAGCGGTTGCGCCCGTCCCAGTCGTTCCTGACAAAACACGGGATCCTGCCAGGCTTTCAGGGTGCACAAGACCTGTGCGGCAAAGGCTTCATGTATTTCGTAAAAATCGAAATCCTGCAGTTTCAGCCCGGCGCGGTCGAGCATGCGCGGCACGGCGTAGGCGGGTGCCATCAGCAGACCTTCTTTCTTCTTGACGAAATCCACGGCGGCGACTTCGGCAAAGCTGAGGTAAGCCAGCACCGGCAGTTTGCGTTCTTTCGCCCAGTCTTCGCTGGCCAGCAGCACGCAGGATGCACCGTCGGTTAGTGTGGTGGAATTGGCGGCGGTCAGTGTGCCACTACCGCTGGTGCGATCAAAGGCCGGTTTAAGTGTGGCGAGTTTTTCCAGTGTGATGTCCGGGCGCAGGTTGTTGTCTTGCTTGAGGCCGTGAAACGGGGTGACCAGGTCATTGAAAAAGCCGCGCTCGTAGGCGGCAGCGAGTTTGTGATGGCTCTCGACCGCCATACGGTCTTGTTCCTCGCGCGGAATCTGCCATTCCTTGGCCATCTGCTCGCAGTGCTCACCCATCGACAGCCCCGTGCGTGGCTCGGTATTGCGCGGGATGAGTACCTTGAAAAACATGTCCGGACGCAGCCGCATCGCCTTGGCAAGCCGCTGGCCGGTGGTCTTGCTGCGGTTGATGTCGAGCAGGATTTTCCGCATCTTTTCATTCACGCCGATGGGCGCGTCCGAGGTGGTGTCCACGCCACCGGCGATCCCGGCATCGATGTGTCCCAGGGCGATCTTGTTGGCCACCAGCATCGCCGCTTCCAGCCCGGTACCGCAGGCCTGCTGGAGATCGTAGGCGGGGGTTTCCGGTGCCAGGGTGGTGGATAGCACGGATTCGCGGGTCAGGTTGAAATCGCGGGAATGCTTGATGACACCCCCCGCTGCCACTTCACCCAGGCGCAGGCCGTGCAGGTTGTAGCGGTCGATCAGCCCCTGCATTGCGGCGGTCAGCATTTGCTGGTTGGAAGCTTCGGCGTAAGCCGTGTTGGAGCGGGCGAAGGGGATGCGGTTGCCACCCAGAATGGCGACGCGGCGTATCGTAGTCATAGTTATGGCAAGGCTCCGTGAGAAGAAAGTAAAGTTGAGGAAGCGGGTTTTTTGCGGATGTAGAGGGTTTTGCGAACGGCAGCGACGATGTCCTGGTGATGGTCGAACACCTGGACGTCGATGACGGGTTCGGACTTGTCGCCCGCTTCAGTTTCCTGGCGGATGCGGGTGATCAATGCGGCGTCGAGATGGAATTCACACCAGACCCGCCCCCGCCCGGGCTTGAGGAAGTCGATGGTGGCGGATTTGTCCCAGACCACATAACCCGGGCCGAGATTTTGTTTCACCATGAGCGCGCAAATGGAATCGGTCATGGCAAACAGCGAGCCGCCGAAATGTGCGCCCCATGGGTTGCTGTTGGTGATGCGCTGGCGCATGGCGACTCGCGCATAACGGAAATCGTGGCTCAGGCGTTCGAGGCGGATGTTCGCGCCCAATAACGGAGGAAAGACGGCAAAGCCCAGTTTCAGCATCCAGGGCCGCAGTTTGAGATCGGCAAAACGGCTTTGCCGCAAACGGCTCATTCGTGCCAGACTCCGCGCAGATGCGGCTTTTCGCCGCGTCCATCCTTGAGTTCGAAAGATTGTCCGGTGTTGGCTACATAGGCATCGGCCCAGAGGGTGGCCTGCGCGGGTAGAAAGAGCGGGGTCTTGAATTCCACACAGGCTTCGGCGGTTTCCAGCGGGCGGTTGGGCATGAGCGCACCCAGTGCGCGCGCCTTGACCCACATGCCATGGGCGATGGCGCGGGGAAAACCCAGTGCCATTGCGCCGAGGCGATGCAGGTGGATGGGGTTGAGATCGCCCGAGAGCTTGCCATAACGTCGACCGATGCCGCTATCCACCTGCCATGTGGCGCAGGGTTGCACTGCGGAAACTTCGTTCAGACGGCTCTGGTATTCGTTGTTTGCAGAATTGTCAGGATTGCCGGGGTTTTTGATACCGGTCCGCAGGTAAGTACTTTCGCTCTCCCAAAGCAGTTGGTTTCCTTGCAGCACTTGCGTGAGCAGGCTGAAGGCTTGCCCTTTTTCATGGGTCTGCGGGTTGCCGCAGCGCACTTCCACGCGCACCACGCTGTCTGCTTTCAGGCGGGCATGCTGGCGCACCGTGTTGGCCAGATGTACCAGTCCCATCATGGAGTAGGGAAAGCTGGAGTCCGCCATCAGCAGCATGTGCAGCGGAAAGGCCAGCATGTGCGGGTAGGTCAGGGGTACGCCTTGTTCCGCTTTGAAACCACACAGTTCGGCATAGCGGGCAATGTGCGCGGCTTCCAGGCGGATCGAAGGGCGCACCAGGGTCAGCGCGGGCAGGCAAGCCTGTACGGGGGCTTTTTTGCGTGCGGTCAGCAAAGCCGCGCCGTAGAGCTTCAGCGGCGCGGGGAGCGTGACGATCTGGCGGATTTCGTTTGCGGGCATGGTGTGTTTTATTGGGACAATCAAGCACCGATCATGCACCGATGAGGCTCTGGCCGCATACCCGCACGATGTTCCCCGTCAGCCCTGTTGAAGCCGGGCTGGCGAACCAGGCGATGGTTTCGGCCACGTCGACGGTCTGCCCGCCCTGGTTCATCGAGTTCATCAAGCGCGCGGCTGTGCGGATGGTGAAGGGGATGGCATCGGTCATCTGGGTTTCGATGAAGCCCGGAGCCACCGCGTTGATGGTGATGGATTTTTCACGCAGCAGCGGTGCCATGCTATTCACCATGCCGATCACACCGGCCTTGGAGACCGCGTAATTGGTCTGCCCCATGTTGCCCGCAATCCCGCTGATCGAGGAAACGCAGACGATGCGCCCCTGGGCCTTGAGTGCGCCGCTAGCCAGCAGGGCATCGTTGATGCGTTCCTGTGCGCTGAGGTTGACCTCGATCACCAGCTTCCAGAGCGGCTCTTTCATGTTGGCGATGGTTTTGTCGCGGGTGATGCCGGCGTTATGCACGATGATGTCGATCCCGCCCTGTGCCTTTGCGGCAGCCACCATCTTCTGCGGGGCATCTGCTGCGGTGACATCCAGCGGCAGGGCGATGCCGTCGATGCGTCGCGCGGTTTCGTTGAGCGCTGCTTCGGCTTGCGGCACATCGACACAGATCACTTTCGCGCCGTCCCGTGCCATCACTTCAGCAATCGAAGCGCCAATGCCGCGTGAAACACCGGTGACCAGTGCCACCTGACCTTGCAGTGGCTTGTTCCAGTCGGCCGGGGGCGTTGCGTTGCCTGTAATGCGGATCACCTGCGCCGAAACATAGGCCGAACGCGGCGAGAGCAGAAAGCGCAGCGTTGATTCGAGACCGTTTTCCGCACCCGCTGCGACATACACCAGTTGTGCCGTGCAACCCCGGCGGATTTCCTTGCCCAGCGAACGGGTCATGCCTTCCAGGGCACGCTGTGCCGTGGTGGTGCGCGGGTTATCGCAGGATTCCGGCGGTCGCCCGAGGATGATGACGCGCCCGCACTTGCCCACCGCACGCACCGTGTCATGGAAGAAATAATAGAGGGCTTCGAGTTGGCTGCTGTCCTTGATTTCACTGGCATCAAACACCAGTGCCTTCACCTTTTCAGCCTGTCCACCCTTGGGTGCGGGGACAAAACGCCCCGTCATCAGGCCTGCCGCATTGGCCGCACCCACCCAGTCCGGTGCTTCGCCATGGGTCAGCACCTGGGCTTTGACACCCGCCAGCACCCGAACCACAGCCTCCAGCAGCGCACCGTTGCTTGCCGCGCCCAGCACTACCGCGCCTTCAATGACGGCTTTGCCAGAACGAAAGCGTTCAAGCAAAGGGGGCTTGGGCAAGCCTAGGCTACCCACCAGCTTGCTACCCAGCGCAGAGTTGGCAAAACCCATGTATTTATCAGTCATTGCGGAAGATCCTGTAGGTCGTCGTGGTTGCCGAATCGAAAGGCATTATTCATGGCCGGATCGATCAATGCGACCCGGCAGAATTCAAACATGCGTTTTAATTTAGCAGCTAATTTTTGTATACGCAATACTCACATTGCAATTGCCACATTGCAATCTGCGCTGACGTTGCGTGTCGTTGCGACGGGGGCGTTTGCGTGAGGCAGGCCAGCCAGGCCAGGTTGAGCGGGCAACAACTGCTTGAAATAGACGACATTCCCGCGCAGGCGTGGGGTTCACGCTGACGGTCTGTCAAACATCGGGGATACCCGCCTGTGCGGGTTTCGGGCTGGCTGGTCAGTCAGCAACTGAGGGCGTGGCGTACCTGGTACTTGCCATCGTCACCATTGTTGCCATTGACCTCATGCACCGGAACGCGGCCTGCCAGCGCGCAGAACAGTTCATAGCTGACCGTTCCTGCGGCCTGGGCAACTTCGTCGGCGGCAAGCCCCTGACCCCACAGGACGACGGACGAGCCCAGGCGGGCGTGTGGCAGCGAGCTGAGATCGACGCAGATCTTGTCCATTGAAATACGCCCCAGGGTACGCGTGCGCTGGCCGTCAACGAGGATGGGGGTTCCTGTGGGGGCATGGCGCGGATAGCCGTCGGCATAGCCTGCCGCGACGATGCCAATCCGCATGTCGTGCTCTGCCGTGAAACTGCCGCTATAGCCGACGCGATCGCCTGGAACCAGGGTGCGAATGGCGATGATCTGGCTTTGCAGGGTCATGACGGGCTGCAGGTTCAGTTCAGCTGCGCTGCAGTGTTCGGGAAAGGGAGAGCTGCCATAGAGCATGATGCCTGGGCGCACCCAGTGGTTTGTTTCGTTCGCACCGCCGCGTGTTTCAGGGTAGCGCAAGAGCGCTGCCGAGTTGGCCAGGCTGAGCGGCAGGGGGTGTGCAGTTTGGGTTTGGCGTTGCAATTCAGCCAGATGAAGCATTTGTTCAGCTACCCCGCGCCCCTCGGGGCCGCAATCGGCATCGGAGAAATGCGTCATCAGGGTGATGCTGGCCACAGCGGGTGCTGCGCTGAGCAAGGACAGGGCGGTCATGAACTCGGCATCGGTCAGCCCCAGGCGGTTCATTCCGGTGTTGAGTTTCAGGTAAATAGGCAGTCGCACCGGCAAGGCTGCCGCCAGGAAAGCATGAACCTGTGTCAGCGTGTGCAGGGTGGGGGTCAGCCGATATTCAGCCAGCAGGGGGAGTTCATTTTCGTCATAAAACCCTTCAAGCAGCAGGATGGGTGGGCGAAAACCGGCTTCGCGCAGCGCAATGGCACCTTCGAGTTCAATCAGTGCAATGCCATCCACGCCGCCGGGCAACTGTTCAAGTGCCCGGGCGCAACGCAACAGGCCATGACCATAGGCGTTGGCCTTGAGCACGGCCCAGACTCGCGCTGATCCCGCATGGTGACGCGCCACGCGGTAGTTATGGCGCAGTGCGGCCAGATCCAGTGTGGCAAATGCGGGGCGGGTCATGGGGCGTGGAGCGAATGAAATACGCGATGAAAGATGAAACCCGTCATTCAAGCACATTTCATCCAGGCAAGAAAGTTACATCCGCCCGCGCACGACAGCGTATGGATTCGATAGCGTGCATGACGTTTGCAAAGCCGTGGTTTGCGGTGGCTTGTCCTTGATCCCATCGACAGACAGCGCCGGGTCTTCGTGTTATAAACCGCGTCGCCGGTGGAGAATTGTCGGCTCTGTTTTGTTCATCATGGGGCGGTTGCAGCCGCTCTCGCGTGCGTATGAATTTCGGTTTCTATATCATCATGGCGGCGCAGTTTTTTTCTGCGCTGGCCGATAACGCGCTACTCATCGCAGCGATTGCCATCCTGCACGACATGCATGCGCCAGCAAGTCACGCGCCCTTGCTGAAGACGTTTTTCACCCTTTCATATGTTCTGCTCGCGGCTTTTGTCGGTGCTTTTGCCGATTCGATGCCCAAGGGACGGGTGATGTTCATCAGCAACGGCATCAAGATTCTTGGCTGTAGCCTGATGTTTATCGATGTTCATCCGCTGCTGGCGTATGCGGTGGTTGGCTTGGGTGCGGCCGCGTATTCCCCAGCCAAATATGGCATCCTGACAGAGCTTTTGCCACCGCGCCTGCTGGTGGCCGCCAATGGCTGGATCGAAGGCCTGACCGTGCTGGCCATTATTCTCGGCACAGCTCTTGGGGGGCTGCTGATCAAACCGGAGATCGCTCATGGCTTGCTGGCTTTTGATTTTCCGCTGATTGATACCGGCATCAACACGGTTCCTGAAATGAATCTGCTGGTGATCGGCGGGCTTTATCTGGCGGCAGCGATTTTCAATTTATATGTACCGAACACCGGCGTTTCTCATCATGTGCTGAAACGCAACCCGCTGTATCTCATCCATGATTTCAACCATTGTCTGCGCCTGCTGTGGCGCGACAAGCTGGGGCAGATTTCATTGGCAGTCACCACCTTGTTCTGGGGGGCTGGAGCAACCCTGCAATTCATCGTGTTGTCCTGGGCGGCAGATGCCCTGTCACTGGATCTTTCCAAGGCCAGCCTGTTGCAAGGGGTGGTCGCCTTTGGCGTGGCGGCAGGTGCCGTGATGGCGGCGCGGACGATTTCATTGCGCCAGTCGCTCAAGGTGATTCCACTGGGTGCCTTGATGGGGGTCGTGGTGATCGCCATGATCTTTGTGCGCGAAATCTGGATAGCCGTGCCGCTACTGGTGTTGATCGGCGGGCTTTCCGGCTTTTTTGTGGTGCCGATGAACGCGCTGCTCCAACATCGTGGCCATGTGCTGATGGGGGCGGGGCACTCGATTGCGGTGCAGAATTTCAACGAAAACCTGTCTATCCTGGTGATGACTGGCGTTTATTCGATCATGGTCATGGCGCAGTTGCCGATTTATACCATCATCGCCATTTTTGCCCTGTTTGTGGTGGCCATCATGCTGCTGATTCAGCGTCATCACATGGAAAACCAGCGGCAGTTTGATGCCGCAGCCCAGCTCGACGATACAACACACGCCTGATTTGGTCGATGCCCAAAAGCCGGCGCAGCGCAGGCGCAGGCTTGCAGCGTGGGCATGCTTGTGTTTTTAGATGCGAATAGTTATCATTAAAGCACTCGCGCGGTGCTTTGCATAAACCGCTGCGCGCCCTCCTTGCGTAGGCATGATGAAAATGCCGGGAAGCGGGTCTCAGCGCATCATCTGCCAGAAAACCGCTTTTGAAAAATGCTGGTTGTTTTAAATTTATATCGGGAAACAAAATGTTAGGATCGTTAGTTATAGTCTTTCGTGAGGTTTTGGAGGCGGCTATTCTGATCGGCATTCTGGCCGCAGCCACACGCTCGATCCCTGGACGCAACCGTTGGCTGGCGGGCGGCATTGTGGCCGGGTTGCTGGGTGCCGGGCTGGTGGCCGCTTCGATGGATGCGATTGGCCAACTGGCCAGCGGTGTGGGGCAAGAGTTGTTTAACGCCAGCGTGCTAGGCGTGGCCGTGTTGATGCTGGCCTGGCACAACATCTGGATGTCTTCGCACGGTGTCGCGCTGGCTGCCGATGCGCGCGCTGTCGGACAGTCGATCCGTGATGGCCGACGTGAATGTTCTATTTTGTTGCTCATCGTGGGGTTGGCCGTGCTGCGTGAAGGCGCGGAGACCGTGCTGTTCCTCTACGGCATTGCTGCATCGGCCGGTGCCCAGATGAATGCCATGCTGCTGGGCAGTCTGCTCGGGCTGGCCTTGGGGGTGGCGGTGGGCTACACCCTCTATGCCGGGTTGTTGCGGATTCCAATGCGTTGGTTTTTTGCTGCAACCGGCCTGCTGGTGTTGCTACTGGCCGCAGGGATGGCCTCACAGGCAGCGCGTTTCCTGATTCAGGCTGACGTGTTACCGAGCCTGGTTGCGCCGTTATGGGATACCTCGTCCTGGATTTCTGAAACCTCGGTTTTCGGCTTGTTGTTGCGCGGCCTGATTGGTTATGACGCACAACCGGCGGGCATGCAGATGGTGTTTTATACGGTGGTCATGGTGACGATCGCGGTGGGCATGAAACTGGCCAACCGCAAGCTGCAGCGGCAGTTTCAGGCGCGTCAGCAGCCCACCTGAGTTTACCTGGCGCACCCGGTGCCCGCAGCCAGCATTGCCTGCATGGCGTGGGCGGGCAGCGGTTTGCTGAACAGATAGCCTTGCAGGAGGTCGCAGCCGTGGCTCACCAGTAACTCGTGCTGGGCAGCGGTTTCTATGCCTTCGGCGATTACCTGCAGCCCCAGGTCGTGCGCCAGATGGATGGTGGCTGTGCAGATGACGGTATCGCTGCGGTCTGTTTCAACGTCGCGCACGAAGGAACGGTCTATCTTCAGAGCCGCAATCGGCATCAGCTTGAGATGCCCCAGCGAAGAATAGCCCGTACCAAAATCGTCGATCGCCAGTTCAATCCCCAGCGCGCGTAACGCTTCCAACCGGCTGATACAGGCCGTTGGATTATCCATGACGGCAGACTCGGTAATTTCCAGCATGAGACGGTCGCCGCGCAGGGCGTATTTTTTCAGTGTGGCATCGATAAAGCGCAGCAGATTCTCGTTACGCAGTTGCAGGCTGGAAATGTTGACGGCCATCCGCAAGCTGGCCAGCTGGGGGTGCTGGCTATGCCAGAGGCTCAGCTGGCGGCAGGCTTCGTCGATGACCCATTCGCCGAGCGGCAGGATCAAGCCGCTTTCTTCGGCAATCCGGATGAAGTCGTGCGGCATGGCCAGTTCATTCTGCGAGGTGTGCCAGCGCAACAGGGCTTCCACGCCGACGATGCGCTGGTTGCTGGCATCAATCTGCGGCTGGTAGTACAGCTCGAAGCGGTTGCTCGTCAGCGCCTCATGCATCTCGTGCTCCACGCGCATGCGGCGCATGGCGTAGCGATTGAGTTCGTGTGAGTAAAACTGGATGTTGTTGCGGCCTTGTGATTTGGCGTGATACATCGCCGCATCGGCATGTTTCATCAGGGTATCGCCGTCCTCGCCGTCCGTCGGGAAGAAAGAGAGGCCGATGCTGGGGGTGGTGTGCACCTGATGGCCACAGACAAAATAGGGCAGCCCCAGGGAGGTCAATATCTTTTCCGCCAGACGTGCGGCCGCCGGGGCATTTTCGATATCTGTCAGGATCACCACGAATTCGTCACCGCCGAGCCGGGCGACGATATCGCTGCCGCGTACATTTTCCGTCAGACGCCGCGCGACTTCGATCAACAGCGCGTCACCGCACGCGTGTCCCAGGGTATCGTTGATCGCCTTGAACCGATCGAGATCGAGAAACAGCACCGCCAGCGGGCGATGCTCGCGGGTGGCCGTGGCCAGTGCCTGCTCCATCCGTGCCGTGAGATGGCTGCGATTGAACAGACCGGTCAGGGCATCGTGGTGCGCCATGTAGGTGATGCGGTCTTCGGATTTCTTGCGCTCGGTGATGTCGCGGCAGGAGCCGATACAGTTACCATCATCGAGCAGACGGGCGTTGAGTTCGACCGGGGTGATGCGGCCATCCGCACATTTCAGGCGGATATCGCGGCGCACTTCACCCTTGCCCTGCAATTCGCCAAAATCGCTGCGGATGGCACTGTGATCTTCTGTGGGCGTGAGGTCGAAGATGCCCAGGTCAAGGAATTCGTCGTAGCTATAGCCCAGCAGCGCAGTCGCCTGCTGATTGGTGTATTGGTAACGTCCTTGTTCATCGACAATGAACAGGGCATCTGCAGCACCCTCGAGGATGTTTTTCAGGCGGGATTCGCTTTGAGCCAACCGGCTTTCCGTCTTTTTGCGTTCGCTGATGTCGCGCCAGACACAGTAAATGATCGTGCGCTGATCAAAATGCAGGTTTGACAGGGTGACTTCCGCCAGAAACTCGCTGCCATCGCGTTTGCAGTGCATCCATTCAAAACGGTGCAGACCGTTTGTGCGGACGGTGGCGATCATGCGCTCGGCCTTGTCGCGCGAAAGTTCGCCATCCGGTTGGCGTTCCGGCGACAGGCTGGCGGGGTGGATGTTCAGCAACTCGTCGCGGTTGGTATAGCCCAGGAAGCGGACCGAGGCCTGGTTGCATTCGACGAAATGGCTTCCTTCGATGATCCAGCTCGGATCGGGCGAAGCATCGAAGAGTTGCTGAAACCAGTGAGCGATGGCAGGTTCAGGCATGGCGCGGGTGGGTGCGGGGGCATCATCAGACATGACGCAATGCTAACATCGGCAATTCTTCGATGCAATTTGGAAATTTATTTTCAGGCGATGCCGATTTTATGCAGCACGATTTCGCCACGCAGGCTGTTGATGAACAGGATACGTTCGGCGCGCTCCAGGTCGTTACGCGTCAGGGTGCGTTCCTGGATTTGCCCGGATTCCAGCAGTGTACGACGCAATACGCCGTCGAGCAGGCCGCAGGACAGCGGCGGGGTGTAGCGCATTCCGTCGATTTCCAGCAGCAGATTGCCCCGCGTGAATTCTGTCAGTTCGCCGTCTTCATTCCAGAGCAGGACTTCAAAAATATCCGCATGGGCCGCTTGAGCGGTGGCCATGGCCTGTTCGTAGGTCGTCCGCCGGGTGGTCTTGTGATACAGCGACAGGTCATTGCGTAACACAGGGTGTTGCGCGAGCACGAAGCTGGGATGAGCGGGTGTTTCTGGCAGCGGGCTGGCGTGTGCCCGGGTCGTGCCGTCTTGCGCGAGATCGAGGCGCACCCGCCATGTGCCTTGCGTGTGTTGCTGCGCCAGGCTGTGCAGTTGCTGACGGCAGGGGTCGATGGCGCAAGGGATGGCAAAGTAGTTTGCCGATTCAGCGAGGCGGGTGAGATGGCGATCGAGGTGCGTGTAATGGCCTTGTTCGAGGCGCAGGGTTTCAAACAGGCCGCTGGGTGTTTGCGGGGCATCTGCCGGAGGCATGAGAAAACGCGCTTTCAGCATGGCTTCGGCGTGTTCGTCATGGGCGGTTGAGCCCCAGGTGATGCCGCCGCCTACGCCACAGGTGGCGTGTTCGTCTTGAAGGGTGACGGTACGGATGGCGACGTTAAATACGGCATCGCCACCCGGCTGGATCAGGCCAATGGCACCGCAATACACGCCGCGTGCTTCGGTTTCCAGGCGGGCGATCAGTTCCATGGCCTTGGTTTTGGGTGCGCCGGTGATCGAGCCGCAGGGGAACAGTGCTGCGAACAGTGCGTCGAGTGTTGTGCCAGGGCGTGCGCTGGCGCGTATCGTCGAGGTCATCTGCCACAGGGTGGGGTGGCGTTCAATGGCAAACAGTGCATCGACCTTGACGCTGTGCGCCTGGGCTATGCGTGACAGATCGTTACGCAGCAGATCGACGATCATCAGGTTTTCGGCGCGATTCTTTTCTGAGGAACGGAGCGTTTCGGCGCATTGGCGATCTTCTGCCGTCCAGCGTCCGCGGGGTGCTGTGCCTTTCATGGGGCGCGTGGTGATCTGCGTGCCTTCACGACGAAAGAACAGTTCGGGGGAGAGCGAGAGTATGTGCAACCCGGTTGCGGTCCCTTCGAGGTCGAGATAGGCGCAATAGCCATCCGGTTGCGCGGCACGCAGGCGGGCAAACCAGGCCAGCGCATCGCCTTTGAACGGGGCATGCAGGCGTAGCGTGTGGTTGATCTGGTAAGCGTCGCCGTTCTGGATGTGCTGGCGCAGGCAGTCGATGTCGGCTGCAAAATGCGCCGCGTCGATACTGGGCTGCCAGGTTTCAAGCGGAACGGAGGTGGCTGCAGTGGCTGCAGCGGCAGCGCGCTGTAGTGGCAGCGGCAGATCGGTGACTGGCCAGGGGGCATCAAAAACCCCGAACCAGGCCAGCGGTTGCGTTGGTTGCGTGGATTGAGTTGCGTGGTGATTTTGCGGTATCTGGAGTGCCGGATCAAAAGCCGGTGCCGCATCGTAGCTCACAAAACCGGCAACCCAGGCACCTTGCTGGGCGTAATGCTCGGCGGCATGCAGGATCGGGCGCACGTCGTCCAGGTGTTGCGCGCACAGCACTTGTCGTGGCGCGTCAAAGCAGCCGAGTTGGCGTTGTTTGTTTCCGCCCTCTGTCGCGGTCAGCGGAAAATCAAAAATGAAGCGTGGGCGTCGGGGCGGTGCCATGGTGTCAGTTATCGACAGGGCAGGCAGAAATAGCCCCTTGATTCGGGGGCTATTTCTGCCGTGTTTCCGGTGTTTCCTAGAATCCCTGTATTTCCTGAATTTTCGAAACGTGCGGGAAATGAATCAGCCGCAACTGCCCACCGCGCCACAGGCGGAGCAGAAGTCGCAGCCGTCTTTGCGGATCACCGTGTAGTTGCCACACTCGCTGCACAAAGCCCCTTGCATGACCTTGACCGCGCCCTTTTCACGCGGCGTTTCGAGGATCCCCATTTCGCGGGTGGGATAGCCGTTTTCGTCGAGTATGCCCAGCATGGCGTAACGATGGATGATCAGGCGAGCAATGTAGGCCACGGTCGACGGCCAGTTTTGCTGGCGACGGGTGCCCGGCACGAAGGCCATGAAGTCGCCGAGGGGTTCCGGGTAATCGACCAGTTTGCGTAGCTTCATGCCGATCCAGGCGGGGTCCATGACGCGCATGTCGAGCGAGAGGAGCTTGGTCAGGCCATCGAGGGCGCGCGGGTAGTGGCCGGACAGCCAGACCGAGTAGGGGCGGGTCACGCCATCGGGCAGGGTGATTTCCTTGAGCCCCAGGACGAATTCTTCACCTGCCGCCGGATTGACGATGTCGACCGTCCAGGACAAGGTGCCATCCGTGCCGGTGCGCGGCTCTTCGCGGCTGAACAGGGTGTCGATCACGGGCGTGGGTTCGCTGCCCTCAAACGCACCGAGTTGCTCGCAACGGTAGCGCACCACCTGCGCCATGGCCGCGACGACACCCGGCATGCGCTTGGGTTCGCCGTGCGGCGGGAAGTGCATGTCGAAGGATTCATCGCCGATGGTTTTGGCCAGCATGTCGAGCTTGAGCTTGAGCCAGCCGTGATCGTTGGCGCGCATGTCCATCGAAAGGGTTTTGGCCACCGCACCGAGGCCGCGTGGCTGCTCAGAGCCGTTAACCCAGACTTCAAACGGCACTTTCTTGCCATTTTCGATATGGCCAACGAACAGGGCGAACTGGCCGTGCGGGGTTTCGATCATGTACGTCCAGGCCGCATTGCCATCGGTCAGACGCGGGCGGCCAGGCCAGCGCAGCGAGGCGAGCACCGGCGCAGGCAACGTGCCGATGGAGAGGCGGCGGTTGGCATCGTTGATGACGACATCCTGCGGCTGTTTCTTTTCGCTGGCCTTGCTGTCCGTGACGGAAAGCACAGAGCCCAGCACTGAGTTGGGGCGATACGTGGCCAAACCTTTCAGGCCCGCTTTCCAGGCGGCCATGTAGAGGTCTTCAAACTCGGTGTAGGGGTAGTCTTCCGGTACGTTCACCGTTTTGGAAATCGAGGTGTCGATGTGGGGAGCTACCGCAGCGACCATGTCTTTGTGTGCCTGGGCGGAAATTTCCAGAGCCGTGACGAAGTAGTCGGGCAACTGGGCGTTCACGTTGCCGCCTAGATGCTTGTAGTAACGCCAGGCATAGTCTTCGACGGCGTATTCCTTGAAGGTGCCATCGGCCATGCGTTTCTTGCGCGTGTAAGTCCAGGAGAAGGGCGGTTCGATGCCGTTGCTGGCGTTGTCGGCAAAGGCCAGCGAGATGGTGCCGGTGGGCGCGATCGACAGCAGGTGGGAGTTGCGGATGCCGTGCTTGCGGATCTGCTCCTTGACCTCGGCGGGCAGGCGCGAGGCGAAGTTGCCGCCGGAAAGATACAGGTCGGCATTGAACAGCGGGAACGCACCGCGCTCCTTGGCCAGTTCGACCGAGGCCAGATAGGCGCGGTCGCGCATGTATTCGGAGATTTGTGTGGCGGTGGCGCGCGCCGTGGGGGTGTCATAACGCTGGCGCAGCATGATGAGCGCGTCACCCAGGCCGGTGAAGCCCAGCCCGATGCGGCGTTTGGCACGGGCTTCGGCCTGCTGCTGGGGCAGGGGCCAGTGCGTGGCATCGAGCACGTTGTCGAGCATGCGGACGGAAATGTCGATGACCTTGCCGAAGGCGGCGTAGTCGAAGAGGGCTTTTTCGCTGAACGGGTCGGTGACGAACAGGGTCAGGTTGATCGAGCCCAGGCAGCAGCAGCCGTAAGGGGGCAGCGGCTGTTCGGCGCAAGGGTTGGTGGCCTCGATGGTTTCGCAGTAATAGAGGTTGTTGTCACGGTTCATGCGGTCGAGGAACAGGATGCCCGGCTCGGCATGATCGTAGGTCGAGCGCATGATCTGGTCCCACAGTTCGCGTGCCTTGACCTTGCGATAGACCCACAGCCCCGCTGCGTGATCGGTTGAGGCATCTTTCTGTGGCTTGGTCGAAGTCAGTTCTTTCACTTCTTCCTCGCGCTGATAGGCGCCTGCCGCGAGGATATCGACGGCGGGCTTGGCCTTGTGCGTCAGTTCCACTTCACCGTCTGTTTCAACTGCGCGCATGAACTCATCGGTCACGCCGATGGAAATGTTGAAATTGGTGAGATCGCCCTTGTCTTTGGCGTGGATGAATTCTTCGATATCCGGGTGGTCGCAGCGCAGCACGCCCATTTGCGCGCCCCGCCGCGAACCGGCGGACTCGACCGTTTCGCAGGAGCGGTCGAACACACGCATGTAGGAAACCGGGCCAGAGGCACGGGATTGCGTGCCTTTGACGTGCGCGCCAACCGGGCGGATTGAAGAAAAATCGTAGCCCACCCCGCCTCCGCGCCGCATGGTTTCGGCAGCCTGCTGCAAGGCGGTATAAATACCGGGGCGGCCATCGGAGGCTTCCGAGATCGAGTCGCCCACCGGTTGCACGAAGCAGTTGATGAGCGTGGCGCACAGGTCGGTACCTGCGGCTGAGTTGATACGACCGGCCGGAACGAAACCATGCCCCTGGGCTTCCTCGAACAGCTTTTCCCAATGCGGACGTTTGTCTTCGGTTTCCACTGCGGCCAGCGCGTGCGCCACGCGTTGACGAACTTCACCGACATCGGCTTCATGACCCTTGGCGTATTTTTCAAGCAGCACCTCGCCAGAAATTTCCTGGGGCAGGGGCGCTGGAGCCTGGGTATGGGGCGTCAGCTGAAGTTTTTCAGCTGCGTTGGCGGTGGCTTTTGTCGTCATGGTATTCCCGCGTGAGTTGGACAAGGTGCGGAAGAATACCCGGGGTTTTTTTCAAAGGAAAGAAAAAAATTTCACATTGAATAAAAACAATGGCTTACGAGTGCGTCTAGTGGTTCAGCAAGCTTCGTGCCACTATATATGGTAGGTTATAGATGGTAAAAAACAGTGAAAATTCAGTCTGTTGCGGCTTTTTTGTGGTGAGGACGGAGGCAGTTGGCGGTGTGTCGGGCAATCATCCACTCTTCATTGGTGGCGATGACAAAGGCCTTGACATCTGCGGTCGGCGTGGAAATGCAGGTGAATTCCTGGCCGTTGGCACTGTGGTTGGCGCCATGGTTGGCCGCTGTATCCAGTTCGACACCCAGCCAGCGCGATCCCGTGCAGATCTGGGCGCGCACAGGGGCGGCATGTTCGCCGATACCGCCAGTAAAGACCAGTGCATCCAGGCCACCCAGTGCGGCGGCCAGCGAGCCGATTTCGCGTTGTATCCGGTAGCAGAAGAGATCGATGGCCTCGCGGGCTTCGGGGCGTTCGGCCGCGCAATCGAGGAGTGTCCGCATATCCTGGGAAATGCCGGAAACGCCCAGCAGCCCGGATTCCTTGTAGAGCATGCGCGTGAGCGAGGCACTGTCCATCCCTTGATAATCCATCAGATACAGCAGTACGCCGGGATCGAGATTGCCGGTGCGGGTTCCCATCATTAGCCCATCGAGGGCGGTGAAGCCCATGCTGGTGGTGACGCTCCGCCCTTCGTGCAGGGCACACAGGCTGGCGCCGTTGCCCAGATGGGCGATGATTACACGTCCTTGCGCCAGTGCGGGGGGCAGGTGGTGTTTCAGGGTTTCGGCGATGTATTCGTAAGAAATGCCGTGAAAGCCGTAACGCCGCACGCCCAGGGCGGTGATGGCGCGGGGCAGGGCAAACTGGCAGGCGAGGGGAGACTGGGTGGTGTGAAAGGCGGTATCGAAGCAGGCCACTTGTGGTAGATCGGGCAGCAGGTCGGCGATGACGCGAATCGCATCGAGATTGTAAGGCTGGTGCAACGGGGCGAGCGGGATGAATTCTGTCAGTTCCTGACGGATGCTTGCATTGAGCAAGAGCGGATGCGCGTAACGCGCGCCGCCATGCACCACGCGGTGGCCAACGGCAATCACCTGCATGCCTTCACGATGGGCATCGAGCCAGCCTAGCAGGCAATCCAGTGCGTGCCGATGCTGACCGGCTGCGTCTTTGGGCGCATCGGTCAGGGGACGCTGGGTGACGATCTGCCCTGTGGCATCACGAACCTTGAGTTGCTGTTGTCCGGCCGCTGCCCCGATGCCGTCGATTTGCCCGGAAAACAGCGGCCGGGATGAGATTTCGTCCCTAATTGTCGTGCTTTCTGTTGCGGTCACTGCCGCTGACGCGCAGCCGAACAAGGCAAACTTGATGGAAGATGAGCCTGCATTGAGTATCAGCAGTGCGTCGCGCATGGTGATCGTCCTTGGTGACGGAGTTCAATAATGGATTGCCGCTTCCGCTTCAACAGCCAGGCGCAGTTGCAGCCAGATTGCGTCGGGCATGTGCCATGACTACGGCAATGGCGCAGGAGGTCGTACGGGTTTCGGCGGTATCGGCGCGGCTGGTGAGGACAATGGGCACGCGGGTGCCAAGAACCACGCCGGCGGGCAGTGCGTCGGCCAGATATTCGAGCTGTTTGGCGAGCATGTTGCCGGATTCGATATCTGGCACGACGAGAATATCGGCCTGACCGGCTACCGGCGACTGGATTCCTTTGGTTTTGGCGGCGACCAGAGAGATGGCGTTGTCAAAAGCCAGCGGACCATCCAGCAACCCGCCGGTAATCTGGCCACGATCTGCCATTTTGCACAGTGCCGCTGCGTCGAGTGTGGCACGCATCTTGGGGTTCACCGTTTCAACGGCGGCAAGAATGGCCACCTTGGGCACCGGCGTGCCCAGCATGTGTGCGAGGTCGATGGCGTTCTGGATGATGTCGGCCTTGTCTTCCAGGCAGGGCTCCACGTTGATGGCCGCATCGGTAATCATCAGCGGACGCGGGTAGGTGGGCACGTCCATCAGGAATACATGGCTGATCCGGCGTGCG
>JAGOVA010000094.1 GCA_018061005.1 Sterolibacterium sp. | reverse complement strand
CGAGATGTGTATAACAGACATGGTTACGACGGTATTTTTTGCAATTTGCATGGTTTCTCCAATTTTTTGACGAGTTGCAATACTTCAGCGGCATGGCCGCGGGGTTTGATATCGTACAGTGCGTGACTCAAAATGCCACGACTGTCGATGATAAAGGTGGAATTCACGGCACAAGGCTGTTGCCGCCCTTCCCGGGTTTCCATACGACAGACACCATATAACTGGCTGACTTCGCCTTCGTCGTCCGCCAGCAGGCGAACCGACAGACCATGCCGGTCGCGAAATTCAGCATGGCACAGACAATCATCGCGACTCACGCCCAGAATTACACAATCCAGCCGCGTGAAATCATCCTCATGATCGCTGAAGTCGATGGCTTCACGCGTCCCCAGTGGCAGGCCATCATGCGGATAAAAAAACAGCACCACATGCTTGCTGCCATGCAATGAGGCCAATGAAAACGACTCCATGTCGGCATCAAACAAGGTAAACAACGGAGCGGATTGGCCTATTTTCAGCAAGTGCTTCTCCCACGAGTGAGCAGCAATGCGGCGATTCTACCCGAGTTATCCTGCAATAACGCTCAGGCTCCGCTCAGGCTTCGGCACGGGTCACGACATCCTCCCGCCGATGTTCGCTGGCCAGATATTCATGGGTGCGCATTTCAATCAAACGGCTCACCGTGCGATGAAATTCGCTGGCCTGCGTGCCGGCGACATAGAGTTCGTCGGCCGGGCAGGCGGCACTGGCAATGAATTTAACACGACCGTCGTAGAGCACATCCACCAGCCAGGTAAAACGGCGCGCCTCGCTGGCCTGTTCGGCCGTCATGCGCGGAATAGCGGAAAGAAACACCGTGTGAAAACGCTGCGCCAGATCAAGATAGTCGTTCTGCGAGCGAAAGCCACCGCACAAGGTGGCAAAGTCGAACCAGATCACCCCCGGTGCGCGACGCAGGGGCTGCACCTCGCGCCCTTGCAGTTCGATCGAACGACCATGTCCTTCACCGCCGGCCAGCTGGCGGAATGTGTCGAGCATCCTGCGCTGTGATTCGGCGTCATCCGGCACCAGAAAGGTTTCAGCCTGGGTCAGCGTCCGCAAACGGTAATCGATGCCGGCATCCACCTCGATGACATCGAGCTTTTCCTTGAGCAGCGCGATGGCTGGCAGGAACAGCTGACGTTGCAAGCCATTCGGATACAAGCCTTCCGGCGGATAGTTGGAGGTGATACAGAAGATCACACCGGCATCGAAGAGTGCCTGCATCAGCCGTCCGAGGATCATGGCATCGGCAATGTCAGAAACATGAAACTCGTCGAAACACAGCAGGCGGGTTTCCCGGGCGACCTGTGCGGCCACCTGTGCCAGCGGATCGGGCTCATTTCTGCACTCATTCAGCCGCGCGTGCACCTCGCGCATGAAAGCATGAAAATGCACCCGCCGTTTGCGCTGATAAGGTACGGCGGCATAGAAACAATCCATCAGAAAGCTCTTGCCGCGCCCCACGCCACCCCAGAACCAGACCCCGCGCGGCAATGCCGGATGAACCAGCAGCTTACGCAAGGCATTGCGGCGTGAAGCCTTGAAGGAAATCAGGCCATCATAGAACGCCTGCAAGCGATCAGCCGCCAGTTGCTGCGCTGGATCGGCCACGCTGCCACGCTCTTTGAGCGCGGCCTCGAAGGCATCGATCATGCCGTTTTTCGGGACATTCAGAATACGGTAAGGCACAGCGATGTCCCCGGCGGCTGATCGTTTTAGAAATGCAGCGGTCGTTTATCGACCGCCAATGCGGCTTCGTGCATGACCTCAGAGAGTGTCGGATGCGCGTGGCAAATGCGGGCGATGTCTTCCGATGCCGCACCAAACTCCATCGCCGCCACCGCTTCAGCGATCAGCTCGGAAGCATTGTTGCCGATGATATGCACGCCGAGGACACGATCCGTTTTGGCATCCGCAATCATCTTGACGAAGCCGGTGGTGTCGCCCTGACCCAGCGCACGACCATTCGCGGCAAAGGGAATCTGGCCGATGCGATAAGTCACGCCATCGCGCTTCAACTGCTCTTCGGTCTTGCCAACCCAGGCAATTTCCGGGTGGGTATAAATCACCCAAGGGATCGCGTTGTAGTCGATGTGCCCCGCCTGACCGGCGATCAACTCAGCCACCATGACCCCTTCATCCATGCCCTTGTGCGCGAGCATCGGGCCGGGGACGACATCGCCGACCGCCCAGACATTTTCAAGATTGGTGCGGCAATGCGAGTCGATCTGGATACGGCCGCGTTCATCGAGTGCCAGCCCCACCTGTTCGCAGCCCAGGCCTTCGGTATTGGGCAAACGGCCAACCGACACAATCAGTTTGTCGCATTCGAGCGTCTGCATGCCCTCATCGGTTTCGTATTCAACCGCCACGCCCTTCTTGCCAACAGTGACCTTGCCGAGCTTGATGCCCAGATGGATGTTCAAGCCCTGCTTGCGGGTGAAGACTTTCCACGCTTCCTTGGCCACCGCCTGATCAGCTGCCGCGAGAAAATCCGGCATCGCTTCGAGGATATCGACCTGTGCGCCCAGACGCTTCCAGACACTACCCAGCTCAAGGCCGATGACCCCTGCGCCGATGACGCCCAGACGTTTGGGTATCGCATCGAACGAGAGCGCGCCCGCGTTATCGCAGACCAGCTTGTTATCCACCGGGATGCCGTCCAGATGGCGCGGCCGTGAGCCGGTCGCCACAATCACATGCCTGGCCAGCACGGTTTCTGACTTTTCCTTACTTTTAACGCTGATCTGCCAATACTCACCCTCACGCCCAGCAAAGCTGCCGTGGCCTGCCAGCAGCGTCACCTTGTTCTTCTTGAACAGGCCACGAATACCGGTGGTCAGCTGGGTGACGATGTTTTCCTTGCGCCGGATCATCGTCGCCACGTCCATCTTGACGTTTTCAGCACTGATGCCGTGCATGACAAAAGAATGGCCCGCCTGATCAAAAAGCTCCGACGACTGCAGCAAGGCTTTCGACGGAATACAACCGACGTTCAGGCAGGTTCCGCCCAGGCGCACCTCACCCTTTGGATCGGCGTAACTTTCCGACTCGATGCAGGCCACCTTGAAACCCAGTTGAGCGGCACGGATCGCGCCCACATAACCGCCGGGACCCGCACCAATGACCACCACATCAAATTGATTGGACATGATGACTCCCTCACAGATCCAGCAACAGACGCGCCGGATCTTCCAGCGCATCCTTCATGGCGACCAGACCCAGCACCGCTTCGCGACCGTCGATAATGCGATGATCGTAAGACATGGCCAGATAGTTGATGGGGCGGATAACGATCTGGCCATTTTCGACCACCGGCCGATCCTTGGTGGCATGCACCCCCAGAATGGCCGATTGCGGCGGGTTAATGATGGGCGTCGATAGCATCGAGCCGAACACGCCGCCGTTGGAAATCGAGAACGTGCCGCCGGTCAGATCTTCGATCGTCAGTTTGCCATCTTTGGCCTTGTTGCCGAACTCGGCAATCTTCTTTTCGATTTCGGCCAGTGAGAGTTGATCCACGTCGCGCAGGATGGGCACGACCAGACCACGCGGGCTACCCACGGCAATACCGATATCAAAGTACCCGTGATAGACGATATCGTTGCCATCCACCGAGGCATTGAGCACCGGATAACGCTTGAGTGCCGCCACCGCCGCCTTGACGAAGAACGACATGAAGCCCAGTTTGACCCCATGTTCCTTCTCGAACTTGTCCTTGTAACGATTCCGCAATTCCATCACCGGCGCCATGTTCACCTCGTTGAAGGTGGTCAGGATCGCAGCGGTCGATTGTGACTGCACCAGCCGTTCAGCAATCCGCGCACGCAAGCGTGACATCGGCACACGTTGCTCTGGACGTTCACCCAGCACGGCATCGAGGCTGACGGCCACCGGTTGTGCCAGCAACGCTTTGGGCTGCGCCGCCGTTGTCGCGGCTGCAGCCGGAGCAGCACTGGCAGGCGACGACGCTCCCAGCACGTCGCCTTTGGTAATGCGCCCGCCCCGTCCCGTTCCCGTGACCGTTGCCGCATCCACCCCCTGCTCCGCCATCAGCTTGCGTGCCGACGGCATGACCGCGGCGGCCGATGCCGGAGATGCTACCGGAGCCGATGCTACAGGTTCGGCGGCAGACGAAGATGCAACCGTGGCAACCGCAGCTTCCGTGTCGATCAGCGCAACGACTTCACCGCTGACCACGGTGGCCCCATCCCCCTTGAGGATCTTGCTGACAACGCCCGCATTCGGCGCAGGCAATTCCAGCACCACCTTGTCGGTTTCGATGTCGACGAGATTCTCGTCGCGCCCAACCGCTTCGCCGGCCTTTTTGTGCCAATTCACCAGCGTGGCTTCTGCCACGGATTCAGACAATTGCGGTACTTTGACTTCAATTAGCATGACGGCTCTCCGGAATTACTCTGCAACACCCTTGAGCTTGCTGCTGCCCAGGGCGGTCTCGATGACGGTGCGCTGCTGCGCGTTATGTTTGGATGAATAGCCCACCGCCGGTGAAGCGGCCGACGGACGACCCACCACATGCAGGCTCTGGCCTTCGCGCAGCCCGGCGACAAAATGATGACGCGAGGAATACCAGGCACCCTGATTGAGCGGCTCTTCCTGACACCAGACAACTTCCTTGGCGTTCGGATATTTCTTCAGTTCGGCGGCATACGCCTTGGCCGGGAAGGGGTACAACTGTTCGACGCGCAGCAGGGCGATATCCATATCCGTCGGCTTCTTCTCGCGGCGCGCACTGGCCAGATCGTAATAAATCTTGCCCGAGCACAGCACGATGCGCTTGACCTTCTTCGGATCGTGTTCATCCGTCTCGCCAATCAGCGGCTTGAAACTGCCACTGGCCAGATCATCCAGCGAGGAAATGGCATCCTTGTGACGCAGCAGCGACTTCGGTGTCATGACCACCAGTGGCTTGCGGATTTTCCGCAGCATCTGACGACGCAGCAGGTGGAAGATTTGCGCGGGGTTCGACGGCACACAAACCTGAATGTTGTGCTCAGCACACAGCTGCATGTAGCGTTCCAGACGTGCCGAAGAATGCTCCGGCCCCTGGCCTTCGTAACCATGCGGCAGCAACATCACCAGGCCACACAAGCGACCCCACTTGGCCTCGCCCGAAGTGATGAACTGATCGATCACCACCTGCGCGCCATTGGCAAAATCGCCGAACTGCGCTTCCCAGACCACCAGCTCATTCGGCTCCGTGGTCGAATAACCATATTCAAACGCCAGCACGGCTTCTTCGGAAAGCACCGAATCAATGACCACGAAAGGCGGCTGCTTTTCCTGGATGTGTTGCAAGGGCACATAGGTTCCCGCATCCCAGCGTTCGCGGTTCTGGTCGTGCAACACGGCATGACGATGGAAGAACGTCCCCCGTCCGGAGTCTTCACCCGAAACGCGAATACCATAGCCTTCCACCAGCAAGGCGGCATAAGCCAGCGTTTCGCCCATCCCCCAGTCGATCGGATGCTTGCCGTTACCCATCGCCTTGCGATCATCGATGATTTTCTGGACGCGCGAATGGAGTGTGAAGTGTTCGGGCACATCCGTCACCCGCGCGGCCAGCCGTTTTAGATCAGCCAGCGGTACTTTGGTGTTGCAGGTATCGGTGTATTCCTGATTGAGAAAAGGCGTCCAGTCGACCGCATGCTTACGCTGATAATCGGATAGCACCGGGCTTTCAATCACCCGGCCTTCATCGAGTGCTGCACGGAAATCCTTGATCATCTGTGCCGGTTCATCGGCCTGAAGAACCCCCTGGCTGACCAGTCGATCCGCATACACCTTGCGCGTCCCCGGATGCGCGGCCACCTTCTTGTACATCAGCGGCTGCGTCACCATCGGCTCATCCTGCTCGTTATGGCCGAGCTTGCGGAAACAGATGAGGTCGATGACCACATCCTACTTGAATTCCTTGCGGAAATCCAGCGCCAGACGCGCCACCAGGGCGACCGCCTCGGGATCGTCGCCATTCACATGGAACAC